>CAZQFP010000122.1:0-1640 GCA_964592605.1 uncultured Clostridia bacterium | reverse complement strand
AAATGAAGGACAAGGAAAAGAACGAAATAATGTCGGCGTTCAAGGCGAAGGAGTTCGACTGCCTTGTATCGACAACGGTAATCGAAGTCGGCGTGGACGTGCCCGACGCAACCACGATGATTATTTACAACGCCGAACGCTTCGGACTTTCACAGCTTCATCAGCTTCGGGGGCGAGTGGGTAGAGGCGACAAAAAAAGCTACTGCTTCCTGCTTATGGGCACGGATACCGAAGAGGCGCGCGAAAGATTGTCTGTTATCAAAAACTGTGTGGACGGGTTCGAGATAGCGGAAGCCGACCTTAAAATGCGCGGCGGCGGCGACTTTATGGGCACGCGCCAAAGCGGCAGAATGCTTTCCGAAATAAAAAATCTCCGTTTCCCCGTGGAAACAATCTTCACGGCAAAAAAACTTTCGGACGAAGCTTTTTCGGGCATACTCGACGTGCGCGAATTAACCCGCATAGCCGCCGAAAAATACAAAGCCCTTTCGGACGTAACTCTAAATTAACACGGCGCAAAAAACTTCGTTGCGTTGACTAAAACGAATCTGCGTGATAAAATTATTAAAACAAGTATACAAAGGAAAAATCGATTATTATGGATTTAGAAAAAGTTTTATATGCAAAAGAGTTTATAGACAAAATGGCTAACGGAATTAATCCTGTTGACGGTAGCCAAATTCCGGAAAACGATTTAGTCAACAACGTAAAAATAACGCGTTTTTTGTTTTACGTTTCCGAACTGCTAGGTGAAATTTATCAAAACGGCGGTATTCAGAAGCAGAGCAATAAGAGCAGAGAGACTTATCACGTTGAGCAAGACGTGTTGGATAACTTTCCGTTCAGTAAAGCTCCGATTTCGGTAAGCGATATCGTTGCATATTTTAATCAAAACATTGATACGACAAAAACTAAAAAATTGCAGGTAAAAGCGGTTACAAATTGGTTGATAAAATCAGAATATCTGGAATTGGTTGAAAGAGAAGACGGTAAGCATACGAAGTTGCCCACTGAAAAGGGCAACGGAATAGGGATAATCGTACAGCAACGTATTGGACAATACGGCACTTATCAAGTTGTTTTATACGGATTAGAGGCTCAAAAATTTGTCGTTGAAAATTTAGAGACGATGATTTCGGAATATTCCGCCGAAAGACAACAAGATAGAAAGTATTTAAATCAAGGCGGAGTTTGGACGGATGAACAGGACGCGTCGCTTACCGAAATGTTTAAAGACGGTTTAACTGTTGCGGAAATTTCAAACACGCTGCAAAGGTCGCCTGCGGGTATAAGGGCGCGTCTGAAACGTCTTGGCTTAATAAGCAGCCGTTCAGAGGCATTGTAAAATAAAAATGCATCGGTACGTTTAATTAATGTCTACTAAAAAATCTACCGTAAATTATTTGACAATTAAGTAAATATTTGTTAAAATTGCTTTCGCACGCTTACTATGGACAAGTATGTTAAGCGTTGCGGAAGCTTTTCATTATTATATATTATAATTGCTTTTTTCCTTTCTCCGCTTTTAAGGGTACGCGGAAGAGGTGAAATATTCACAACTAACAAGGAGGTAATAAGATGCCTACAATCAACCAGCTTATAAGAAACGGCAGAGAAAAGCAGGTCTACAAGTCGAAGTC
>CAZQFP010000121.1:0-1657 GCA_964592605.1 uncultured Clostridia bacterium | reverse complement strand
CGGGTGCGCGTGCAGGCGTGTTTCATACGCCGCACGGCGATATTTTAACGCCCGTATATATGCCCGTCGGCACGCAGGCGACGGTAAAGGGCGTGTATCCGCGCGACTTAAAGGAAGCGGGTTCGCAGATTATACTTTCAAACACATATCACCTGTATTTGCGTCCCGGCGACGAGCTTGTAAAAAAAGCCGGCGGTCTGCACAAATTTATGAACTGGGACAGACCTATTTTGACCGATAGCGGCGGTTTTCAGGTTTTTTCTTTGACAAAGCTGAATAAAATTCGGGACGAAGGGGTATATTTCAATTCGCATATAGACGGATCGGAACACCTGTTTACGCCCGAAAAAGTTATGTCAATAGAAGAAAATCTCGGCGCGGACGTAATAATGCAGTTCGACCAGTGCAGTGAATTCGGTTATACTCATTCGCAGGCGGAAGCGGCTATGGAGCGCACGTATTCCTGGCTTAAAAGGTGCGCCGCAGTAAAATCGCGCGACGACCAGGCACTTTTTCCCATAGTGCAGGGCAATATGTACGACGATTTGCGGCTTGAAAGCCTTGAACGCGCAAAGCCGTTCGCAACCGACGGTATAGCAATCGGCGGCTTATCGGTAGGCGAACCAAAGAGCCGCATGTACGAAATTTTAGAGCTCATGCGCCCGCACATGCCCGAAAGCGTTCCCAGGTATTTAATGGGCGTGGGCAGTCCCGACTGCCTTATTGAAGGCGTTAAACGCGGGGTAGATATGTTCGACTGCGTGCTTGCAACGCGCATTGCGCGCAACGGTACGGCAATGACTTCTAAAGGAAAAAGGGTTGTCCGCAACGCGGAGTTTGCCGAAGATTTTTCACCGCTCGATGAAAACTGCGATTGCTATTGCTGTAAAAATTACACTAAAGCCTACCTGCGCCACCTTATAAACGTAAACGAAATGCTCGCGTCAATGCTTTTGAGTTTGCACAATATTACGTTTTTGCACAAGCTGATGAGCGGTATGCGCGAAGCCATATTTGCCGACAGTTTAACCGATTTTGCAAGAGAATTTTATGCAAAGTACGGCGAACAACAATAAAAATTGCAGATAATATGTAAAAGTTTGGTGCAAAAGCGTTAAATTTTTAAAAATCGCTTGCCAAATTTCGATATAAATATTATTATATTAAGTGTATTAAAAGAAACGGAGATTAAAATGTTTAATTCATTGCTTGAAGGAAGTTTTTGGGACAACTGGCCCATGTTACTGATTATCGCGGTTATGATCGTCGCGGTAGTTCTGTTGTACGTTTTCGGCTCGCGCAAACGCAAAAAGCAGGAAAAGGACGCACAGGACCTTATCAATGCGGTAAAGCCTGGTAACAAGGTTAAAACAATCGGCGGTATTTGCGGAATAGTTGTTGAAGTTGATAACGAAGAAAATACTTTCGTTTTGGAAACGGGTACCGAAACTTCCGGCAAAAGCTATATGAAGTTCGACAGACAGGCAATCTATCAGACGGACGCCGTTGTTGAAAAGGCTCAGGACGTTAAGCCCGTAGCGGAAGAGAGCGCAAAGGAAGAACCTGCGGCAGTTGAAGCTCCCGCTACCGAAGAAGTAAAAGAGACGGCTACAGAAGAGACTAAAACTGAGACCGAAGAACAGCCCGAGCTTGTAAA
>CAZQFP010000120.1:0-1692 GCA_964592605.1 uncultured Clostridia bacterium | reverse complement strand
AGCTCGCTATGCCGTTCTACACAATAGGCGATATGATTGCAGAATGGGCGTTCAATAGGTTTATCGGGCTGTATTACGATTTCCGTTTCCGCAGGGGCGACAACACGCTTTTAGTTCACGTTCTCAAAAGCGTTACGGCGTGGATATGGAAACGCAACGTAAGAATTTACAATAGGTACGGCTTTTCGGTGCTTAAAATCGAAAAAGAGCGTGGCACTATGGACGGTAAGATTTATAAGAAAAAGTATTATCTGATGAGTGCAAAAATCTACCGTAAGCGTTTTGCTACAGACTGTTTCGCAGACTATTTTAACGATATGGCTTTACGCACTAACGTGGGGCTGAACGATTACCGAGAATACTTAACAGAGTGTGCAAGCGTTGATGAGCTGCAAGCACAGAACAGTTACTTTATTAACGCCCTTTACAGTTTAGGGGGTGAAAGCTGATGGAAGAAAGCGAGCAGTTTGACGAGTGGTATCCGGAAGCGAAAGTTTACTTTGATGGCAGTCATTATATAGCGATTCCGCATACCACTAATCCAGCCCGTCGTAGAAAACAGAAGCAAGAAGTTATAACCGTTTCAGAGCAAGACGGAAAGTTGCAGTTAGAAAAACCGCCGCCCGTTTTAATACCGGACGACGACAGCGATTTTGAGCCGCCAGAGCCTGAACAAGTTACGCTTGAAGAAATTGTCAAGGAAGCGGCAAAAAGCGAAAATAAGCCCGTTCAAGAGCCTGAAAAGGCACCCAAAGTTAAACGCACTACTACACGCAAACAAATCTTTGAAGAACTATACAATAAGTATTTGAGCTATAACCGCAAAATGAGAATTAAGGCGATTTATGAATATATGCTTCCTCTCTTTAAAACCGCTGACGCTTGCAGAAGTTACGTTGAAAGCAACGCTGACAGAAAGCGTAAAAACCTTATTCGGCGACGGATGCGGTTCGTTCGTAAGGCTTTAAATCAAGAGTTCAATTATTTCGTAACATTGACTTACGACGATAAAAAGCATACGGAAGACAGTTTTAAAAAGGCGGTTAAAACGCAGCTACAGCATTTCGTTACAAGAAAGAGCTGGCGGTATATGGGTGTTTGGGAACGTGGCAAGAAAACTAATCGTCTGCACTTTCACGGGCTGTTCTATATTCCGGAAGGAACGTTGTCGGGCGAGTTTATTGTAACGAGAGACTATAACTTTAAAAAGCACACCGTCAGAACGGTGCAGCAAAGTAGTTTCTTTCTTGATAGGTTCGGGCGCAACGAAATGGAAGAACTTGACGGTGGGCCGCTGTTCGGTCATGCGCTTGCGTACATATTGAAATACTTGGAAAAAACGGGCGAGCGTATAACTTGCTCAAAAGGTCTTTTTATGTACTTCTACTCCGATATACAGGGCGACGAAGTAATTTGTAAGTTGAGTAACGACGAACACGACAACAAACTTGTGCTGTCGGACAAATTCACTTGCTGGGACGAAGGTTGCAAGGTTGGAACGGTGTCGCCCCAGACTATAGCGAGCTTACGGAAAGCGAATTGACGAAGCAATATAAAAGCAAACAAATTGAGAAAGCCGGCAGCAGCGGGGGATTGCAAGCGGTTTAGCGGCAAACCCCGCTCCGCCGCTCTTTGTTTTTTTTATTTGTTTGTCAATCGAAGTACGGTCGCTTGTCTCGGCGGCGGCGTCAG
>CAZQFP010000119.1:0-1838 GCA_964592605.1 uncultured Clostridia bacterium | reverse complement strand
GCGAGCTTATCGACGACAACGGCGACGAGCTTTACAGATGCCTTACCGAGCTTGCTAAAATAAATAAAATGGACGCGGCGTTTATCGACTGGATGCAAAACTGCAACCATTTCACTTCTACGCTGGTAGACAGAATAGTTCCCGGCTACCCCAAAAACGAAATCGAATATATTCAAAAGGAAACTGGCTATATTGACAACAACGTTGTAAAGGGCGAAATTTTCCATCTTTGGGTGCTTAAAAAAGAACCGCACGTTCAAAAGGTACTTCCCGCGGACAGCACGGGACTCAACGTTATCTTCGCGGATGACATTCACCCCTACAAGCAGAGAAAGGTTAAAATTCTGAACGGTTCGCATACGGCTATGGTGCCCGTTGCATATCTGTGCGGAATAGATACCGTCGGCGAAGCTGTGAACGACCCCGTAATAGGCAAGTACGTTCGCGATTTCGTTTTCGACGAAGTAAACCCCACGATAAACCTGCCGCAGGACCAGATGACGGCTTTTGCGAACAGCGTTTTGGAAAGATACCAAAACCCTTACATTCGCCACGAGCTTATGTCTATCGCGCTCAACTCCACAACCAAATTCAAGACGAGAATTCTTCCCACGCTTACCGACTACGTTAAGATTAAGAGAACGCTTCCCCAGCACGTGCTGTTCTCGTTTGCGGCTTTGGTTGAATTCCACAAGGGCAAAAGGGGCAATCAGCAAATTGAGTTGAAGGACGATCCCGCTTACCTTGAAAAATGGAAAAAGCTGTGGGCTGAATTCGACGGCGATTACGAAAAACTTGCAAAGCAGGCGCTCGGTTGGAAGGAAGCATGGGATTGCGATATGAACGCAATTCATCCCGAAATTACCGCAACTGTTGCTAAGTATCTCAAGGCAATCGATACTAAAGGTATGAAAGCGGCGGTAGAGTGCTTTGTTTCGGGTTGCAAGGGCGCTTGCAAGTAATTCTTAGCTTATTAAGAATTACATTTCATAGTACGATAAGGTATTATTTATGACTAAAAAAACTATCATTATAAATCCCCTTGATAACGTTGCCGTTGCGCTTTGCGATTTGCAAAAGGGTGGCATATATGAAGGCGTAACGCTCAAAGAAGACATAACAAAGGGTCATAAGTTTGCGCTTAAAGATATTGCCGCAGGCGAAAACGTAATCAAATACGGCAGTCCCATTGCGTGCGCAACCAAGGCTATAGCCGCAGGTACGCACGTGCATACGCACAACGTAAAGACCAATCTTTCGGAAAATCTCGAATATACCTATAACAAAGTGCCCACCGCACTCAAAAAGGTTGCGGCGCGCAAAGTTAAGGTATACGAGCGCGCAAACGGCGACGTCGGTATAAGAAACGAACTTTGGATTATACCCACCGTAGGTTGCGTAAACGGACAAGCCAAACTCATACTTGAAACGTTCAAAGAAAAGTACGGCTGTAAAGGCTTCGACGGCATATATACGTATACTCATCCGTACGGCTGTTCTCAGCTCGGCGACGACCACGAGCGTACAAAACTCATTTTGCAGAAAATGGTTCGCCATCCCAATGCGGGCGGCGTGCTCGTGCTCGGTCTCGGTTGCGAAAACAACCAGATGGCGCAGTTCAAAGAAGGTTTGGGCAAGGTAGACGAAAGCAGAGTTAAGTTTTTAATCTGCCAGGAAGTGGAAGACGAAATAGAAACGGGCGTAAAACTCTGCAAAGAGATTGCCGACGTAATAAAGCACGACAAGCGCGTTGAACGCGACATATCATGCCTTAAAGTAGGTTTGAAGTGCGGCGGTAGCGACGGGCTTTCGGGCATAACGGCAAATCCGCTAGTAGG
>CAZQFP010000118.1:0-1908 GCA_964592605.1 uncultured Clostridia bacterium | reverse complement strand
TATATGAAGCAGAACGCGGACGGAAAAACCGTAGCCGCAACCGACTTGCTTGTGCCCGGCATAGGCGAAATTATTGGTTGCAGTGAAAGGGAAGCCGACTTTGAAAAACTTAAACAGGCTATGCTTATACGCAATATGCCGCTTGAAAGTTATACCGAATATCTCGATTCGCGCAAGTACGGTAGCGTTCCGCACAGCGGCTTCGGTTTGGGATTTGAGCGCATAATCATGTATATAACCGGCGTGCAAAATATTCGCGATACTTTGTTGTACCCCAGAACGGTGGGCAGTCTTTAATTTTAAGATAAGCATATGAAAAACAAAATTTGCGTAATTTTTACGGGTGGTACAATCGGTTCGGACATAAACGGCGCTACCGTAGGCTTAAAAAGTGAAAGCAAAAGCGCGCTGATAGAACTTTATCGAGCAAGATACGGTAAAGAGATTGTGTTCAAAGAGTTGAGACCTTTAAATATTCTCAGCGAAAATATGCAACCTGCCGACCTTGAAACAATGGCGGATTGTGTGCGCGGCGTAAATTGTGACGACTACGACGGAATTATAATAACCCACGGTACCGATACGCTGTGCTTTACGGCTAACCTTTTCAGCCAGCTTTTTTGCGATATAAAAATACCCGTTGTGTTCGTTTCCGCGCTGTTTCCCTTAAGCGATAAGCGCAGTCGTGGCGTTGAAAATTTTGCCGGTGCGGTAACGTTTATTGAAAGCGTGGATTTCGGCGGCGTGTTCGTCAGCTTTACAAACCACGGCGAAGACTGCAAAATTCACCTTGCAAGCAGGCTTTTATCGGCTTCGCAAATCAACGGCGATTACGAAAGCATTTTAAAAGTGCATTTCGGGACGATAAAAAACGGTAATTTTATTTATAATAAAGACGAGCACAATCCGTCGCTTGCCGAGTTGAGAGAGCATAGAAGCCCCTGCGTTTCAACAAAACTTTGTACAAATCTTGTTACAATTCAGGCTCATTCGCTATTGAATTTCGATTTTTACCGTTTTACGGAAGTCAAGCCCAAGGCGGTTATGGTGCAACTTTATCACAGCGGAACGGTGTGTACCGAAGGCAAGGAAGCTAATTTCAGAAATTTCCTTGCCTACTGCGAAAAATTGGGTATACAGGTTGTAATTGCTCCAATTGACAGCCGTGCGCGTACGTACGAAAGCGCAATAGGGCTTGTTGAAGAGTGCACCGCGGCTTACGATATAAGTTTTGAAATGGCTACAGCGAAGGTGCTTTTGGCGCTCGGCTCGAATAACAGTATAGAAGAAGAGCTTAAAAAGAATAACTTTTTTGAAAAAGTCTATAACTGAATTAACTAAGGTATAAATTTAAATCACAAAAGCCTAATTCCTATTGACAAAATAGGAATTAGGCTTTATAATTTCTGTTTGAAAGTTTAACCCTTTAAAACGTTATACAATCTTGTCAAATCTTCTTCACAGCCGCAACGCGGTTTTATTTCGTGAATTGTGTATAAAATTTGACCGAACTTATACATTTCAATTACTGCGGCGCACAATTTTTCTCCGAGAGGCGTAAGGGAATATTCTGTTTTGGGCGGAACGACGGGGTATAAAACGCGGTTAATTATTCCGTCTTTCTCAAGTTCTTTAAGTTGTTCCGCAAGCATTTTCGGCGTAGCGTTTACAAGTTTTGCAAGTTGACTGTATCTTAATTTTCTTCCGAAAAGATAATAAACTATATCTATTTTGTATTTGCCGCCGATTACGTTAATAGTTGCATCTAACGGGCAACTGCACGATTTTAATAATTCTTTTTCCATATTTCAATCCTTACGTACTTTCTAAAAGGTAAGTATAGCACTTTAAAGTGCGTTCTTGACAAAACGAAACCGTATGCTATTATATATTCCGATACAGATTATT
>CAZQFP010000117.1:0-1914 GCA_964592605.1 uncultured Clostridia bacterium | reverse complement strand
GGCAATCCTTTTGCCTGCAAAGTAATTACGGATAAACCTTGCCTTTGCATAGTCACCGACTTATTCTGTTCGCCCCACAACAATCGGGCATATTCAGCGCGGCGGTTCGCCTTCTATGGCGGACAGAATGCTTGCCGCACAGTTCGGCAATAAGGCGGTAAGGCTTCTTAACGACGGTATCGGCAACAGAGTTGTAGGTATTCGCAAAAACGAAATTATCGATATGGACATTATCGAAGCCGTCAGCATGAAGAAAAAATTCAATTACGAATTATACGAGACTTTACAGATGATTTCTATGTAAAAGGTAAAAGCCGCCTTTGAAGCGGCTTTTTTTCTGTAAACGTTTTAAAGGAAAATAATCATGATTTTAACCGTTTGTTTAAGCCCGTGCATAGACGTGAACATTGAAGTTGATTCGCTCAGCGTGGGAATGTCGCATCAGCTAATAAATAAACGAATTTTCTTTACGGGAAAAGCTCTCAACGTTGCAATAGGTCTTTCAAGGCTTAAAGCCGAAGTTTTTGCAACGGGTTTTATGTACGAAGGTAACGGACACCAGTTCGAACACGAGCTTCACCGCGAAGGCGTTCCATACAAATTCGTGTGGAACGAAGGCAGAGTACGCGAAAATTATAAATTCATAGACCATAAGTCTATGATGACCGAAATTAACGATATAAGCCCGCAGGTTTCAGAAGCCAAGCAGGAAGAGCTTTTAAACGTTGTTTCCCAGCTTTCAAGCCGCTGTGAAGCCGTAGTTATTTCAGGCGGACTTACAAAGGGAATGTCGCCCGACTATTACGGAAAGATTTTAAGCGCCGTGCCGCAAGGCACGTTAAAAGTTGTGGACAGCGAAGGCGAAAGGTTGTTTTCCGCACTTAAATGCGGCGTAGACCTTGCAAAACCCAATCTTGAAGAGCTTGAACGCACCTTAAAAAAGCAACTTACTTCGCGTGAAGAAATGCTTGAAGGCTGTAAAAAACTTATTACTATGGGCGCAAAACGCGTGCTTTTGTCGCTCGGTAAGCAGGGCGCGATTATTACCGACGGCAACAAGAATTATTATTGCAAGAGCGTAAACGTTGCAATGAATTCCACGCTCGGTGCTGGCGACGGAATGGTTGCCGCGGCAACTCAGGCGTTAGT
This sequence comes from uncultured Clostridia bacterium, assembly GCA_964592605.1. Taxonomy (GTDB): domain Bacteria; phylum Bacillota; class Clostridia; order Christensenellales; family Borkfalkiaceae; genus Coproplasma. Next base: position 765 of record CAZQFP010000117.1, on the reverse strand, counting down.
TATGGGCGCGCCGTTGGAAGAAATTTTGCGCCAGGGCGTAGCGGCTGGTACGGCGGCGGTTACTTCCCCCGATAATATTTCGTTCGGTACGGACAAATATAGCGAAATTCTTTCTTCACTGACAGTAAAAGAAATATAGTTTAAACACTTGAAAAATTACGTTTAGTAGTGTATAATAACATTATCGTAATGTAAGGAGTATACTTAATTATGTGGAACAGCGAAGCGCCTTTAAAGTTATTGATGTCGTTGCCTGCGCAGCTAGACGTTGAAAGCCTTAAAGTAATTCAGAAAGTTATTGACGACGATAAATACATAAATAGCAAAATCCGTAACAGAGATTTATGCGGCGGTTACGCGCCTTTTTGCGCAATTTGCGATAAGGGCATTATAAAATACCCTTGCGCGGTGGCATACGTAAAAATGAAACAGGCTGAAGGCGTGCAGGTTGAAATTGCCGCAACAGAAGAAGAACTTGCGGTTGAAGAAGAAGTTGTTGAAGAACCCGTTGTTCAAAACAATACCGACAAAAAGTACATAAGAATAGCTACCGCAAAATATAAAAGATAATTTTCGGCTTTATTTTTAAAAGCAATAATTTGTTTACAGATTACGGACAAGAAAATACTTGTCCGTAATTTTAAATCTTTTGCACAAAAATTTTATTTTCGGGTAATAAAAAACCCGCTTGCATTGCAAACGGGAATAAGTGGAGCTGCTGAGCGGACTTGAACCGCCGACCTCATCCTTACCAAGGATGTGCTC
>CAZQFP010000116.1:0-1949 GCA_964592605.1 uncultured Clostridia bacterium | reverse complement strand
GTATAGGGTGCGGCGGCTGTAAGACGGGTAAAGGCTGTATATTTAACGATGACCCGCTGAATGCGATAGGCGAAAAGGCGAAGTTTGCCGACGGCTACGTTTTCGGTGCGCCCGTTCACTATGCGTCGCCTAACGGCGCTATGGTTGCGGCAATGGATAGGCTTTTCTATGCATACGGCGGCTATATGAGGTTAAAGCCTGCGGCAAGCGTTGTTTCTGCAAGGCGTGCAGGCACAACCGCTTCCTACGACGCATTAAATAAGTACATAGGCATAAACAATATGATACAGGTTCCGTCAACGTACTGGAATATGGTTCACGGCAACAAGGCAGAAGAAGTTTTAAAGGACGAAGAGGGCGTAACGATAATGCGCGCAATAGGCAGCAATATGGCTTGGCTTTTAAAACTGCTTGTAAACGCAAAAGGCACCGACCTTGAAAAACCCGTTCAAATCCCCAAAGCCAGAACAAACTTTATAAGGTAGTTTTATCTCTACAAATGGAATTAAACGGCGTACAGTTTTATAAACTTAATAAATCCAAGCGGTACGGAGTGGAGGGAACGAATTTTAAGATAGGCGACGCTATATTGATGGCGGTAGTTTTAACCTTTTTTCTGGCTGTTTTAATTGCGTTGATAGTAATAAATTTTGACGTTTTATTCCATGATGCAGGCATAACGGTTTTTACGTTCGGGTTTACCGCTATACTTTTAATTATAACTGCGGTGGTTTTTGCAAAATATATCCCGCTGATTAAAAGAAAAAAGTTTGCTCGTAAAATCTTAAAAAACTGCATTTTAACCGATGGAATTGTTGAAGAAATTGTCAAAAAAAAAAGACAATACAACGGTAGACACCACAGTATTACCTATTACAGTATTCTTTTGGAATACAGTTTTCACGGGCCGGACGGCACGTTGCGCTATGCTAAACATACTGGCGATTACACTGAAGTACCTTTTTTCCTCGGGCAAAACCTTATGATTGCCTTTAATAAAAGTGACAGCGTAGTGCTTAGTAAATTCACACTGTCCGAAGGCGCAGACGAGTTTGCCACCGCCGAAGCGGAAAGAGAAAAAGCCGACTTTTCAAACCTTTCAGGCGAGTTAATAAAGATTGACCTTTCAAAGCCCATAACCCTTGCGGGCTACTCGTGGTCGCAGTTATTAAAAAACGCAAAACGCGAAAGGAATTTGAAAAAAATTTTGAATGATAACCCATCTTTCACCGTCGGCAGAATGTTTATCAAAAAAAGCACTTACCGCTATAATTTGGGCAACATGCAGTTTTATTGCTTTATAGATGCGCACGGCAAAAAATACGTTAACGAGTGCAGTGGCATTGATAATTTTAAGGATGGAAAAGAAGTTATGGTAACTTACAGCGGAAACGATGCCGAAATTATAGGCGACTATACCATTAAATACAGCCGTTTAAAAAAGAAGCAATAAAAATAAAGCCCCACACCTAAAAAACGAACCTATGTTTACATAAGTTCGTTTTTTACTAGTTTCAAAATTTATAGCCCTTAAGCTTCCGTTTTAATATTATTCTTTGTTGCCGATTAAAACACGCCTACTGCCTGCAATACCATAAACACGGTGTAGCTAAGGTACAGCGTCATCATACTTATGCCTTGCCAGCGGTAGGTTTTACCCTTAATAAGCACGGGTATAATCAGCAGGAGTGCGGCGACAAGTACGAGCGCAATGGAGATAACAAGGGGAATAAAGTCTCCCGCGACAACGTTCAGTCCGCCCGCGATAAGTCCGCTGCCGCCTGTAATCAGAGTCGCGTTAAGGATATTTGCGCCCAGGATATTGCCCATTGAAATCTCGACGTTTGACTTTTTCATGGAGGTTATCGCCGTGATGAGCTCGGGTAAGCTGGTGCCGAGAGCCACAACCGTCAAGCTGATGATTTGCTCGGAAACCGACATTTTCGCCG
>CAZQFP010000115.1:0-2027 GCA_964592605.1 uncultured Clostridia bacterium | reverse complement strand
ATTTAATTACCCGCCGTACCATGATGGAGCTTGAAGGCGAAGACGCTATTAACCATATAGAAGAATACAGCGACGGCAATTCCGAACGCGGCAAGGCAATGCGTAAAGCCATCTGCGATAAATTCCAGTTCGAATCGCTTGAATTCCAGTCAATAGAAGGTTTGATTGAAGCAATAGGTATTGAGCCTTGCAAACTCTGCACATATTGCTGGACAGGTAAGGAATAATCCGCAACCGGCATATTTGGACAAACTCATACAAACGTAAAACATAAGGAGAATAAAATGTCAATTTCCTACAAAGACAGCGGCGTAGACGTTGAAAGGGGCTACGAAGCGGTTAAACTTATGAAAGAGCACGTAAAGTCAACCTATACTGCGGGAGTACTCGGCGATATTGGTTCGTTCGGCGGCTTTTTCGAAATGCCTAAGGACGTAAAAAATCCCGTGCTAGTTGCCGGAACAGACGGCGTAGGCACAAAACTTAAATACGCAATACTTGCCGGCAAGCATGATACGATAGGCATAGACGCAGTGGCAATGTGCGTAAACGATATAGTTTGTCAGGGTGCAAAACCGCTTTTCTTTCTCGACTATTTTGCAACGGGCGCTTTAAGTCCCGAAAAAGTTGCAACCGTTGTTTCGGGCGTTGCCGAAGGTTGCAGACAGTCCGGCGCGGCTTTAATAGGCGGTGAAACGGCTGAAATGCCCGGGTTTTACCCCGACGGCGACTACGATATCGCAGGCTTTGCGGTTGGCGTTGTAGACAAAAAGAAGATTATAAACGGCAGTAAAATTAAGTCGGGCGACGTGCTTATCGGCTTGAAGTCGAGCGGAATACACTCAAACGGCTATTCGCTTGTAAGAAAGCTTTTCGGCGAAGACGTTTCCAAACTTCAAGAATATGACGAAGCTCTCGGCGCAAAACCTATTGACGTGCTTTTAACGCCCACGCGCATTTACGTGAACAGCATTCTGGAACTTATCAAAAAAGTTCAGGTTAAGGGCATAGCGCATATAACCGGCGGCGGCTTTATCGAAAATATTCCCCGTATTTTCCCCGAAGGTTTAGGTTGCACAATCAATACGAAATCTTACGAAGTTCCCGCGGTTTTCCAAGTAATGCAAAAACGCGCAAAACTTTCAAAACAGCAGATGTACAACACTTTCAATATGGGCATTGGTATGGTAGTATGCGTTAAGAAACGCGACGTTGAAGCCACCATTGCACAGCTTGAAAGCACGGGCGAAAAGTGCGTGGTGATTGGTAAGGTTACAAAAAATACCGGAGTTAATTTAAAGTAAATCTCATATATACGGCACACTGCGTTGTTGCGGAAATTTTTTTAGGGTCATTTATCCCAAGTAAACTCCCCGTCAAAAAATTTCCGCGCCTTGCATTGCCCCGCATCTCCGAGATTTAAAAAGTAAGTTTCAACGGGGTGTTGATATGAAAAAAATAGCAGTTTTCGCTTCGGGCGGCGGTACTGATTTTCAGTCGATAATAGACGCAAACGAAAAAGAAAAGTTTTGCGAAATAGCGCTTCTTATCGCTTCCAAACACGGTATAGGAGCAATAGAAAGAGCGCAAAAGCACGGCATATCTGCCGCCGTATTCGCAAAAAGCGACTACCCCGACCTTGAAACGCTGTACGGAGAGCTTACTGCTCTTTTAAAGAAAAACCAAGTAGATTATATAGTGCTTGCGGGTTGGCTTAAAATAATTCCGCTCAGCTTTATAAACGAATTTGAAGATAAAATTATAAACATTCATCCGTCGCTCATTCCCGCGTTTTGCGGTGCGGGTATGTACGGACTTAAAGTTCACCGGGCAGTGCTTGATTACGGCGCAAAAATTTCGGGTTGCACCGTGCATTTCGTGAACGAAGTCCCCGACGGCGGCGCAATAATAGCTCAGCGCGCGGTGGAAGTTAAGACAGGCGATACCGCCGAAAGTTTGCAGGCGCGCATTCTGGAAGAAGAGCACAAACTTCTTCCTTATTGCGTTAAAAAACTGTGCGAAGGAAA
>CAZQFP010000114.1:0-2121 GCA_964592605.1 uncultured Clostridia bacterium | reverse complement strand
GGTTGCCGCAATAAAGCAGTTGGGCGACGTTCAGTGCTTCAATATGGACACCACCGCAGACCTTACAATAATGGAAGAAGCTACCGAGCTTTTAACCAGACTTAAAACTGGCGGCAAAACGCCTATGTTTACAAGCTGTTGCCCCGGCTGGATTAAGTTCTGCGAACATTACTACCCCGAATTTTTGCCCAATCTCTCATCGTGCAAGTCGCCGCAGGAAATGTTCTCGGCAGTGCTTAAAACGTACTATTGCCAGAAAAACGGCATAGATCCCAAAGATTTGTACGTGGTTTCGGTAATTCCCTGCACGGCTAAGAAATTTGAAGTTACCCGCGACGAGCTTGGTCATTATACGGATGCGGCGCTTACCACGCGCGAGCTTGCCAAGATGATTAAGGAAGCGGGCATAGACTTCGTAAATCTTAACGACGAAGATTACGATTTGCCTTTCGGCGAAGCGAGCGGCGCGGGCGCGATATTCGGCGCGACGGGCGGCGTTATGGAAGCGGCACTCAGAACTGCGGCAATGAAACTCGGCGGCAAGGGCGCGCCTGTTGAATTTGAAGAAGTTCGCGGCACTGCCGGCATTAAAGAAGCGAAATACACGGTTGGAAAAGCAACCGTTAAAGTTGCCGTTGCAAGCGGACTTGCCAATGCGCGCAAACTTTTGGAAGATATAAAGAGCGGTGAAAAGGACTATACCTTTGTTGAAATTATGGCTTGCCCCGGCGGCTGTATTAACGGCGGCGGTCAGCCGTACGTACACGACGAAGTTCGCAACAACGTTGATTTGAAGACGTTGCGCGCGCAGGCGCTTTACGACTACGACGCAGAGCGCAAGGTGCGTTGTTCGCACGATAACCCCGCGGTCGAAACGCTTTATAAGGAGTTCTTCGGCGAACCCAACAGCCATAAATCGCACGAGTTGTTACATACGACGTACGCTCCCCGCGAAAAGTATTGATTTAAAGTAAAATTAAACCGTCCGAACGGAATTACGTTCGGACGGTTGTTTTATTCAACAAAGTTTTGAGCGGCTAATGTTAAGCCGAGTTTGAACCCTTGCTTAAAGTATTCGTCGGCGGTGGTAGCTTCTAAGCCGCTTTGCGCCATACTCAAATCCAATAAAAATTATTGTTTTTTATCTTATGGTAAATTTTTTAACTTCGGCTATTGAATATTAAAATTTAATGTGGTATAATTATTTTCAGTTAAAAAACGGGGGAACAACTTATGAAAGACTGTAATTGCGGCTACTGCGTGGGCGGCGAACCGCTTGCAAAATTCGGAATTAAAATTTGCGATTTATCTGTAAGCCAGCTTATATTATTTAAGGAACAGTCCAAGCGCGGCAGATGCATTGTTGCGTATAAGGACCACGTAAGCGAAATAGTTGATATTTCCGACGAAGAGCGAAATGCGTTTTTTGCGGACGTTAACCGTGCGGCTAAGGCAATTCACAAGGTGTTCAAGCCCGATAAATTAAATTACGGCGCATACGGCGATACCGGTTGCCACCTTCATATGCACCTTTGTCCCAAGTACAAGGACGGCGACGAGTGGGGCGGAATTTTCCAGATGAACCCGCAAAAAGTGTACCTTACCGACGAAGAGTATGCAAAAATGATAGAAGACATTAAAGCGGCGCTTTAATTTAAAAATAAGGGAGAATTAATATGGCTCATAACGTTATAGCCGAAGCTAAAAGATGTTTAAACTGTAAAAATCCGCGTTGCAGAACGGGTTGCCCTATAAACACGCCCATTCCGCAGTTTATTTCAACTTTTTTAAACGGTGATATAAAGACTGCCGGCAAAATGCTGTTTGAAAACAATCCGCTTTCGGCTGTTTGCTCACTTGTTTGTAACCACGGTAACCAGTGTCAGGGGCACTGCATAAGGGGACTTAAAGGCGAGCCGGTGGAAGTAAGCACCATTGAAAACTTTGTTACTTCCGCATACCTTGATAGCCTAGAACTTGAAAAAGCCGAACCCAACGGCATAAAAGTGGCGGTTGTAGGTTCGGGTCCCGCCGGTATTACTATTTCAATTAAAATGGCGCAACTCGGCTACGACGTAACCATATTCGAGTCTAAAACCGCAATAGGCGGCGTACTCCGCT
>CAZQFP010000113.1:0-2214 GCA_964592605.1 uncultured Clostridia bacterium | reverse complement strand
CATCGACCTTAAACGGCTTGAAAAATTATCTTAAAATTAAAACGAACCGCCCCGCGCAAAATTTGCGCGGGGCGGTTTCTAATATCAATTTTTTATGTTTAATTCACGGTGTGCTAATCGTAGCGCTTGTTTAATTTGTTTTTTGACGTTTTCTTTTCCGAAATCTTTGAAATCCGAGTAGTCAGCTTCTGGTAAATTCAAAATGAATTCAGCTACATCTTTCACAGCGTTTGTTTTCAATTTCAACGCACTTTCTCGCATACCGTTTAATAGTTGCGGCTTTATAAACATTTCGTTTAAAATTTCTTTAAGTTCTTTTGCGGTTTTAAAAGAAACAGCCGCGCCTTTTTCTTCAAGATAGTGCAGGTTGTAAATTTCCTGTGCGGGAATTTTTTTGGTAACAACCATGGGTAGCTCTGCGTTCAGCATTTCGCTTGAACTTACTCCGCCGCATTTAGTTACGGCAACGTCAGCTGCCGATAAGTAAAGTGGAATATTGTAGGTGTAGCCTACGTTTAAAATTTTAATATTCACTTTTTTCTGCAATTTGGAAATCTTTTTAAAATTTTTTTCATTTTTGCCGTTTATAACTATAATCTGCACATTTTTTCCGTTAACGGTGCTTAAAATGTTTTTAAAAAGTTTAAAGCCGCCGTTCCAGTGTCCGCCGCCGAACATTGTCAAAACAGTAAAAGTATTTTCGTCAATGTCTAGTTTGCGCCTTGCGCTTTCTTTGCTTAAAGTGGAATTATTATCTGTATGGCAAGGTATGCCGAACGGTAGAAGTTTACTTTCTTTAAAACCTTTGAATACAAACTCGTTAACAAAATCACTGTTCGGAATTGTTAAATAATCAATATTTATGCTCGCTTCCCAGAACGGCGAAACAACGTAATCAAGAATAGTCGCAATGCATTTACACGGCAAATTATATCTAATTTTTAAATCTGATAAAGCTATTGCGGCGTAGAAGTGTGTGCAAAAAATAACGTTCGGTTTAAATTGTGAAATTTTATTATAAATTCCGTTAACGGTGGAAAGTGCCGCTCCTTGTGCCGCACAAACGTAGCGCTTTTCAGGGTTGGCTTTGCGGTATTTGTCATAAAAAATTTTATATATTTTCGGCAACTTGCTCACGGAAAAACAATAGCCTTTATTTACCGTAAACTGTAACGCGGCGCTTGAATACGTTTTAATTATTTCAACTACTTCAACTTGCGTATTGCCGTAGCTCTCAAGCTGTTTTTTCATTGCGTTTGCGCATGCGTTATGTCCGTTCCCTGCAGTAACCGTCAAAATCAGAATTTTTTTCATCAGCAAATCCCATATATGTATTACAATTATTTTACATATTTTAAATATGTATGTCAAGTAAACAATAGCAACAATATTTATTTGTGAATAGTACATACTATATAATGGTGGTATGGAAAAGAGTTTTATAAAACACAGGTATGCGGTAATAAGAAACGCACACAAGATTTCTGCGCGTAAGCTCAGCTTTGAACTCGGTCAAAGCTCCGAATATATAAACCAAATCGAAAACGGTAACAGTATGCCGTCGGTTGAAAATCTTTTAAATTTTTGCGACTATTTCGGAATAAGCGTCGGCGAATTTTTTGACGAGCAATCGAACTACCCTGTAGAGTACAAGGCGGTAATTCAGGAACTGAACAAACTTGACGCTATGGAGCTTAATACCGTTATGGATCTTTTAAAAATTATAAACGCCAACAAAAAGTAGAAAGTCGCTATTTAAACTGCTTGGCATTATTTTAAAGTGAAACAAACCGCCCCGCGCAAAACTTGCGCGGGGCGGTTTTTCAGTATCAGTTTTATTTATAAATGCATTGTCTGCTGATAAAACAAATGTTTAAAATTAACAGAGCGGCGTTTTAAACTTTCTTTATCATAAACGCCGCGCAATTTGTTGTAAAAAGCGGGTAATTAGGGTATAATTCCGATATAGGTATTAAAATGAAGTTTGAGTTGCACTCAAAATTTAATCCCACGGGCGACCAGCCGCAGGCAATAGAAAGCCTTACCGAAGGCGTTTTAGACGGCATACGCACGCAGGTGCTTGTCGGCGTTACCGGTAGCGGCAAAACCTTTACAATGGCAAACGTCATAAAAAACGTAAACCGTCCCACGCTGGTTATTGCTCACAATAAAACTCTGGCGGCGCAGCTTTGCAACGAGTTCAGAGAATTTTTC
>CAZQFP010000112.1:0-2296 GCA_964592605.1 uncultured Clostridia bacterium | reverse complement strand
TAGCCGAAATTATGCGCGAAAAAATTCTTTTGAAATTCAACGAAGAAATACCGCACGGCGTAGGAATAGTCATAAACAAATTCGTGCGTCAGGAAGGCGGTACTTACGATATCAACCTTGATATAATCTGCGAAAAAGCCAACCATAAGTCCATACTTATAGGCAAGCAGGGCAGAGCTATAAAGGAAGTTTCTTCGTTTGCGCGCGAAAGTATGGAAAAGTTTTTGGGCGCAAAGGTGTTCCTTACAACGTACGTCCGCGTTGAAGAGAACTGGCGCGACCGCCCGGGGCTTGTAAAGGACGTTTACGGCAATCTTTAAAGCCCGCGCATAAAATTACGCCTGCCCGCGCAACCTATTTGCAAAGGGGGCGCGCAATATGAAAAGGGACAGAGACGCGGCGGAACTTGCCTGGAAAATGTTTGAAAAGACGGGTAACGTAAGCTATTATATGTTGTACAAAAAACTCGACGGCAAAGATTGATTAAACCGCATATATGCTTCGTATAACAGCGTTGAACTGCGTGCCGCCTTGGTCGTTTACGGTATAGTAAACTCCCTGCGGACGGTACTCGTTCGCCTTGTTCTACTCGCATCTCTGCAGTTTATTGTGCGGTAAACGTACGGGTAGCGCAATACAAAGCTAAAGTTGAATTACTATGGAAGTTAAGGTTAACGCCGTTGTGTTGAGAGCGGCGGACTACGGCGAAAACGACAAAATACTTACTCTTTTAACTGCCGAAGCGGGCAAAATTACCGCAGGCATAAAGGGCGTTAAAAAGGCGGGGGCAAAACTTAAATTTGCCGCCCAGCCTTTTTGTTTTGCCGAATACGTTCTGGTAAGGCGCGGCGAAAAATATACCGTTATAAACGCTTCCGAAAACGAGAGCTTTTACGACTTACGTACCGACATATGCAAGTTTTACGCGGCAAGCGCGGCTTTGGAAGTTGCCGACGCGCTCGCCTACGAAGGCGACGGTTACCCCGAACTTTTTTACTCGCTTGTAAAAACGCTTTCCGAAATTTGCGGCGGCGGAGAAAGTTCGGCGCTAATTAAATTTCTTACGGGTACGCTAAGGCGTTCTGGCTATGCGGTTGCGCTTGAAAACTGCGCGGAATGCGGTAAGTCGCTTTTAAACGAAGAAAAATTGCGTTTCGATTTCGACGCGGGTGCGTTCACGTGCTTCGATTGCGGTCAGGGCGCTGGTGCAAGCCGCGTAACCTACAACGTTTTACGAAAGTTGGACGGTAAGTCTTACGAAGAAGATTTTATTACCGCCGACGGCGAAAAACGTGCACTGCGGCTTTTAAAGGAATATTTCGCCTACAAAACCGACAATTCCTTAAAAAGTCTTTCCGAATACATAAGGCTGATATAAGCGTTCCTGTGTTTGCAGGGGCGCTTTTCCATATTTTGCATAAAAATTTGCTTAAACACTTGATTAAAAGCAATTTTTATATTAAAATATAAAAGTTGAACGGCGTTGCCGTTTTTCAAACTTTTAAATTATTAAAATAATTTATATTAAAACATTTTTTTGGAGGAAAAAATCAAATGGCAAAGAAGTATTGCTATCTCTTCACGGAAGGCGATGCAACCATGCGCGAACTTTTGGGCGGTAAAGGTGCAAACCTTGCCGAAATGACCAAAATAGGTCTGCCCGTACCCCAGGGCTTCACGATTTCAACCGAAGCGTGCACCCAGTATTACGAAGACGGCAGAAAAATCAACGACGGTATTCAGAAAGAAATTTTATCTTATATCGATAAAATGGAAAAAATCTGCGGCAAAAAGTTCGGCGATAAGGAAAATCCTTTGCTTGTTTCTGTTCGTTCGGGCGCAAGAGCTTCCATGCCCGGCATGATGGACACTATACTGAATTTGGGACTTAACGAAGACGTTGTAAAGACCATAGCTTTAAAATCGGGCAATCCCCGCTGGGCTTGGGACTGCTACAGAAGATTTATTCAGATGTTCTCCGACGTCGTTATGGAAGTCGGCAAAAAATATTTTGAAAAACTTATAGACAAAATGAAGGAAGAAAAGGGCGTTGAATACGACGTTGATCTTACCGCGGAAGATTTGAAAGCTCTTGCTTATTCCTTCAAAGCAGAATATAAAAAGCAACTCGGCAAAGATTTCCCCGACGATCCCAAGGAACAGCTTTTCGAAGCCGTTAAAGCCGTATTCCGTTCGTGGGATAATCCCCGCGCTAACATCTACCGTATGGACCACGACATCCCTTACAGCTGGGGTACTGCCGTAAACGTACAGATGATGGCGTTCGGCAACATGG
>CAZQFP010000111.1:0-2299 GCA_964592605.1 uncultured Clostridia bacterium | reverse complement strand
CTATATTGCGCAGTGAGGGCAAGACGCTTGACGAAACCGCCGATTGGGTTGAAAACAATCTCAACCGCTTCCATCAGGCGGGCTGGCTTGACGACTTGTCTTTCGTTGCAAAGAAGGGCCGTTTGACTGCGGCAAAGGCGTTCTTCGGTTCGCTTATGGGATTGAAACCGATAGGAGAATTCGACCAGAACGGACTTACGACCGTAATCGGCAAGGCAAAGGGGGAAAAGCAGGCGTACCCCGTATTGCTGCAATACATAGAAAATACGATAGAGAAACCCGAAGAGCAGATTATATTTATCGCCACTTCGGACAGAAGGCCGCAAGCCGAACAGTACAAGGCGATGCTTGAAGAAAAGTTCCACCCGAAGGCTATTTATATCAACTACGTTTATCCTTCTTGCGGAATTAACGTCGGCCCCGGACTTATGGCGGCGTACTATATGGGCAAGCCCATTTCCGAAGGCTTGACGGAAGAGAGAAAACTTATTACGGAACTGCTTGCAAAAAAATAATTCAACTGATTGAGAGAAACTGAAGAAGATGAAACTGATTAAAGGAAAGGGGAAGCTCGTCCTGTACGGTATTTCGGGCTTCGGCGTTAACTTGTTGAACCTGATGATGGGTTCGTATCTTTGCAGCGCGCTGCTTATCGGCGGTTTCAAAGAGGGCGGTATTTTATACCAAACCTTTGCACAGAAGGACTTGGTTGTCGCTGCGGTTTGGGCGGCGTTCGTGCTCGTCGCAAAAATTATAGACGGCGTCATAGACATTCCGCTCGCTTCGCTTACGGACCGCTTTAAGAGCCGCTGGGGCAGGCGCAGACCTACAATTTTAATAGGGCTTGTAACGCTTATTGCGGCGTACTTACTGTTTGTTTTGGTTATCCCTAACGACGGCGCAACGATAGGAAATACCGTTTTCTTCGGTTTAGTTTTATGTCTGTTCTATTGTGCATATACGCTTACGATGGTTACATACTACGCGACGTTTACCGAAATAGTGGACAATACCGCAGACAGAAACTTCGTGTCAAACGTTAAGTCGGTTGCGGATATAGTCTACTTTGTCGTGGGGTACGTACTCGTTGCCATGATGTTGAAAGGGCTGAATATCAAGTGGGTTGCGCTAATCGTTCTGCCTATCGCGTTGACGATGCTTATCCCTATGTTTATGCTCAAAGAGGAGAGTACCAAGGGCAAGAAGCTGCAAACGGAAACGGTCAATCTTTTTAAGTCTTTGGCGTACACCTTCAAGAACAAGAATTTTATGCTGTGGATGGTCGTATACTTCTTTATGACGTTCGGCTCACAGCTATTCCTCGGCGGAATTAACGAATATTTCTCGCACACGGGCTTGCCTATGATGTACGTAATGGCGGCGGCGTTTGCGCCCGTACCGTTTACTCTGATGCTGTATAACTACGTCATCAAGAAAAAGGGATTGGGTTTTGCTTTCCGCTACGTGCTTATAGCCTATTCGGTGGGTATGTTAGCCTTCTTCGGCGCGTCGTATATTCCAAATCAAACGGCGAAAATAGTTGCGGGCGTTGTGTGCGGCATAATGTGTTCGTTCTCTATCGGGGCGTTTTTCTCGGTGGCGTACTCAATTCCCTCACAGCTTGCCGCGGACGACGAAAAGCGCACGGGCGTAAAACACTCTGCAATGTACTTTGCGGTGCAGGGACTGTTTGCAGGCGTATCGACGGGAATTGCAACGGGCGTAGTGCTGACGGCGTTGAAGCAGAATTCGCAGCTTGAAGGTTCGGCGGGAGCTTCCGGCGCAATGACATACTTAACCCTTATATGCGGGGTTGCGTGCCTTATTGCCTGTGCGCTTACTTGGATTTTACCGAAGTCGGTAAATCTTATGGGTAAGACGGGTGAAAATCCCGTTCCCGTGGAAGGGCAGGACGATTTTAAGACCCAAACGAAAGAGGAAACGGAAGAGGTGTCCGGAAGCGCCGAAAGCGTTACGGACGGCGAAACCAAAGAATAAAATTTTTACGAGAGAATATGAAATACAGACACATCAACGGAATCGTTTTTCAGGCGATGATTGTCAGCGGTTACAATAATCTGTGCAATCATGAAAAAGAAATAAACGCGATGAACGTATTCCCCGTTTCTGACGGGGATACGGGTACGAATATGCGCACGACGCTTGAAAACGGCATTCAACACGCAAAGCCTACCGAACACCTAGGAGCGTACCTGAAAGAGCTTTCCACGGGAATGCTGTGGGGCGCGCGCGGAAATTCGGGAGTAATACTTTCCCAGCTTTTCAAGGGATTTGCAGA
>CAZQFP010000110.1:0-2390 GCA_964592605.1 uncultured Clostridia bacterium | reverse complement strand
TTCCTCCAAAAATAAAAAATCGGCTCGTAACTTTCGTTACGAACCGTTAAAAAAAATAGGTTGTAACCATGTTACGAACCTATCTTACCATTACATATGAAAACGAAAATTGCAGAAAATATAAGATTTTATCGTAAGCAACTACATCTTACGCAGGTAGAATTAGCAGAAAAATTAGGCGGAACCAAAAGTTTAGTAAGCAATTATGAAAACGGTTACAGCACGCCCGACATTTATACGCTTTGTAAACTTGCCGAAATTTTTGATGTTACGCTTGACGAACTTGTAGAACAGTCTAACGAAGAATAAATTTGACCTATCTCATTTAGTGTGGGATTCTTCACTACGTTCAGAATGACGGTTGTCATACGGGTGTCATGTTGAGCGTTAGCGAAACATCTCATAATATAATGCATTCAATCCTATAATTAAATCGGCGCGGTTGCATTCGCAACCGCGCCGATATTTTTAATTCTTTATTCCAATTAAGCAAAAGCAATTATAAGGGTTAGATAAGTGGTGCAATGCAAGGCGCGGGAATTTTTTACGAAGGGGAGTTTACTTACCGTAAATGACCCGAGAAAAAATTTACGCAACACCGCAGTGTGCCGCTTAGATAAGCCTTAACTTATTTTTTCATTGCGTCGATTTGCTTCTGCACTTCATCCTGCAAGTTTTCGCTCTTCTTTTCAAGACCTTCGCCCATTTCAAAGCGAACGAACTTAACTACCTTGAACTTATTGCCGATAACCTGCGAAGTCTTTTGGCTGTCGTCCTTAACGAAAGGCTGGTCCATAAGGCAGTTTTCGGAATAATATTTGCCGAGCTTACCCGCAACAATTTTTTCAAGAATTTCCTTGGGCTTGTTTGCGTTTTTTGGATCGTTCTGCATTTGAACGAGCATAATTTCCTTTTCTTTTTCAAGAACTTCTGCAGGAACTTCAGCGCTAGTTACGTAAGAAGGCTTGCTTGCGGCAATCTGCAAAGCGATATCGTGCAAGGTTTCTTCGCCGCCTTTTACAAAGTCAGCCGCTTCAACCATAACGCCTACTTTGCCGCCCATGTGAATATAGGTTTCGATTTTACCCTTCGTTTCGAAAATTACGAAACGGCGGATTGAAATTTTTTCGCCTATAACAGCAGTTTGGTTAGTGATAAAGTCTTTAACGGTTTCGTTTCCGAGTTTGCAAGCGTTAAGCGCTTCAACGTCGGCGGGCTTGTTCTGTGCAACAACCTTTGCAACTTCGTCTACAATGCCGTGGAATTTTTCGCCGCGGGAAACGAAATCGCTTTCGCAGTTGATTTCCAAAAGTACGCCTACGCCGCATTCGGGGCACACGTATGCGCCAACTACGCCTTCAGCGGCAATTCTGCCTTCCTTTTTAACAGCCTTTGCAATGCCGCGCTCTCTTAAAAGTTCGGCTGCCTTTTCCATATCGCCGTCTGCGTCGGTCAAAGCCTTTTTGCAGTCCAGCATACCTGCGCCGCTTTTATCGCGCAGAGTCATAACGTCCTTTGCAGTGAATGCCATAATTTTAATTCTCCTTATTCAGCCTTAGCTTCGGCTTCAACGTCAGTCTTCTTTTTTCTGGTGGTCTTTTTGGGAGCTTCTTCAGTTGCTTCGGTAGCTACTTCAGCCTTGGGTTCAGCTTTCTTTCTCGTAGTCTTTTTGGGAGCTTCTACGGGAGCTTCTTCCTTAACTTCAACGGGAGCGGATGCGCTCTCTTCTGCCGCCGCAACAACTTCTTCAATGGAAGTAGGTTCGCCTTCTTCTACTTCGGGAAGAACGGGCGTTTCACCCTGGTTTGCTTCGATTACCGCGTTTGCAATAACTGAAGATATCAGCTTAACGGCGCGGATTGCGTCGTCGTTGCCGGGGATAACGTAGTCGATAAGGTCGGGGTCGCAGTTGGTATCGGTGATAGCAACAATGGGGATATTGAGCTTGCGCGCTTCCGCAACCGCAATGTCCTCGATATGGGGGTCAACCACGAACATAACGCCGGGAAGCTTGTTCATATCGCGGATACCGCCGAGGTTTGCCTGCAACTTATTGTATTCTTCTTTAAGTTTAGCAACTTCCTTTTTGGGAAGAAGGTCAAACTCGCCGCTTTGTTCCATCTTTTCGATTTTAACCATTCTTTCGATACGGGTGCGAATGGTCTTGAAGTTGGTCAGCGTGCCGCCGAGCCAACGGGAGTTGACGTAGTACATACCGCAACGCTCAGCCTCTTCCTTAACGGCGTCCTGAGCCTGCTTTTTTGTGCCGACGAAAAGTACGGTTTTGCCCTGCTTTGCTTCTTCGCAAACGAACTTGTAAGCTTCTTCAATCAAATCGACGGTAAGCTGTAAGTCGATGATATGAATGTCGTTACGAGCGGCATAGATGT
>CAZQFP010000109.1:0-2447 GCA_964592605.1 uncultured Clostridia bacterium | reverse complement strand
TAAATATTTTTATCTTTATCGTTGAAATAAATTACGCTTATGCCTTGCGGTATTTTCTTTTCCATATTTGAAACCTCATAAATATTCGATAACCCAACCCAATTCCCACCCTAAATTGTAAGGCGAGGCATAAAAAGTATTTTGTCAGTTTTTATATAACAATAGCCGATTTTACATTAAGCGCCCCAAAATGTGTTACACGTTACGGGGTGGCGTGGTAATACTATACGCCACTGCGGGCGGCTTCGCCGCCCGCATATTGCCGTACTTTTTTGATAAAGTGTGACAGTGTGACATAGTGGCGTATAAAGTAATACTAATAGATAGATTACTTATTGCGCTAATCAAGTTTTGTCGGCGGTTTGCTTTTGTATAAGCACTTTGCCGTCTTTTATGCTTATAAGCAACTTTGCCTTGCATTTCGGGCAATAGATTTCTATATTAGAGCCATCGCCAGCCTTTAAGAGTTTATACCCGCAGTCGGGGCATACAACATAATATGTCATTGACTTGTTACCTTTATTTTGGTTGTAACAGTATCGTTGCGAATAACGATATGTATGTATTCGCCGCATTTAGAACATTTCGTATAGCCCTCTAAACCGTTTTTTGCTTGAATAAGTACGGCTTTACAATTCGGACAGCAAGCATAAAAATACGACACTTTTTCTTTATTTATTTCGTCCATTTATTCAAACTCTTTAATTTCCTCTCCTTTTTCAAAAGTCGGCTTTTTATAATATTTACCCTTGATAAAAACTATTAAGATAATTATAAAAGAGATAGTTTGCGCTATTGCTATTCTTATCGTTTGCAATTCGTCAATACCGTTTGTTGAATTGATATGCAAAATATTGACTATCGTATTATTTATAAAGTGGTCGGTCATAGGAAACCATAACGAACCCGATATTTTTGTAAGTAGACAAAACTTTGCGCCCGTTATTCCTGTAGTAAAGAATAGCATTAACATCATCATAAACATTCCGCCTAAACTGCGTTCCCCGTCAGTATAACTGCGCAACGGTGCAATCAAATGCCATAAGCCGAAAAGCACGGAAGAAATTATTACGGCAATTAAGAAATTATATTTCTTTTCCGCCATTTTCAAAAACAGTCCACGAAAAACGCCTTCTTCCATAACTACGTTGATAATATTACCTACAACACAAAGAACGAAAAACCAAAACCCTGTTTGATTTCCAATATTACCGTCAACCGAATAACTTGTAACGGAGAATTGTAGCGACGGCGATTTACCCGTTGCAGCAAGAATTATCAATTCAATTCCATAAGCTAAAATATAAACCGATATACCGAGAATTGCGCCGTAAAGAATATATTTAGACGCACGATTAACACGAAACCCAGCGTTTGATGGTTTGATATGTAAAAACAACAAGGCTAAAAAACAAACCGCTATCCCCAATAGTTTATGTATAAAGGCTTCACCGAAAAATGTTTGATCCGTCCGAATTAAAAAATATTCCAAACAACGAAACAGTAAACATACAGCATATACGGCAAGAATTGATAAAATGATTTTAATACCATCTTTGTTTTTGCTTGTTAATTTATTCATACAATTTGCTCCCGATTATAGTGGTGTTAATTAGCATAACAACTATAAAGTAAACAAGCAATCCCTTGAATACTAACATACAAATACGAATTACCAAGTTACAAAAAAGGCGGTGAAATTCACCGCCTTTTACTGTTATTCGTGTTTATCTTCTTTGCGTTTTCTCAATTCTTCCAAATTAGAGTTTATCTCTTTTGCATCTTGATTTATTTTAATTAAATCTATTATGAGTGATACGATAAAAACCACTACTCCGACAACGCACACAATCCAAATTTCATTTACAGCAAACCAACCGAACAAAAAGCCAAACCCGATTATTATTCCAATTAAATAAACAAGCATAACAATATAGTTGAAAATTTTGTATTTCATATTGATTTTATCAAATAAAATGAAACCACTATGCGCTAAAAGATTAACAAGCAATATCTCAAATGGAACTACCAGCCCCATTAAGGTAAAGCCTTTTATAAGCGCAACAATACACATCAAAAAAATACTTAATGCGGTTGTCGCTAATGTGTTGACTATAAATCGTTTTATCAAATTAAGAATTTGCTTTCTCATAACATTTTCTCCAACCGTTTTTTAATTGCGGGAATATAATTCCTTGAGATAAGCACCTTTTCATTATTTTCGAGTAGGGCTTCCATTTTAGAATTAAAAATAGGTTTTACGCTAATCATTTTGTTTATGTTCAGAACACAGGACTTGCTTATTTGTTCAAAGCCAAAAGGATATAGTTTTTCGGCAAATTGATATAGCAACAATTCCGAACGATATACTTTATCGCTCGTATATACGAAAACTTGTTTTTCAACGCTTTCAATATAAAATATATCGGACACACGGACAAAACAAA
>CAZQFP010000108.1:0-2586 GCA_964592605.1 uncultured Clostridia bacterium | reverse complement strand
TACCGTAATCAACGAGAAGGGCAAGTTCATTTTAAACCTGCTTCCTTCGGGAATCTTACGCGAAGACGTCGTCAACGTTATGGGTCCCGGAATGGTTATAGACTTAAAGCACCTTTGCGGAGAAATCGAGAAACTGCGCGAGGGCGGAATTGCTATCTCGCCCGAAAACCTTAAAATCAGCGATAAAGCAATTATAACTATGCCCTACAACGTTTTACAGGACGTAATGGAGGAGGACAGACTCACAAAAGCAACGGGCAAGCCCTACGGCTCAACGCGCCGCGGAATCGCGCCCGTTTATGCAGATAAGTATATGAAAAAGGCTTTCCGCATGGGCGAGCTTTTGAAGTGCGAGCTTCTCTACAAGCGTTTACCCGATATTGTAGAGTGGAAGAATATGACCATTAAGGCATACGGCTTCGACCCCGTAACCGTTGAAGAAATGATTGAGTATTTCGAAACCTACGGCAAACCCCTTGCAAAGTACGTTACCGATACGGGAATTTTCCTTAACAGGGCGAACGCAAACGGCAAAAACATTATGTTCGAAGCCCAGCTCGGCGCACTGCGCGATATCGACTTCGGCATTGTGCCCTATACTTCGTCATCGTCAACTATTGCGGCTTACGCGCCCATCGGTGCCGGCGTGCCCCATTTAAAGTTGAATAACTCCATAGGCATTATGAAGGCTTATTCAAGTTGCGTGGGCGCAGGTCCGTTCACCTGCGAATACTTCGGCGACAAGGCAGAAAGATTGCGCGAACTCGGCGGCGAATACGGCGCGGCTACGGGCAGACCCAGAAGGGTAGGACCGTTCGACGTAGTGGCTTCGCGTTACGGAATACGCTGTCAGGGCGCGGACGAAATTGCGCTTACCAAGCTGGACGTTTTAAGCGATTACGAAGAGATTGAAATTTGCACTGCATACGAGCTGAACGGCAAAACGGTAAACGAATTCCCGTTCACCGACGTACTCGATATGTGCAAGCCCGTATTCAAAACGGTAAAGGGCTGGCACTGCGACATTTCAAAATGCAGAAAACCTTCCGATTTACCCAAAGAAGCGCTTGAATACATTCGCCTTTTGGAAAAACTTTGCGAATGCAAAATCAGGTACGTTTCCGTGGGAGCGGAGAGAGACGCCTACATAAAAATGTACTAAAGTTTAAAACATATTTGTCTAAAATAACGCATATGAAAGTTGAAATGCGGTTAAAAGAACTTCGCTTAGAAGGCGGATTTACTCAGGGCGAAGTGGCAAAAGCAATAGGAACAAGTCAAAGAAATATAGGACGTTGGGAAAACGGTGAAAACGAACCCACGGCTTCGTTTTTAATTGCACTGGCAGACTTTTTTAAAGTTTCAATCGACTATTTGCTGTGCAGAGAAGACGAGTTCGGCAATATTGTTATAAAAAATTGATTTTAGTATATGCCCCGCGCGCAAAACTGCGTGCGGGGTATTTGTTTATTTCATTGCAAAATTTAAAAGTTTATTATATAATAAAACTATGAAATTTTATAAAATGCACGGCATAGGCAACGACTATATTTATTTCGACTGTATGCACGGCGAAATTGAAAATCCGGAGCAGCTTTCAATCAGGCTTTCGGACAGACATTTTTCTATAGGCGGCGACGGAATAATTCTGCTTTGTAAATCAAAAATTGCCGATTGCAAAATGCGTATGTTCAATGCCGACGGTTCGGAAGGTAAAATGTGCGGCAACGGCGTGCGTTGCGTTGGCAAACTTGCTCACGATTTGGGCTACGTAACGGGTAAAACCTGCACGGTCGAAACGCTTTCGGGCATAAAAACGCTTGAATTTACCTTAGATAGATACGGCAAGGTGGAAAGCGCCAAAGTTGATATGGGCGCGGCTATATTAAACGGCGAAAAAATCCCTTCAACCTTCAAGGGCGAAAGCGTAGTAAATAAGCCGCTTGAAGTCGACGGCGAAGAATACAGTGTAACGCTTGTTTCTATGGGCAATCCACACTGCGTTGTGTTTAAAGACCCCGACGGGCTTGAAATTGAAAAACTGGGCGCAAAATTTGAAAACCATTCCGCTTTTCCCCAAAGAATAAACACCGAATTTGTAAAAAAAGTCGGCAAAAACGAGCTTAAAATGCGCGTTTGGGAGCGCGGTAGCGGCGAAACGCTTGCCTGCGGCACGGGCGCGTGCGCTACGGCGGTTGCGGCTTGTTTAAACGGGTTTTGCGATAAGGGCGAAGAAATAACCGTTCATCTTCTCGGCGGCGATTTAAAAATAGTTTACACTGACAAAACCGTGTATATGACGGGCGGAGCAACGCTTGCGTTCACCGGCGAAATAGAAATTTAAATTTATAAAAGATTGGCGGCATATTCTTGCAATTATGCCGCCTTTATGATATAATCATAAAGATTTTGCAAACGATTAAGCGGCATAGCTGCGGGAGAGTTTTATGACAAAGTACATTTTCGTAACAGGCGGCGTTGTTTCGGGGCTTGGCAAGGGCATAACGGCGGCTTCGCTCGGCAGACTTTTAAAGTGCAGGGGGTATAAGGTGGCTTCGCAGAAGCTCGACCCTTACATCAATATCG
>CAZQFP010000107.1:0-2694 GCA_964592605.1 uncultured Clostridia bacterium | reverse complement strand
AACGCGCGCCGCTTTTATTTATATTGTATTTTACTAAAACAGAAAGTCTGGTTTAGTAATTTTAATCCTGCACGTCAAAAAGTTCGTTTGGCGTAATATCTAAAATTTCGCATATTTTTAATATCTGTTCGTAATTCAACTCGAAAACACCGTTTTCAAATCTGCTGTATTGCTGTTGCGTCATCAAAAGTTTTTGCGCCATTTCGCGTTGCGTAAGACCTTTGAACTTCCGTGCTTCTTTTAAGTTGTTACCTATTGTTTTTGAAATTTTCATAATAAAAATTTGCCACTTTGTGATGTAAATTCATAGACATACATCATAAAATGATGTAAAATAATTAAAAAATCAAGGAGAAAAAGATGGCAAAAGACAAGGAGCATACTTTTATAAGAGAAATGGAGTGCGCAAAAAATAAATTTGACTTTAATCTTTGCGTTCACGAGCTACTTATAGATTTTAAAGTTTTGTTGAAAGAATATTATGCGGCAACCTTTTTGGATGACGGCAACGCGCTTATAATGAATTTCACAAACGGACAAAAATTTATACTTACTTTGCAAGAAATTAAATAATTTTATAAAACTGCCGCACTTTATGGTGCGGCAGTTTTACGTTAAGATAGAAAATGAATGCGATAAAAAGTCGAATAAATTTGAATGTCATAAAAATACATAAATATGTCCGTTTTTGTAATAGACTTAAAATGCGGGCAATTATATAATACGGAGTGTGATAATAATAGTCGCGCGCGTTAGCGTGCGCGCGTAAAAAGGAGAAGTTATGGCTGTAACGGTTAAAGAAAAGATTGACGCGCTTGTTGAAGAGTTCGGCAATATCGGAATTGTTCCCGTTATCAAGTTAGATAACGTTGACGACGCCGAAAAACTTGCAAAAGCTCTCCGCGACGGCGGAATCAACTGCGCCGAAGTAACCTTCCGCGCAAAAGGTGCGGACGAAGTAATTCGCCGCATGACTAAGGCGTACCCCGATATGCTTGTCGGTGCGGGCACGGTGCTTACGTGCGAACAGGCGGACGCGGCAATTAAGGCTGGTGCAAAATTCTGCGTGGCTCCCGGGCTTAATCCCGCGGTAGTAAAGCATTGCCTTGCAAAGGGCGTGCCGTTTGCTCCCGGCGTTTCGTCTGCGAGCGAAATTGAACAGGCGCTTGAACTCGGACTTGATTTCGTCAAGTTCTTCCCTGCGGAACAGGCGGGCGGTTTAAGCTACATAAAGGCGGTTTGCGGACCGTACACTTCAATGCGCTTTATGCCTACGGGCGGCGTTACGGCGGACAACCTTAACGCTTACCTTGCTTTCAAAAAAATTGTTTGCTGTGGCGGAAGCTGGATTGTTCCCCCTGCGCTTACGGCGGCGGGAGACTGGGCGGGCATAACCGCGCTGTGCCGCGAAGCCGTTGACAAAATGCTCGGCTTCACTATGGTTCACGTAGGTCTTAACTGCGCTAACCCCGAACAAGCCGAAGCCGTTGCAGACGAGTTTGACAGGGCGTTCGGTTTCACCAAAAAGGTTGGTAACAGCTCGGTTTTCGCTTCAACCTATATGGAAATGATGAAACAGCCCTTCAAGGGAACGCACGGACACATAGCGGTTGCAACCAATTCGGTAAAGCGCGCGGCTTACCAGCTTAAAATGCGCGGCTTCGAAATTGACGAAACGTCCGTAAAGTATAATGCCGAAGGCGTTATGAACGTGGCGTATTTGAAACACGAGTTCGGCGGATTTGCCGTGCACCTTGTACTTAAGAAATAACTCGCTGCCTTGGTTGTATCTTCGCAGTTAGAGAAACCTGCGCATTGTCATTCTGAGCGAAGCCGAAGAATCCTTGCGCACAGCACAATACTAAACTAAACAACAAAAAAGAAAAATTATAATTTTTAAGGAGAAATTAAAAATGAAAAAAATAGTAACCATGGGCGAAATTATGCTCAGACTTTCAACCCCCAACAACGAAAAGTTTATTCAGGCTGACGAGTTTGATATCAACTACGGCGGCGGCGAAGCAAACGTAGCCGTTTCCTGCGCGAACTACGGTCATAAAGCTGAATTCGTAACGGCAGTTCCCGCAAACGAAATCGGCGACTGCGCTGTTGCTTTACTCAGAAAGTACGGCGTAGAAGTAGACCACATTGCTCACTGCGGCGAAAGACTTGGTATCTACTATCTTGAAACTGGCGCTTCCGTTCGTCCTTCAAAGGTCGTATACGACAGAGCTCATTCTTCCATATCCACGGCTACGGCTAAGGACTTCGATTTCGACGCAATCTTCAAGGGTGCCGACTGGTTCCACTTCACGGGCATTACACCCGCCGTTTCAGACAGCGCGGCTGAACTTACCGAAGCTGCGTTAAAGGCGGCTAAAAAGCACGGCGTAACCGTTTCGTGCGATTTGAATTTCCGCAAAAAACTGTGGTCGAGCGAAAAGGCAAAGAAGGTTATGACCAACCTTATGCAGTACGTTGACGTATGTATCGGCAACGAAGAAGACGCAGACCTTGTACTCGGTTACAAGCCCGGCGCAACCGACGTTACCAAGGGCGACCTTGAACTCGCAGGTTACAAAGATATTTTCCAGAGAATGTGCAAAGATCTCGGATTTAAATATGCAATTTCTTCGCTCCGCGTTTCTCACTCGGCTTCCGATAACGGCTGGTCGGCTTGCATTTACGAAGCAA
>CAZQFP010000106.1:0-2985 GCA_964592605.1 uncultured Clostridia bacterium | reverse complement strand
CTTGAAAAATATGTTTTTAAATAAATACGTCGTTTTAAGAAATAGCGCGGGCGCGTATGCGCCCGCGCAAAATTTCAATTAAACTGTTTTCTTTAAGTAATCTATAATAAATCCCTGAATATCGCCGTCCATAACCGCCTGAACGTTTGTGTTTTCGTAAGCCGTGCGGTGGTCTTTTACAAGGGTATACGGGCAGAAAACGTAGCTTCGTATCTGACTGCCCCACTCTATTTTTTTAATTTCGCCTTTAAGTTCGGCGTCGGACGCTTCGCGTTCGGCAATCTGCCGTTCCAAAAGTTTTGCGCGCAGGTATTCAAAAGCCATGGCTTTGTTCTGAAGCTGGCTTCTTTCGTTCTGGCACGTAACCACAATGCCCGTAGGAAAGTGTGTAATGCGGATTGCGGTTTCGGTTTTATTTACCTTTTGCCCGCCAGCACCCGATGAACGGTAAACGTCTATTCTTATATCGTCGTCCTTAATTTCAATTTCGGCTTCGTCGTCTACTTCGGGCATAACTTCAAGCGACGCAAACGACGTATGGCGGCGTTTGTTGCTATCGAACGGAGAAATGCGCACAAGTCTGTGCACGCCCTTTTCAGCCTTTAAAAAGCCGTATGCGTTTTCACCGTCTATTTTAAAGCTGACGGACTTTAATCCGGCTTCGTCGCCGTCTTCAAAGTCGAGTTCGGTAACCTTAAAGCCCTGTTTTTCGCAGTAGCGGCAATACATTCTGTAAAGCATTTGCGTCCAGTCGCACGCTTCGGTGCCGCCCGCGCCCGCGTGAAGGTTCAAAATTGCGTTATTCGCATCATACTTGCCCTTCAAAAGTGCGCGTATACGCATATTTTCGATATCTTCTTCGGCGGTTGAAATCATTGTTTCAAGCTCGGGAATAAGGCTCTCGTCGTCGGCTTCTTCAATTAAATCTACAAAAGCGTTTGCGTCGGCAAGCGCGGCTTCGCCCTTTTGATACGAGCTGATTTTGCCTTCAACCGAAGAAATTTCTCTACCGATTTTTTTGGATTTTTCCAAATCCTGCCAAACTTCGGGCTTTTCCTGCTCGGCTTTAAGCGCGCTTAATCTGTCGCCGAGATTATCGATATCAAGCGCGTATTTTGCTTCCGAAAGGGTTACTTCAAGAGCTTTAAGTTTTAATCTGTAATCGTCTGCTTTAAACATAAGCGTTTTATTTGTTGTCCTTCCAATAGCAGCAGTCTTTATATTTCTTACCCGAACCGCAGGGGCAAGGATCGTTTCTGCCGATTTTAGCAGACTTGGGCGCAACCTTGGGCAGTTGTTTGCCGCCGATATTGGTTGCCAAATCCTTGGGGGGCGTGGGCGCGTCGCCTATTACGGGCGCGGTTGAATTAACGCTTCTTTGGTTTGCCTGAGCGCGGTCTGCGCCTGCAAACTGCTGCGCCGCAGAAGCCGCCGACTGTTCCTTTGCCTGCTGTTCGCGTTCCTGTGCGCGCTGTTCAAGAATTTGGCGCTGTCTTTCGGCAACCTGCGGATTCATTGCGCCGACACTTGCCGGAGTAGGTGCGGGCATTGTTTGAACGGGTACGGGGCGATTGCTCTGCACGCGCACAATTCTGCCCTTCAAAAGACGGGAAATAGTCGTAGTCTGAACGCGGTCTATCATCTCTTCGAACATTTCGTAACCTTCCTGCTTGTAGGCGATTACGGGGTCCTGCTGGGCGTAGCCGCGCAAGCCTATGCCCTTTCTGAGCTGGTCCATAGCGTCGATATGGTCAATCCAGTTTCTGTCAACCGAGCGCAGAAGTTCGTTGCGCTCTATCTGGTGATAGTCTACCTGACCGTCAGTTTCAACGCTGATGTTTTCTATTTTCTGTTCGTAGGACTTTATAACTTCCTTCGAAATTTTGTTTATTGCGTGTTCGTAGTCCCAGCGTTCAAGCATTTCGCGCGTGATAACGAAGGTGCACTCTTCGGGGTAAACTTTTTGTGCAAGCGCTTCGTTTAAAGCGTTTTCGTCCCACTTTTCTGGCATTGCTTCGGTGTTTACAGTCTCTCCCACGATTTTTGCAACATAGTCGGGAATGTATTTAAGCATTTGCTCGTGTACGTCTTCGCCTTTAAGCACTTTAAGGCGCTCGCCGTAAATAGTTTTACGCTGTTCGTTCATAACTTCGTCGTATTGAAGCGTGTGCTTTCTTATGCCGAAGTTTCTGCCTTCTATTGCCTTTTGCGCGTTTTCGATACTGCGCGAAAGCATTTTACTCTGCAAGCACTGGTCGTCGTCTATTTTGAATACAGTGTACAGCTTTTTCATGCTTTCGCCGCCGAAGCGCTTTGCAAGGTCGTCTTCAAGCGAGATAAAGAACACCGAATCGCCGGGGTCGCCCTGACGACCGGCACGTCCGCGGAGCTGGTTATCGATACGGCGCGATTCGTGGCGCTCGGTACCTATAATGCAAAGACCGCCGACTTCCAGAACGCGCTGTTTTTCTTCGTCGGTTTCCTTTTTATAGCCTTCGTAAAGTTCGGCGTAGCGTGCGCGCGCCTTTTGCTCTTCTTCGGTGAACTCTCTGTCGGCGTAGGAAATAGCAACTTCAACCATATCGTGGTCGTAGCCTTCTTCGCGCATGCGCTTTTTAGCAAGGTACTCGGGGTTGCCGCCGAGCAGAATATCGGTACCACGACCAGCCATATTGGTTGCAATGGTTACGGCGTTAAATCTGCCTGCCTGCGCAACTATTTCGGCTTCGCGCTCGTGGTTTTTAGCGTTCAATATGTTGTGTTTTACGCCGTTTCTGCGGAGAAGTCTTGAAATTTCTTCCGACTTTTCAACGGTTACCGTACCTATAAGAATGGGCTGACCTTTTTCGTGCCTTTCGACTACTTCGTTAACGATAGCGCGCTTTTTGCCTTCTACCGTGGAATAAATCATGTCGGCGTAGTCAACTCTCTGCACGGGGCGGTTTGTGGGAATGGGCACAACGTCGAGCGAATAAATAGTTCGTA
>CAZQFP010000105.1:0-3040 GCA_964592605.1 uncultured Clostridia bacterium | reverse complement strand
TGCTTAAAGCACTTGCGCCGCTACTTTTTATAATAATTATTCCTGTATGTTTTTAACCTGCTCCAAAACAGCCTTAATGTGCACGAACGCTTTGTCCATTTGCTCTTCGGTATGTGTTGCCATATAGCTTGTTCTTAAAAGGCTCTTGCCTACGGGAGTAGCGGGCGAAATAACCGAGTTTACGTAAACTCCCCTATCGAAAAGCAACTTGCACGCAGTGAACGTCTTTACGTCGGTATACGTAAATATGGGTATAATAGGCGTTGTGCTGTCTATTATGTCTATGCCTTCTTTCTTTAAGTTTTTACGCATATAACCGCTGATTTCTTCAAGCCGCTTCATACGCTGGGGCTCGCGCTGTAAAATTTCAAGCGATTTCATTGCGCACGCCACGTTTGCGGGCGTTAAACTTGCGCTGAAAATGAAAGGGCGCGAAGAATGCCTTACGTGCTCGCACACGTACTTTTTGGCAGCCATATAACCGCCGATAC
Source organism: uncultured Clostridia bacterium (assembly GCA_964592605.1). Classification (GTDB taxonomy): domain Bacteria; phylum Bacillota; class Clostridia; order Christensenellales; family Borkfalkiaceae; genus Coproplasma. The sequence continues at coordinate 2,549 of CAZQFP010000105.1, read as the reverse complement.
TTGCAAGCGATTTAGAGAACGTTCCCATATAAATATCAACGTCGTCTTCAAGGTTGAAATACTCCGCGGTACCCCTGCCGTGCTTACCCAAAACGCCCAACGCGTGCGCGTCGTCCACCATTACGCGCGCGCCGTATTTTTTTGCAAGCGCCACAATTTCGGGCAACTTGGCAATATCGCCGCCCATACTGAACACGCCGTCGGTTACAATTAAAATACCCGAAATTTCGGTGTTTACCGTCTTTAATTTTTCTTCCAGATCAGCCATGTCCGAATGGTTGTATCTGAGCATTTTTCCGAAGCTGAGCCTGCAACCGTCGTAAATACTTGCGTGGTTTTCCCTGTCGCACAAAATTACGTCGTTTCTGCCGACTATTCCCGAAATTATACCCAAGTTTGACTGAAAGCCGGTTGAAAAGGTAACCACATCTTCTTTATGCAAAAAGGCGGCAAGTTTGCTTTCCAGCTCCGTATGTAAATCCAGAGTGCCGTTCAAAAAGCGGCTACCCGAACAGCCCGAACCGTATTTTTCAAGCGCCTTCACGCCTGCTTCGATAACTTCGGGGTGCGAAGTTAAACCAAGATAGTTGTTCGAACCTATCATTATTATTTCTTTGTTTTCCATAACAACTTCGGGTCCCTGCTTGGAAGTCAACTTATGAAAATACGGATATATGTCTTTACTCTTTAAAAGTTCAATGCGTTCCTGATCTTCACATTTTTTAAATAAGTCCATAGTTTTTCTCCATGAAAAATCTATTAAAATTTTAACAAAATTTCCCATACATTGTCAATAAAAATTATGACATAATTTACGGTTTGACAATTAAGTCGGTTTTTATTATACTTGTTTGCGGAGAAATAAAATGTCGAAAGTTATTGTTATTACCGGCGCGACAAGCGGCATAGGGCTTGCCACCGCTAAATTGTTTTTAAGTCAGGGTTACACCGTTTACGGTGTTGCGCGCAGACCTTATGCGGGAAACGATTTCAAGTGCTATTCCGCAGATATATGCGACTATGAAGCTATGCAGAGCGTATTCGAAGATATTTATGCAAACGAAGGGCGTATTGATATTTTAATTAACAACGCGGGAATTGGCGTTGCCGGAGCGGTTGAAGAGCTTTCGCCCGAAAACGTGAAAAAGCAAATTGACGTTAACCTTACGGCTACCTGCGTGTTGTGCGGCAAAATAATTGCTTTTATGAAGCCTACCGGCGGCAAAATTATAAATATTTCTTCGGTAGGCGGAATAATGCCGCTACCCTACCAGTCGCTGTACTCGGCTTCGAAATCTGCCGTAGAAGTATTTTCGCGCGCGCTGGCAAACGAAGTTAAACCTTACAAAATTAAGGTCAGCGCAGTGCTCCCCGGCGATACTAAGACTGGCTTTACAGCGGCAAGAATATGCCAGGGCGAAAACGCCGCGGCACAAAAGTCCATTGCTAAGATGGCGCACGACGAACAGAACGGAAAAAGTCCCGAAGCCGTTGCAAAGGTTATAATTCGCGTTGCTAAGAAAAAGAGACCGCCCTTGCGCGTAAGCGTAGGCGCAATTTCAAAGATAGAAGTATTTTTATCGCGCCTTTTAAGCGTTAAACTACTCAATAAAATACTGTATAAAATGTACGGTTAATCCTATAGCCGTCTTTTTGAGCGTAAGCGAAAAATCCCTTATTTTGAGATACTTCGTAAACTCAGTATGACAGTAAAAATTAAAAAACAGGCGCAAACGCTTTTAGCGTTTGCGCCTTTTAAAATATAAATTATTTTACTCGCGCGGAAGACTTTGCAGGTATTTGTGCATAGCTTCGGCAACGCGTTTTGAAGTTTCCGCCGCTTCCACTACCGTTTTTGCGCCGCGCACAACGTCGCCGGAAGCAAACAATCCTGGACGGGACGTTGAGCCGTCTTCGTTTATCTTTGCAAGTCCGCGGGAATTGGTTTCAAGTCCCTTGGTCTGCGTTAAAATAAGGTTGGAAGGTCTTTGCGAAATGCAAATCATAACACTGTCCGCCTTGAAAAGCTGTGTTTCTTCGGCAATAGATATAACGTTGTGGTTTTCGTCGCACACGGTTTCGGCAAACAGCACGCCTTCGTCGGTAATTTCAACCGGCGACTTGTTGTATATGAACTGCGTGCCTTCTATTTCAGCATATTCCTTTTCTTCGTCGCTTGCCGAATACATATCGCTACGGACCATAATTTTAACGTCCTTTACGCCGCGGCGCAATGCCGTACGAGCAACATCCATTGCAACGTTACCAGCGCCGATAATAAGCAGGCTCTGACCCAAATGATAGACTTCGGGGCGTTCCAGATAGTGAACGCCGTAGTGCACGTGTCCAAGAGATTCGCCCTTAATGTTGAGCGCTATCGGCCAGGTAACGCCGGTGCCTATGGAAATAGCCTTAAAGCCGTCGCGGAAAAGCTCTTCTATGCCGAACGCTTTACCTATTGTAACGTTGAATTTTATTTTTACGCCCAGCTTGCGCAAAAGCGCTTCGTACCTGTCTACTATCGTTTTGGGAAGACGGAATTCGGGTAT
>CAZQFP010000104.1:0-3132 GCA_964592605.1 uncultured Clostridia bacterium | reverse complement strand
GTTATGGCTGACACGCTTGAAAACCCCAAGCGCCCCTTCGTTGCAATACTCGGCGGCGCTAAGGTTGCAGATAAGCTGAACGTAATTTCAAACCTTTTGGAAAAGTGCGACACGCTTATTATCGGCGGCGGTATGGCGTATACCTTCCTTAAAGCCAAGGGCTACGAAGTTGGTACTTCGCTTTTGGACGAAGAAAAGATTGACTACTGCAAGGAGATGATGGCAAAAGCCGAAAAGGCGGGCAAAGAACTTGTTTTGCCTATCGATACGGTAGTTACCACACACTTCCCCGACCCTATCGACGCTGAAATAGAAGTTGAAACGGTTGCTTCGAACGCTATACCCGCTGACAAAATGGGTATGGACATCGGCGAAAAGACGAGAAAGCTGTATGCGGAAAAAGTTGCTTCGGCAAAGTCGGTTATCTGGAACGGACCTATGGGCGTGTTTGAAAACCCCACTCTTGCTCAGGGCACGATAGCAGTTGCCAAGGCGCTTGCAGACGTTTACGGAAAATGCACCACCATTATCGGCGGCGGCGACAGCGCGGCGGCAGTTCAACAACTCGGTTTTGCTGACAAAATGACGCACATCTCTACGGGCGGCGGCGCTTCTTTGGAACTGTTCGAAGGAAAAGTTCTGCCCGGCATTGCGTGCCTTAACGAGAAAAAGTAAAATATAAATGCCGCGTGTTGACACATTAAACACGCGGCAAAAATTTTAAGGAGTTTATTATGGCAAGAAAGCCTTTTATTGCAGGCAACTGGAAAATGAATATGACCGCAGAAAGCGGCAAACAACTTATAACCGAACTTAAGCCTTTGGTTAAGGGCGCAAAGTGCGACGTTGCGCTGTGCGTTCCCGCTATACTTATTCCCGCTATGGTTAAGGCGGCAAAGGGTTCTAAAATAAAAATTGGCGCGCAAAACGTGCACTGGGAAAAGTCGGGCGCATATACGGGCGAAATTTCGTGCGAACAGCTTAAAGAATACGGCGTTAAATACGTTATTATTGGGCACAGCGAAAGACGGCAATACTTCGGCGAAACCGACGAAAGCGTAAACAAGCGCACTCTTGCCGCTCTTGCAAACGGCTTTACCCCCATAGTATGCGTCGGTGAAACGCTTTCCGAGCGCGAAAACGGCGAAACCGAAAAGGTACTTTTACGCCAGCTTACCGAAGGACTTAAAGGCATTGAAGACGTAACCAAGGTTGTTTTGGCTTACGAACCCGTTTGGGCTATCGGCACGGGCAAAACGGCTACCGACGAACAGGCGCAGGAAACTATTGCTTATATTCGCAAAAAGCTGTGCAAGCTATTCGATACGAGAAGTGCGAAAAAAGTTATTATTCAGTACGGCGGAAGTATGAACGCCAAGAACTGCAAGGGACTTATGGCTCAGCCCGATATCGACGGCGGACTTATAGGCGGAGCTTCGCTTAAAACCGACTTTGCAACTATTGTAAACTACGATAAATAATTAAAAGTTAAAAATAAAAGCCCGACTTTCAAAAGTCGGGCTTTTTCTTTATCTATCGTTTTCTTCGTTTAAGCGAACACATTCTTCAACAATTTCCTTTGAACGCTTAGCAAATGCTTGTTGCCTTTCAGCATTATATTCTGAAATTTCTCTGTTCTCTTTAACTGCGATTTTATTCTTCTTTGAATATCTCATCCAAAAAACAATTAACAGGGGTATAAATACAACCGGCACAACAACGCATACTACTATTTCCCATATCTCAGCCGTTGCGCCAATAAAAAGCGTACATAGAGAAATGATAATAATTGCAAGTGCAATAGAAGCAATAACTGTAAGCGCAATAGGTTTTTTGGGCAAGGCAACGTAACTTTTACACCCCGCGCCCTGATAGTACTCTTGTTCAAGCTCTTTCAGCCTTGCATAATTTTTTGAAGAAGTCTCACGCGAAAAGCGCATTGACACGTAATGAGTTACGTTTTTTCTCGTTTCGTAAGTAACCTGCCGTTCTACTTTACCTTCATCTCCGTTCCAACCAGCCATAAAACCGCCTATAATTCCGTCTCCGTAGGTTTTTACCTTGGTATCCACGTTTACACCGACAATTTCGTTACTTTCGTTATAAATTTCTTTCGAATCTTCCAACTTCCAGCCAAACACAGCAAGGGCTTCTATTGTGTCAACTTCATCGTCCGGGTCAACACGCATTGTCTTATACTCTTTCATACTTTCTTCTCCTGTTGATACTACTTATTTTAAATTATTCAAGTCAAATTTGACTTAATTCGACTTTATTATATCAAGTCGTATACGGGTTGTCAAGTCATATTCGACTTAAAATTCATATAATATAAGTATGAACTTTGCTAAACGGTTAAAAGAACTGCGTGAAGAAAAAGGATTTAGTCAAATGGCGCTGGCTAACGCTACCGGCATAAGCCAGTCGTCCATTGCCCGCTGGGAGCTTGAAAAAGCCGATCCTACAGCTTCAGCACTTATTACTCTTGCCAAATATTTTAACGAAAGCGTTGATTATTTACTCGGTTTGACAGATTGAATTTATATACCGCTATTAAAGCAAGCCATTATGCTTGCTAATTTTTTTTGACTAATATATAATATAAAAAAACTTTTTATGGACTTTATTTTATGAAAAAGACACCTTACGCACTGATTATTATGGACGGTTACGGAATTGCAGACGCGGGCGACGGCAACGCAATTTACGTAAACGGCAGTAAAAACGTAAACGAACTTATAAAAAAATACCCTTCCGCCACTTTGGGTGCAAGCGGACTTGCGGTAGGACTTCCCGACGGACAAATGGGAAATTCCGAAGTAGGGCATCTTAACATGGGCGCGGGCAGAATTGTTTATCAGGATTTGACCAAAATTACGAAAGCCATTGAAGACGGCGACTTTTTTGAAAACCCTGCGCTTATTAAGGCAATGGACGGCGCGAAGGCAAGCGGCAAAAAACTGCACCTGTACGGACTTCTTTCCGACGGCGGCGTACATAGCCACATATCACACGTTTACGCACTTTTGAAGATGGCGCATATGCGCGGACTTAAAGAAGTTTACGTTCACTGCTTTATGGACGGCAGGGACGTTTCTCCCACTTCCGGCTCAGGTTTTATACGCGATTTGC
>CAZQFP010000103.1:0-3159 GCA_964592605.1 uncultured Clostridia bacterium | reverse complement strand
AGAAACACGTTTACCCAAAATCATATTTTTTCAAAAACATATGTACGATACAAGCAAATTCAAAATAAAACAAAATCCCGTAATTTTGGGGCTTGAATCCAGTTGCGACGAAACCGCCGCCGCCGTAATATGCGGCAGAAAGCTACTTTCAAGCGAAATAATTTCGTCCGCCGCAGAACAAGCCGTTTACGGTGGTGTCGTGCCGGAAATAGCTTCGCGCGCGCACACCGAAGCCGTTGACGAAGTAGTTAAACAAGCCTTAAAAAGCGCGGGCGTTGAACTTTCGCAAATAGACGCGGTTGCCGTAACCTACGGCGCGGGGCTTTTGGGCGCGCTTTTAGTCGGGCTGTCTTTCGCAAAATCGCTTGCGTACTCTTTGAACGTGCCGCTTATCGCCGTAAACCACATTCGCGGACATATGGCGGCATCGTATCTTTTGGACGAAAATTTAAAACCGCCGTTCATAACCTTGCTTGCAAGCGGCGGTCATACGGCAATTCTTCACACAAAATCTTATACCGAGTTCGAAGTGCTCGGTGGAACGTGCGACGACGCCGCCGGCGAAGCATTCGATAAGGTCGCACGCGTTTTGTCTTTACCCTACCCGGGCGGTCCTAACGTTCAAAAGCTCGCCGAAAACGGCTCGCCGAATATAAAATTTCCGCTCTCTCTCGTAAAAAACAGCGAAAAATTGCAGTTTTCGTACAGCGGCTTAAAGACGGCGGTTATAAACTACTGCCATAACGCGGAACAAAAGGGCGAAAGTATTAACAAGGCTGACGTTGCCGCTTCGTTCCAGTATGCCGCGATAGAACCGCTCGTTAAAAAGACGGTTGAGTGCGCAAAAAAACTTGGCGTGAATACAGTAACTGCGGGCGGCGGAGTGGTTGCCAACGGCTATCTGCGCCTGCGCCTTGGCGAAGAGTGCAAAAAAGCAAATTTAAGCCTTGTTTTGCCCGAAAAAAGATTTTGTACCGATAACGCGGCAATGATAGCCGCCGAAGGGCTTATTCAGTACAACGCAGGTAATTTTGCACAGATGAGCATTAACGCAACCGCGCAAATACCTTTAAAATAATAAGTAATTTTTTATTGACAGAATAATGAAGCTATTATATTATTTAATAAATCATACCAAATGGGAGGAGTTTTTTATATAAGATATTGCGTCGAAAGTAAATAAACTAATTAACGCTTTTGGCAACATACAACTTAATAAAATTGTGAACTAAACATAAAAGCTTAGAAATATTCATTACTTGTAATAGTAATTACGCCATTGAGATTATTGCGTTAGAGTGCTGTATTGAACAGTTTTCTTTCTTCTGATTATTCCAATCCAATAACGTGCTTAAATGATTAGTGTGTCATGTTTTAAATTGTTTGACATACTTCCGAAAGAAATAGTAATTGGCAAGGATAAAGGCATCATGAGTAAGTCAGAAAAAAACTTTAAGCCAAAAATGAATTATCCGAATTATTTGATTTTTATTTATTCCTGGATTAAAAACTATAAGATTTGTTATATGTTCAAACTAACTATTAAAGTTTGTTTACTTGAGTTTAGGAATTTATTAAAATCGCTTTTATATTGATTTTATTTATGAAAATAATTGCGTCATAACGTTAACTAATTATTAGGTTATGAGTATTATTTATTAGATATCGCAATTTTTGCGATATGTTTTATATTAAGGCTTTTAAAATCGTTCACTCCTTTCGTTTTGATGTGATTTAAAGGAGTAATTATGAATTGTATTCACACAAACGAAACAGTTATCGCCCTTTTAATTGATGGTGACAATGTACAAAGCCGCTATATTGACGTAATTGAAAAAGAACTTGCTATCACTGGCAATACGTCTTATAAGCGCTTGTACTATACGTCTAAGAGTAATATGCCTAATGGATGGGACGAAGTTTGCAACGCACATGCGCTTACTGTAAGACAGGTTCTTCCGTATGCTAAAAGCAACGGTAGTGTAAAAAATGTTGCAGATTCTGCTCTCATAATTGATGCTATGGACATATTGTACAGCGGCAATGTCAATTGCGTCTGCATAGTTGCAAGTGACAGCGACTATACAACCGTGGTCAAAAGATTAAGAGAGTCAAACATTCGCGTCATTGGTATGGGCGCAAAGCACACTCCCGCCGCATTTGTAAAAGCGTGTAACGAGTTTAAATATCTGGAAGATTTAAACGCGCAATATAACACGGCTTCAAGCGACGAGCAGCTTCAAGTTGAAGGCTTCCCTTTGGACGAAGAAGAAGCTTCCATAACTCCAAAAAACGAGATTGAAAACTTTGTTGTCAATTTGCTTGAAGCAGAAGGGAGTAAAATGGACTGTGGCGAAATCAAAAAAAGAATTTGCAAAATGTGGCCTAATTTTAACGTAAACAATTATGGTGCTAACAAAATTTCCAAATTCTTTGAAACTATGAATAGCTTGCGCGTTATTCATGAAAAAGGCGGAAATATCAATATCAATTTAAAGAACCGCTAATAAAAATAAGGGCTTAAAATATTCGGATGATTCAAAATCGCAGGGCGCGGCATTATGCTTAGCCCTGTTTTAATGTTATAGCTTGAATTTATACGGCAATAAAAATCTTTTATAAAAAAACTTTACATTTTTTTTTAATTCGTTTATAATTTACTTACAATTAAATTAAAGGCGATAACGAAGGACAACGTTTTTAAACGTATTGCTTTTCAGAGAGCTTCCGTTCGGTGCAAGGAAGTAAGCGCGTTTAAAAAATATCACCTTCCAGCTTACTTTCCGAACGCTTGCGGCAATTAAGAAAGTACGGTTTCGTAATCCGTTACAAGTTACGGCAAATGTTAGTTTGTTTTGGTGGTTTATAAGCGCAATTTTAGTGCGTCCGAAATAACGGGCGCACTTTTTTATTTTTAAAGCACAGGAGTTTATATGTACAAGAAGGTAGACACGTCTTTAAACTTTATAGAACGCGAAAAGGAAATAATAAAATTCTGGAAAGAAAACGACGTTTTTCCCAAGTCCGTTGAACAAAACGAAGGCGGCGAAGAATTTTCTTTTTACGACGGACCGCCCACGGCAAACGGCAAACCGCACATAGGGCATATTTTAACGCGCGTTATGAAGGACATTATTCCGCGCTATCAAACCATGAAGG
>CAZQFP010000102.1:0-3266 GCA_964592605.1 uncultured Clostridia bacterium | reverse complement strand
CACAACCTGTTGCGTGAGCGTACCCTTGGAACCTTTAACGGTAAGTAAACCGTTTTCAAAGGTGATGGTTACGCCTGCCGGAACGGCTACAGGTAATTTACCTATACGTGACATTTCTACCTCCTTACCAAACGTAGCACAGCACTTCGCCGCCCACGTTGTTGGCTTTTGCCTGCTTATCGGTCATAATACCCTTGTTGGTGGAAAGAATAGCAATGCCGAGTCCGTCCATTACGCGGGGCATAGTTTCAACGTCCGAATAAACGCGAAGTCCGGGGCGCGAAACCCTTTTAAGACTGTTTATTACGGATTTTTTCTTTCCGAGATATTTAAGCGATATTACAAGTTTGCCGTTATAGCCGTCTTCTTTGTATTCTACGCCGGAAATATAACCTTCGTTCAAAAGAATATCGGCTATTGCCTTTTTCATATTAGATGACGGAATTTCAACCGTTTCTTTATTAGCCGCAATCGCATTTCTGATGCGAGTGAGCATATCTGCAATAGGGTCTGTCATTTCTCTCTCCTTTTACCAACTCGATTTCTTCACGCCGGGTATCTGACCCTTGTATGCGAGATTGCGGAAGCATATACGGCAAACTCCGTACTTGCGCAAAACCGCGTGCGGTCTGCCGCAGATGGAGCAACGGGTATAAGCTCTCGTTGAGTATTTAGCAGGTTTTTGCTGCTTGTTTATCATTGATTTCTTTGCCATATCTAACTCCTTACTTCTTGAAGGGCATTCCCATAGCCCTTAAAAGCTCTCTCGCTTCTTCGTCCGTCTTTGCCGTGGTAACAAAGCAAATGTCCATACCCCTAATCTTTTCAACCTGATCGTACTGAATTTCGGGGAAAATGAGCTGTTCCTTAATACCCGTGCAATAGTTGCCTTTGCCGTCGAAACTGTCGGTCGGCACACCCCTGAAGTCGCGCACTCTGGGAAGAGCGATAGATATAAACTTATCGTAGAAGTCGTACATCATTTTGCCACGGAGCGTAACTTTAAGACCTATAGGCATTCCTTCGCGGAGCTTGAAGTTTGCAACCGACTTTTTAGCCTTGCAAACAACGGGCTGCTGTCCGCAGATCTGCTTCAATTCGTTCTGAGCAATCTGAATTGACTTTGCGTTGTCCTTTATATCGCCGAGACCCGAGCTTATTACTATTTTAACAAGTTTGGGAACCTGCATCGGGTTTTTATAACCGAATTTCTGTTTAAGGGCGGGCACAACTTCTTTGTCGTAGCTTTCAAGCACTCTCGACTTGTAAACTTTTTCTTTTACTTCTGCTTTCTTAGTAGCCATTGCGCACCTCCTTAATCAACCTTTTCTTCCGTAGCTTCGGGAGCGGTTTCTTCTTCCTTCTTAGCACGCTTTCTTACGCGCTTTTTAGGTTCTTCTTTCTTAGCCGCAGCCTTTGCGCCCTTTCCGGCATAAGCCTTGTCGAGCACGGCGCCGCACTTGCCGCATACCCTAACTTTTTTGTCGCCTTCGAGCGAGTGCTTAACTCTCGTAGCCTTGCCGCAAGCGTCGCAAACTACCATAACGTTGGAAACGTCGATGGGCGATTCAACTTCGACAATCTGCGAAACTTCGTTGGCTTTTCTCGCCTTCTTGGACTTTTTGTGAATGTTTACGCCTTCAACGGTAACTTTGCCGCTTTTAGGAGAAGTTGCAACTACTTTGCCTTGCTTGCCCGCATATTTGCCGGCGATTACAAGTACGTTATCATTTAATTTTACGTTCATATTGCCTTTCTCCTTTAATTACAGCACTTCGGGCGCAAGCGAGATTATCTTCATATAGTTCTTTTCACGAAGTTCTCTCGCAATCGGTCCGAAAATACGCGTTCCGCGCGGTTCTTTGTTGGTGTTGATAATAACCGCGGCGTTGTCGTCGAACGTGATGTGCGTACCGTCGTCGCGTCTTATACCTTTTGTCGTGCGCACGATTACGGCTTTTACTACTTCGCCTTTTTTAACCGCGCCGCCGGGGTTAGCCGTCTTTACCGAACATACGATAACGTCGCCGATGTTGGCAAATTTTCTGAACGAGCCGCCCAGCACCTTGATGCACATAAGCTCTTTTGCGCCGCTGTTATCGGCAGCTTTGAGCCTTGTTTGGGGTTGTATCATAAAAACTCTCCTATTTTTGACTTACAACTTTCAGCGGATTGCGCTCCGCAAATATAAGCGAAGTGGGTGCTCCGCTCTCCTTTGAGCGAAAAACGCAATCATGAATTTTAATTTTTAATAAATTTGAATAATGTTTGGTATTTGTTTACCAAATCAAGCATTTTGCTTGCTTCCCAAAACACAGAGATGCGGGGCTATGCAAGGCGTGCGCGGATTTTGCAAGGGAGTTTACTGACGTAAATAACCGAAGCAAAAACGTGAGCACAACGCCGCAGAGTGCCACATATATGCGTTTTAAAATTATTTTGCTTTTTCGATAATCTCCGCTACTCTCCAATTCTTATCTTTGGAAAGTTTACGCGTTTCGACTATTCTTACCGTATCGCCTTCGCCGCATTCGTTATTTTCGTCGTGCGCCTTAAAGCGTGTGGTCTGGGTTATAGTCTTTTTATAAAGCGGATGTTTGCGGTTTTCTCTGACTGCAACGACTACCGTCTTGTCCATCTTGTCGGAAACGACAATGCCGACTCTTTCTTTACGAAGTGTAGTTCTGTTTTCCATTTTAGCTCCTTTTATGCCTTTAACTGCCTTGCACGTATTACAGTGTTTACCCTTGCGATATCTTTTTTAACAAGATTTATCGACATAGGATTTTCAAGCTGTCCGCTCGCATGGCGAAAGCGCAAATTGAAAAGTTCGCTCTTTAATTCCTGCAACTTCTTCAAAAGCTCTTCGTCGCTTAAATTAACTATTTCCTTAGCCTTCATTAGCGTCACCGCCTTCTACCATCTCGGGTTCCTTAACAAGGAACTTGCACTTAACGGGAAGTTTGTGGCTTGCAAGACGCATTGCCTCGCGCGCTACTTCCTCGCTTACGCCCGCCATTTCAAACATTACTCTGCCGGGTTTAACTATAGCTACCCAGTATTCAACCGAACCTTTACCGGAACCCATACGGGATTCAGCGGGGTGTTTGGTTATGGGCTTGTGCGGGAAAATGTCAATCCACACTTTACCGCCACGCTTAATAAATCTCGTCATTGCGATACGGGCAGCTTCTATCTGGTTGGAAGTAATTCTTGCTCCTTCCAAAGCGACAAGTCCGTATTCGCCGTAAGCAATTTTGTTGCCT
>CAZQFP010000101.1:0-3268 GCA_964592605.1 uncultured Clostridia bacterium | reverse complement strand
GCCACGTTTCAACTTACAGCGGCGTGGAAATTATACGTAGCGCTAAAGCTCGCGGAGTTAAAGTAACGGCAGAAACCTGCCCGCATTACTTTATTCTTACCGACGATATCATAAAAACTTACGATACGAACACAAAGGTTAATCCGCCCGTGCGCGAAGATAAGGACAGACAGGCAATTATAAAGGGCTTGCAGGACGGCACTCTCGACTGCATAGTAACCGACCACGCGCCGCACTCCGTAAAGGACAAGCAGGTTGAATACAACCTTGCCGCGTTCGGCATAAGCGGAATAGAAACGAGTTTTGCGCTAAGCTACACCTACCTTGTAAAGTCGGGAGCAATGACTTTATGTCAGCTTTCAGAAAAAATGAGCACGGTTCCCGCGCAAATTCTGGGACTTGAAGGCGGAAAACTGGAAGAAGGCGAAGTTGCAGATATAACGGTTGTCGATTTGAACGAAAAATACAAAATCGACAGCGAAAAATTCTTATCAAAGGGCAAAAATACGCCGTTTAACGGCTTTGAAGTCTACGGAAAAGTAAAATATACAATCGTTGACGGAGTGATAAAGTATAATGGTTGATAAACTTATAGAAAGAATTATCGAACTGCAAAACCCTACGTGCGTCGGGCTTGATACCGATTTTAACTATCTTCCCGAAGAAATGCGTCGCGACGTAACTACGTTTGACGGCGCGGCGGACGCAATCGCGGAATTCAATATGAACGTAATAGATAAAATCTGCGATATCGTTCCCGCCGTAAAGGTTCAGATTGCCTATTACGAAAAGTACGGCTACGAAGGCTTGCGCGCGTTCGACTGCACGGTAAAATATGCGCGCGGCAGAGATATGATTGTAATTGCAGACTGCAAGCGCAACGATATAGGTTCAACCGCAAGCTGTTACTCGCAGGCGTACCTTGGCAAAACCGATTTAAACGGCAAAAAAACAGCCGCATTCCCCGCAGATATGCTTACGGTCAACGGCTATCTCGGTACGGACGGCATAAAGCCGTTTATTGACGATATTCACGCGTACGACAAAAGCATTTTCGTGCTTGTTAAAACTTCCAACCCTTCGAGCGGCGAGTTGCAGAATTTGAAGCTGGAAAACGGAAAGTTCATATACGAACAGATGGGCGAACTCGTAAAAGAGTGGGGTAAAGACAGCATAGGCAAATACGGCTATTCGGAAGTCGGCGCGGTTGTCGGCGCAACTCACCCCGAAGAAGCGCAAAGACTGCGCGCGCAAATGCCAAATACTTTCTTTTTAATCCCCGGCTACGGTGCGCAGGGCGGAAGCGCGCAAATGCTTAAAGTGTGCTTCGATAAGCGCGGACTTGGCGGCGTAGTTAATTCTTCGCGCGGAATAATCTGCGCTTACAAAAACGCAGGTTACAGCGGTATGAATTACTTTGAAGCGGCGCGCGCGGCTTGCGTTGATATGCAGCGCGACCTTTCAGCCGCAATAGGTAAAATGGGTAGATAATGAAAGATTTAAATGTTAAAGTGGTAAAAAATACCCAAATTGCGCAGGGCGTGTATATGCTTACGTTTGCTCTTCCCGAAAGCGTGGGCGAAATCCGCGGCGGACAGTTCGTAAATTTGTCCACGGGCGACAATTCACAGCTTTTAAGGCGTCCGCTCGGCGTTTGCAAGGTTGAAGGCAAGCAAATTTCCGTCTGCTTTCAGGTGAAGGGTAAAGGTACTCAAAAACTTGCTACTGCGCAGACCGGCGACGAGCTTAAAGCTCTTTTGCCGCTCGGCAACGGATTTAATTTGGAAGGCTATAAAAACGTAGTAGTTATTGGCGGCGGAGTGGGTGTTTTTCCGCTTGTCGCTACAATTTTGCAACATTGCAAAAGCAAAAACTTTTATTCGTACATAGGCTTCCGCAACAAGGCGGCTGTGTGCCTTCTTGACGAACTCAATGCAAGCAAAAAGCTGACGGTTGTTACCGACGACGGAAGTTACGGCAAAAAGACGAACGCGGTAGACGCTTTTTTAGAAGACGAAATGCCGCCGTGCGACGTAATTATTTCATGCGGACCGCCGGCAATGTTCCGCGCGTTGAAAGCAAAACTTGCCGAAAAGCAAATAAACGTTCCGTGCTTTGTATCTCTTGAAGAGCGCATGGGATGCGGCTTGGGTGCGTGCCTTGTGTGCACGTGCAAAACAAGCGTCGGCGGCAACGCAAGGGTTTGCAAAGACGGACCTGTGTTCAACATAAACGAAGTAGAATTGTAAGGAGTAAAATAATGGAAACTGTAATAGCTAAATCAAAAAAGAGCCTTATGGCAGGCTACATAGTAATAATAGTTTTGGGCGCAATATTCATTGGCGCAGGAGCCGCCATTCTTAGTTTGTACGACGAACTTATCGGCGGCGTAGTACTCGGTTGCGGCGTGCTGTTTTTGATTGTTGGTATTGTTTGGACGGTAATAATAGCAAAACTGCCCAAGAATTACGTTACTTTTAAGGACGGCAAATTGCATTTCAGCAACGGCGTAGAATGCTCGCCTTCCGAGCTCGACTACTGCGATTCCAGAGCTTGGAGTATGGACAGCTTGATATTCGGTTACGGTACGCTTATCGTTTCGGTAAAACGTCAGGTATACAAATTCAGGTTTGCCGCTAACGTTACCAACGTTATAAACCAACTCAACCAGCTTAAAAAAGAATATATTCTTGTTGAAAGCGTGCAAAAGCAAATTGCCGAAAAGAACGCGGCAAAGCAAGCGGAAGCGGCTGAACAAGAAAAGACGGAAACTGTTGAAAATACTCAAACGGAAGCTACCCAACAGTAACCGTAACTTTGCAAACACCGAAAAATTCAAAGGTTAAAATATGGCAAATTTAGAAGTTGAAATCTGCGGCGTAAAATTTAAAAATCCGGTGATTGCGGCGAGCGGAACTTTCGGATTCGGGCGGGAATATGACGGAGTTTACGATATTTCGGCTATCGGCGGCATAAGCACCAAGGGGCTTACTTTAGAGCCGCGGTTAGGCAACGCCGTGCCCAGAATTGCCGAAGGTAAAAGCGTTATTTTAAACGCGGTAGGACTTCAAAATCCCGGGGTTGAACGTTTTATCGAAAACGACCTGTTGTTTTTAAAGGCAAAGGGAGTTAAAATTATCGCAAACGTTGCGGGCAAAACTCTTGAAGACTACGGAAAGATATGCAAAAGGCTTGACGGGCTTGTCGATTTTGTCGAACTCAATATCTCCTGCCCCAACGTAAAGGCGGGCGGTATGGCTTTCGGTAT
>CAZQFP010000100.1:0-3295 GCA_964592605.1 uncultured Clostridia bacterium | reverse complement strand
ATATAGGTGTTGGAAATTCAAAAACTTTTCAAGTGGTATTTGAAACGCCAACAACAACTATTCAAGAAGATTACATCGCTAAAATTGGGTATTCAATTTATACATCGGAAAGAAATAGAGTTATATTTAGTTTAAAAACAGAATCAAATTCAAACAACAATACTGAAAATGATGATGAAAATTTCAGTAAATATTATGTTGATGAATGCCCTATAAGTTTGACTGAACAATCTTATATTTGGACTCTCTCACCTAACTCTTTGGCGATGCAATTGTATTTCTTGAATAATTCAGATAATAAGGTTCTTGCCTATGAAGCCGTTTGCATTTTATATAATATCTATGGAGAGAAACTAATTTATAGTGGACATATTTCACCGTATAACCAAATAACTGAAACTCCTGCTAATTTTGAGTATGGAAAAACGGATAGACTTGAATATACATTTAATTCCACGGTTTATTATGCAGAAGTCTATATTTATTACGTGCTTTTTGATGACCAAACAACTTGGGGCTGTAGGACAGATATTTCAACGGAAAAAATACTTGAATTGGGAACAAAATACAAGATAGAAAAAATATAAGAATATAAAAAAGTGTTCAAACACATTCGCGCATAGTCAACCAAAAAATGTAGTGCCTTACCGGTGCTACATTTTTTATATTTAAGCAGGTTCAAGTTCCGTAAGGCTTGCGCCTTCGGTACGACGTCTCAACCATAAAGCAGAATAGAAATTTACGGTAACACTTGTTTTTAAAGTATTATTGTGGTATAATTGTAACAGATCATACTTATGATGTTATAAGAGGTAGCATATGCTCGTAATTGAGCTTCTTCCAGAATTGCCTTGGCTGGAATGTGTTTTAAGAGTTTTAATTGCAATAGCCCTAGGATTTGCACTTGGCATAGAACGTCAGCTTCGCCTTAAAGTTGCGGGAATAAGAATACACGTAGTTGTTGCGGCGGGCGCGGCGCTTTTTACCGTTGTTTCAATATACGGCTTTTCCGGCTCGGACACAGCTCGTGTTGCGGCGCAGGTGGTTACCGGAATAGGTTTTATCGGCGCAGGCATGATTATGCACAGACAGAACGCCGTACACGGTCTTACGTCTGCGGCAGGAATTTGGCTTACGGCGGCAATAGCTATGACGGTTGGCGCGGGAATGTATATCGTGGCACTGTGCGCCACCGTATTAACGATTTTAATACAGTTGTTTTTGCATTTACCCCTGCACCTTTTCAAGGAAAAGCACTATAACGAAATAAGAGTTTCATTCAAAAGTCCTACAGACGATTGCATTCAGACAATTAAAAATCTTTTCGGAATAACTAGTTTTACCGAATTTAAAGCCGAACGCCTTGAAGATGAAATAATTTACAATGCCGTAATTCATACAAAAAGGCAAGTAGACGCGGCGTTTATAAGAAATACTTTAAACGACCACCCTTACATTATCTCATTAGAAAAAGTAGAAAGCGACCGTTAAAAAACGGTGTTTAACCAAAACAAGCCTAAACCGATTATGGTTTAGGCTTGTTTTTTATTTTTATTTTAATATTTTTTATTCTTCGCGGAGTAGCGAATACATTTTCATATCTTCCACTACCCCGTTTTTTACGGCGTTTTTGCGCAAAACTCCTTCGCACACAAAGCCTGACTTTTCAAGAACGCGACACGAAGCAACGTTCCTTGCAAAAGGCTCGGCGTAAAGCCGCAAAATATCGGTGTTTTCAAACACGAAACTGCACAGCAGTGTTACCGCCTGCGTGCCTATTCCCTTCCCCCACTTTTCGGGTGAAACGTAATAACCGATTTCAGCGGTGCGGAAATGAATATTTTGTTGCCGCATTGCCGAAATTACCCCTGCAAATTCTCCGCCCACTGTAATGGCAAAAGTGTACTCGTTTTCGGCGGACTGCACTGCGCTTATAAATTCGCGCGCGTGCGCTTCAGTATACGGAAAAGGCAAGCCGTCGCGCAGATTGTTCTGCACCCGCCGATCTCCTGCGGCTTTTGCAAGCTGCTTTGCAAATTTAATATCTAACTTTTCAAGTTTTACTTTTATCATCATTCCCACTTGCAAAGTAAAAGTATTTTCCGACTTTGACTAACTTAAATTATAAGCGTTTTTACAGCTTAAAAAAATATGAGTTGTTCCGAACAAAAGCGCAAAGGCAATAAGCGGAATATTCGCTAAAACCACGCCGCTGAAGAAGAATATTACGGACGGTATTATTGAAAGCGACAAGGCTTTCAGTTTGCCGCTTCTGTTCCAACATACTACCCAAAATATTAAATAAGCAAAACACAAAGCGCTGTTTACGGCTATGTATACTATTAACGCATAGTTAAACAAAAAGCCGAAATACGTGTACGGTACGTTGAAAATCATTAAAACCAAACAAGCGTATCTACCAATTTGCTCTAAAATTTCAACAACTTTATTTTTATATGCGTTTGCAAAACCGTTTTTGTTTTTTATGGCAAATACTACGTTTGGAACCATAATAATTGCAACAATCGCAAGACCGTAATAATTGAACCAACTCATAAAATTATTATAACAAATTTGTAAAGTGCTTTAAAATTTGTAACAGAAAAAACTACTTTTTGTATAAGACGCAAACGGAATTTTAAAATTCTATATTTTCAATTTTGAAATCGCAATAGTATTCGGCTTTTTTGCATATAAATTTCAAAACACAGTAATCGGGATCGGTTACGCCTTGCTTATAAAACAGTTTATCTCCGAAGCGCCAAATCATATCTTTTGTGGCTTGATCTGTGCATACTTCCATCTCTCCGGTTATTGAAACGCCCTGATACTTAAATTTACCGCGCTTGTAAAAGTATACGCAAGCCTTATTGTTCGCCGTGTACTGCTTAACTTTATTAGAAGACGTGTTTGTGGAAAAATATATAGCATTGCCGTCAATTTTTCGCGGTGTGAGCATTGCACGAATTACGGGAAAACCCTGTTCGTTTACTGAAGCGATAAACGCCGTTTTTTGCTCGGAAATAAACTGAAAAATTTGCTCTTTTTGCATAGTTTGATGATCCAAATTTTATATATTAGTAAATATATTATAACAAATAGTGTTAATTATTTCAAGTATTCAAGTATGTAAAATGCCTATGCACTTATTGTATAACAGCATAGAATAAAAAAAGCGCCAATAGTTTCTTCTACTACCTTTCCAAATACAGAATAGCGGCACTTCTTTTGAAGTGCCGCTATTCTGGTGGGAGGAGGTGGATTCGAACCACCGAAGTCGGAGACGTCAGATTTA
>CAZQFP010000099.1:0-3534 GCA_964592605.1 uncultured Clostridia bacterium | reverse complement strand
TCTTGGTTTCAGCCTTATGGTTCTTACCGCCGTGAGGTCTCTTTACCTTGCCGGTGGAAGTAAGCCAAAAGCGCTTTTTGCTGCCGCTGTGTGATTTCTGCTTAGGCATATATTTATTCCTCCAAAATTGAATATTTTCTTAATTGATTATTTGGTTTCCTTGACGGGTGAAAGCATCATAGTTATGTTTCTGCCTTCCGTCGTGGGCTTTTTGTCCTGAACGGCTTTACCGCCCAAGCCCTCAAAAAAGTCCTGCATAACCTTAACGCCCTGATAAGAACGGGAATTTTCACGTCCCTTCATTCTTATGGAAACTTTAACCTTGTTGCCGGCCTCTAAAAACTTTAAGCACTGCTTTGTTTTTACCGCGATATCGCCGACGTCAATAGTCATAGAAAGGCGTATTTCCTTAATTTCAACTACGGTCTGGTTTCTGCGGTTCTCTTTTTCGCGCTTAGCCTGCTCGTACTTGAATTTGGAATAATCCATAATTTTGCATACGGGCGGATTTGCGTTGGGCGAAATCTTTACAAGGTCAAGCTCTGCTTCGTTTGCAAGGCGCTGAGCTTCGCGGCTGGACATAACGCCGATCATTTCGCCGTCGGAACCAATTACCCTTACTTCTCTGTCTCGAATCATTTCGTTGACGGAATACAAGTCTTTAATAATCATACCTCTCAAAAATTTCGTTAAAAAATCGGGTTGCACAAAGCAACCCGATTTTACCGACCTATACAGCCGTTAAATACGTTATCAGCCAATACAATACTTTGTACGGCGAAAGGGGTTGCCTTTGCTTTACTCAAATAATATAACTTTTCAAATTAAATTTGTCAAACGATTGAATAAAATAATTTTAAATTTTACTTAAAAAATTACTTTATCTTTAACTTCTTCAACCGCTTTTGCCAAAAATTCGTCAAGTTTAACCGTTTCGTTCTGTTCAACGCCGCGTTTGTTTACGTTAACAGTGTCTTCTTCGGCTTCCTTGTCTCCGACAACCAAAACGTAAGGTACTTTTTCCATTTTTGCTTCACGGATTTTATAGCCGATTTTCTCATTGCGCTCGTCAACGTTGCATCTAAAGCCTTTTTTGATAAGCTCGGCTTCGATTTTCTTAGCGTAGTCAAGCGTTCTGTCGGTTATGGGCAGTATTTTAACCTGCACGGGTGCGAGCCAAAGCGGGAACTTACCGGCAAAATGCTCAATCAAAATACCGATAAATCTTTCAATAGAACCGAAAATCGCTCTGTGTATCATTATGGGGCGGTGTTTTTGACCGTCTTCGCCCACGTATTCAAGGTCGAAGCGCTGCGGCATCTGGAAGTCAAGCTGAATTGTACCGCATTGCCACGTTCTGCCTATACTGTCTTCAAGATGGAAGTCGATTTTAGGTCCGTAGAACGCGCCGTCGCCTTCGTTAATTTCGTATTCGATATTCATTTCGTCAAGCGCTTTTTTCAAAGCGGACGTTGCAAGCTCCCAGTCTTCTTCACTGCCCATACTGTTTTCTGGGCGGGTAGAAAGCTCTACTTTATACTTAAAGCCGAACTGTTTATAAATTTTATCGGTAAGGCGGACAACGCCCTTAATTTCGTCAGTAATCTGTTCGGGAAGCATAAATATGTGCGCGTCATCCTGAGTGAAGCAACGCACGCGGAACAGCCCGTGAAGCTGACCGCTCTTCTCATGGCGGTGCACAAGTCCCATTTCGCCCATACGCAAGGGCAAATCTTTGTAACTGTGGGGCGCAAGTTTATAAACAAGCATTCCGCCCGGACAGTTCATAGGCTTAACGGCGCAATCTTCGTCGTCGATTTTGGTCGTATACATGTTGTCCTTGTAGTGATCCCAGTGTCCGGAATTTTCCCACAAGGAGCGCGTAAGAATTATAGGCGTTTGAATTTCGACGTAGCCTTCCTTGCGGTGCAAATCGCGCCAGTAGTCTACAAGGTTATTTTTAAGCACCATACCGTTGGGAAGAAAGAACGGAAAGCCCTTACCTTCGTTCATAAGTGCAAATAACTTCAATTCTTTGCCTAGCTTGATATGGTCACGCTTTTTTGCTTCTTCAAGCATCTGGAAATACGCGTCCATCTCTTCTTTTTTGGCAAAAGCAACGCCGTAAATACGGGTAAGCATCTTATTTTTTTCGTTTCCACGCCAGTATGCGCCGGCAATAGCAACAAGTTTGAACGCCTTGATTTTGCCCGTGTTGGGAAGGTGCGGTCCGCGGCAAAGGTCGGTGAAAGTTCCCTGCTTATAGAAAGAAATAACCGCGTCTTCGGGCAAATCTTTAATAAGCTCGACCTTGTACTTTTCCTTGTATTTAGTCATCAGCTTCAAGGCTTCTTCTCTGGGAAGTTCAAACCGCTCGATAGGCGTTTTTGCCTTGATTATCTTGTTCATTTCGTTTTCGATTTTTGCAAAATCTTCCTGAACTATCGGCGTTTTGAAGTCGATATCGTAATAAAAGCCGTTATCAACAACCGGCCCTATCGCAAGGTTGCAGGTAGGGTAAATATTTTTAATTGCCTGCGCAAGAACGTGTGCGCAAGTGTGGCGGTACACTTCAAGCCCTTCTTTGTCCTTCAAAGTTACGATTTCCAGCGTATCGCCCTTAGAAAGTTGCTTAGAAAGGTCGCAAAGCTCGCCGTTAATCTTTGCGGCAACTGCGTTCCTTGCCAAACCTTCGCTGATTTTTAACGCCGCTTTTGCGCAATCAGCACCGTCTTCAACTTCAAGCGGACTGCCGTCCTTCAAAAAAATCTCCATAGTTCACTCCTATAAAATAAAAAATCCTTAAACAAAAAAATTGTTTAAGGACGCAAATTTACTGCGCGGTTCCACCTTAATTGTTTTTGCAAACGCAAAAACCGCTCTTTAATTGCCCGGTTAAACGAAAGTGGTTTCCTTTGCCCTTGAAAATTATGCGGCTTACAGCGCCCCGCACTCTCTGAAAATTTTTAAGGAAGTACTTGTCTTTCTCCAAGCGGCTTTATATTATTACAAAACGTTAACTTTGTCAACAAATTTAAAAGGCTTTTGAATTAAAAATATTTGCCATTATCTTCAAAAAACTGTATACTTATAAGCAAAGATATTTAAGGGCACAACTTATGGCTTATTCTAATTTTAACGAAGTTGAAAACAAATGGATTAAATACTGGGACGAAAACAAGACGTTCCACACAGATTTAAAGGACTTTTCCAAGCCCAAATACTACGTTTTGGACATGTTCCCCTATCCTTCGGGCGCGGGTCTGCACGTTGGCCATCCCGAAGGCTATACTGCAACCGATATTCTTGCAAGAATGAAGAGAATGCAGGGCTTTAACGTACTTCATCCCATGGGCTTTGACAGCTTCGGGCTTCCCGCCGAACAGTACGCCATTAAAACGGGCAACAATCCCGCAAGTTTCACGCAGAAAAACATAGAAAACTTCATTTCTCAGCTTAACATGCTGGGACTTTCCTACGACTGGGACCAGACCATTTCCACCTGCGACCCCGCATACTACACGTGGACGCAAT
>CAZQFP010000098.1:0-3584 GCA_964592605.1 uncultured Clostridia bacterium | reverse complement strand
ACGGGTATCTTTACGGAATTTTTCGCGGCGGCGATTTCACTAAAATCGACTTCGCCTGCATAAATTTTATCGCGCGTTCTGCCGTGGACGGTAATTAAATCAGCCCCCGCTCCCTCGCACGCTTTTGCAAACTCCGTCGTAATTAAATTGCTTTCGTCAAGTCCGATACGGAATTTAACAGAAATAAGCTTTCCGCTTTTTTTACACTCGGAAATTATTTTTTCGGCAAGCTTAATATCGCCCAAAAGCGCACTGCCCTCGCCGTTTTTGTAAATTTTGGGCATGGGGCAACCCATATTTATATCAATAATCTGAAATGGCGCAAGCGCTTCGCTTTTGCACGCCTCACGCATGAAATCGGGTTCTTTGCCGAAAATCTGGCAAGCCAAAATACCGCCGTATCCGGACGTGACGGCAAGCAGGTTTTCCGTCTTTTCGCTCTTATAGCAAAGCCCCTTCGCGCTGACCATTTCGGTGAAAGTCAGCCCAGCGCCGTTGTTATAGCAAAGCTGACGGAACGGCGCGTTGGTGTAGCCCGCAAGCGGCGCTAAAAACACGTTGTTTTTTGTATGTAAATTGCCTATTTTTATGCGTTTTAATTCCATATACGTTTTACTGCAACATACTTAAATGCGTTTTGCTTTTTCCCAGTAAACGTTGAGTTCCAGCTCGTCAAGTTCGGTTATGTCCTTGCCGTCGGCAATTATAAGCTGTTCACACTTACAAAATCTTTCGGCAAATTTATTAGTGGATGCCGCCAAAGCCTGCTCGCTGTCCGCGCCCGCAAGGCGGCACACGTTTACAGCAGAAAACAATACGTCGCCCGCTTCTTCAAAGACGTGGCTCTCGTTTCCTTCAACAAGCGCGTCTATAAGCTCGCCCAGCTCGTCGGTAAGTCTTTCCGCCGCCGAAATTGCAGATAAAAAGTCCATTCCCGATTTCGCCGCACGCTTTTGCACTTTTTGCGCGCGCATGCACGCGGGAAAATTTTTGGGTACAGCCTGCACGCTTTCGGCAAAAGTTTTCTGCCCCTTTTCCACCTTTTTGTTGTTTTCCCAAACGCCCAACGCTTCGCTTTCGTTCGCCGCTTTGTCGCCGCCGAAAATGTGCGAATGTCTGAATATCAATTTTTTAATAACGCGTGTAAGCGCGTCGCCTGCCGTAAATTCGCCGCGTTCTTCTTCCAAAACCGAATGAAAAGCCGCCTGCAATAATACGTCGCCCGTTTCTTCTTCCATTCCGTCGTCATCGTCGCGCTCTATGGCGTCGGCAAGCTCGTAGGCTTCTTCAATAAGGTTGCCCTTAATGCTCTTCGAAGTCTGCGCTCTGTCCCAGGGACAGCCGCCGGGCGCGCGGAGCAGTTTAATCATATGCTCCAAATCCGCAAAATCGTATCTGTCGCGCTTTAAAAATTCGTCTTCCTGAACGGCTACGGCACAGTCCGCGCCGTAATTTTTTTGCCTGTCTATTTCGTAAATTTTAATATTTTTTACTTTGTCGCCGCAAATATAGGCGCAAGTATGCTCTTCGCCGAATATATACGAAAGTTTTTGCTTTACTTCGCCCGCAATCAAATCGCAGTCGATATCGTAAACGACGGCGGCGCGGCAACTTTTAAGCTCTTTGACGGAATACGCCGAAACAGCCGAAAAATCTTTGAAAAGTTTTGCCGCGCTGTATGCGTGCGCCGACTTTGAAACGCTATCGCACACTTCGCAGTCCTTATGCTTTTTGAGTATTATTTTGCACGCTTCGTCTTCGGCAACGGAACCGTCCACGCAGTAACAAACGTCGCTTTGCTTCGCCGCGTTCAAAACGTAATCTGCAAGTTT
This sequence comes from uncultured Clostridia bacterium, assembly GCA_964592605.1. Lineage (GTDB taxonomy): Bacteria > Bacillota > Clostridia > Christensenellales > Borkfalkiaceae > Coproplasma. Next base: position 1,752 of record CAZQFP010000098.1, on the reverse strand, counting down.
TTTATTCAGCGTATCGAAGTTACGGCACTTTTTAAACAGCTCGTCCAAAGTTTCTACGTTATAGCCTGCAAGGCTTTTAAAACTTTGACCTTCGCCCGTCCGCGCAATAATTTTGCTTGCGCCGTCAAGCGCCGCCTTGGCTCTCAGCGTAACGTCGCCTTCCGAAATGCCCAAACCTATCAGAGTTATTTTCATGTCTGTTACCCCTTCCTACCCTGATAATATACCAAAAATTGAGCAAAGACGCAACCAAATACGCGCAGTTTGCCGCCCACGCCGCGCCGTCTATGGAAAGCGGCGTAAGTTTTATAAGCGCCGCCGTAAGCCCTACGCGGAGTATTGCCGTAAGCCATTGCGTTATTGTGCTTTTTATGGGATGCCCCAGCGCGGTTAAGCACGCCGAAGAAGTTTGCACAAGCGATTGAGTTAACGCCGAAACCGCCATTATGCGAATGAGCCGCACTAAAATTTCAAGCTCTGCCGCTTCCAACGAACCGAAAACGAGCTTTGCCCCGAACGGCGCAAGCACGAACAGCCCTGCCGCCGCAGGCATAGAAACCGCCGCGGTAATTAAAAGCGCTTTAAAAGCCTTCTTTTTTGCCGCCGCAAAGTCGCCGCGTTCGGCAAGCGGTGAAATCTGCGGAACTACCGCCGCCGCAAGTCCGTAGGTTACCGAAACGGGTAAATTTATTATTGTTACCGCGCACCCCGAATACACGCCGTAAAGCGCGGTTGCGTTTTCTGAAAGTCCGCGAAGTAGCCGCACCGCAATTATGCTTTCGCAAAGTTGCGAAACGGGCATTGCTATTGCCGTCAAAGTCAGCGGCACGGTGTACTTTAAAATGCTTTTTACGGGCACTGCAGGCGTTGAATAAAGCGGAGCTTTCGCGCGCCCCTTAAAGTACCAAAGCGCCGCAACCGCCGCCGACAGTACTTCGCTTACCGTTACGGCAAAAAGCGTTGCCGCCACCGCGAACGCGAGATTTTCGCGGTATATATACGAAAGCGCGCACCCCGCCGCAACCTTTATAACCTGTTCGGAAATTTCGGTAACTGCCGTGGGGTACATATTCCCCCTGCCCTGAAAGTAGCCGCGCACAACCGAAAGCAGTGAAACGAAAAACACCGAAGGGCTCATAATTTTACAGCAAAGTTCTATTGCTGGTTCGCCCTGAATATTTGCAAGCGGAAGCGCCAAAGCGTACATTAAAAGCGCGCCAATAAAGCCCACCGCGCCGTAAAATCGGAAAGCCTGTTTTTCCGCTCCGTAACCGCGCCCGGAAGATACCAGCCTTGCAATACCCGTTGGTATGCCCGAAGCCGAAACGGTTAAAAGTATACAATACAAGGGATATACCATTTGATATATCCCCATACCTTCGCCGCCGAGAATATTCGTAAGCGGAATTCTGTATATTGCGCCCAGCATTTTTGAAATAAATCCGCCGAGCGAAATTATCACCGCGCCCTTTATGAACGACTGCTTTTGACTTAACATTTTTATACCACTTTATACCATGTTGTAATCAACGGCAGAGATAAAATGCCGCCCGCCTTATTCGAATTGACCGGCTAATATATTCGCCGAAAGCTGTGCAAGTTTGCATGCGGCAGGCTCTATTTTTGCGCCTTCTTCACTGGAAACAAGCGCAACCGCGCCCAGACAGTCGCCGTTGCAGACGATAGGCACTATTATCTGCGCCGTCAAACCGCTCTGCTGGCCGTCGCAAATGGGCACTATATCGCCGCCTT
>CAZQFP010000097.1:0-3661 GCA_964592605.1 uncultured Clostridia bacterium | reverse complement strand
GCTTAAATCGGGCGCGGATTTAGATATATGCGAAATAGACGCGGCTTCCAACAACGGTGTTGACGAAATGCGCGATTTGCGCGAAAAGGTGCAATATCCGCCCGTCAACGGAAGGTTTAAGGTTTATATAATCGACGAGGTGCATATGCTTACGACTTCGGCTTTTAACGCCGTTTTAAAAACGCTTGAAGAGCCGCCCAGGCACGCAGTGTTTATTCTCGCCACAACCGAGCCGCAAAAAATTCCCGCAACTATACTTTCGCGCTGTATGCGCTTCGACTTCAAACTGATACCGCAAAGCGATTTGGAAGAGCTTGTAAAATCCGTGCTTACTAAGACGGGGAAGGAGTTCGAAGAACAGGCGGTTGCCGCCATTGCGCGTGCCGGTGCGGGAAGCGCTCGCGACAGCCTTTCTATTGCCGATATGTGCGCATCGTATTCGCGCGGCAAACTCACTTACAGCGACGTTAACGCCGTATTGGGCGCAACCGAATATGCGAAAGTCGCAGATATATGCGGTGCAATTTTAAAAGAAGACGCGCTGTGCGCCCTTGAAAAAACGGAAGATATTCTATCTTCGGGCAAGAGCGTTGGCGTGCTTATAAAAGATATGCTTGCGTTTTTAAACAGCGCGGTAATAGTTAAAACGTGCGCCACAGCACGCAAAATACTCAACGTTCCCGAAGAAGAGTTTGCGCTACTTGAAAGCGCCGCCAAAGCCGACGGACACAAACTTTTGCGCGTAAGCGAAGTGCTTGCCGCCGCAGAAACGGCTTTAAGGTATTCCACAAACGGCAAAATCACGCTCGAAACGGCGGTGTTTAAATGCGCTATGCCCCAAAGCGACTACAATATTGATGCGTTAATCGGCAAAATAAACGCGCTTGAACAACAGATAAAAGATTTAAAAGCCAACGGTTTGCCGGTGCAAACGCAGGAAAAGCGTATTGAAAGCAAAGCCGTTGAACACGTAAAAGAAGAATATATACCTGAACAAAAACTTGAAAAGCCCGTTGAAAAGGTTGAAGAAAAAAAGAGCGCGCTTATAGAAGATGCCGCAAGTTCGCCGTTCGCAGAAAAAGCGGAAACCGCTCAAGCGGTTCAGCCGGCATTATGGGACGAAGGCGCGGCAATGCCCCGCGGCGGTTCTCTTAGCAATGACGATAAGCGCACGTTTTTTGCAAAATTCATAAAATGTTTGCGTACAACTCACAGAAACGCCGTGCTGTTTACGCTGTGTTTGGATTTGCAGTCTGAATTCGAAGGCGATAAACTCATTTTACAAACGGACAGCGAAGCGGTGTACAAGGCGCTTTCAAAAACTGAAACCGCAAAATTTTTATCGGACGTTTTGCTTGAACTCGGCGTTACCGAATACGAACTGAAAGTAAAGCCCAAGGGCGAAAGCGAGTACGAAACGGCGCTTAAAGAACTGAAGAAAAACTTTGACGAAACCGATATTGAAATGAAATAGCCCCGCATATATGGCGGAAATAAATAAATTTAAGGAGCGTTTATGGCAGGATTTAAAGGCGGTATGGGCGGAATGGGCGGTATGCAGAATATGCTTCGCGAAGCCCAGAAAATGCAGGAGCAAATGCAAGAAGCCGATAAGGAATTGGAAGAGCTTGAAGTGGTCGGACTTTCCGGCGGCGGCGAAGAAGGCGACGAAACCGTCGTCATATATATGAACGGCAAAAAAATTATAAACGGCGTCGAGTTCGGCAGTAAGCTGGCGCAACTTGTAGATATTAACGACGAAGACGACGTAGAAATGCTTGAAGACCTTATAATGGCGGCTATAAACGACGGCTATAAAAAAGCCGACCAGCTTTACGAAGAGAAGATGGGACCGTTTGCGAAGGCTGGCAAAGGCTTAATATAAGCAACAGCTTAACTTGCTTCTCTGCATTTTGAGCTTATGATAGCTTGTTTCAATGACTTAGGACAAGCCAAAATTTTTAAAGGAAACATATGGACGTATTTATCGAGCCTATCGGCAAACTCATAAACGAATTTTCCAAATTGCCCGGCGTCGGCAAAAAGACGGCTCAACGCTATGCCTACAAGGTTATAGGCATGACCGAAGCCGAAGCAAGGGAATTTGCCGAAAGTATAGTAAACTGCAAACGCAAGGTTCGCTATTGCAAGGTGTGCGGCAACTTCACCGAAGAAGAAGTTTGCGAAATTTGCAAACGCCGCTCATCCGACGTAATCTGCGTCGTTAAAGAGCCGAAGGACGTTATCGCAATGGAAAAATTGCGTGAATTCAAGGGCGTTTATCACGTTTTGCACGGCGTAATCAGCCCTATGGACGGCGTAGGTCCTAACGACATCCGCATAAAAGAGCTGCTTGCCCGCGTTTCACAAGGCGGCGTGCAAGAAGTAATAATGGCAACCAATCCCGACGTGGAAGGCGAAGCAACCGCAATGTATATTGCAAAACTTTTAAAGCCGCTGGGGGTTAACGTAACACGCCTTGCGCACGGCATACCCGTGGGCGGCGAACTGGAATATACCGATGAAGTAACGCTTTCGCGCGCGCTGTCGGAAAGAAAGAGTATTTAAACCGCTTATAGCCGCTGAAAAAGCGGGCAAAAATCAAAAAAGGTAATTATTATGAAAGTTTCCGTTTTGGGTTGCGGGCGTTGGGGCTCGTTCATAGCTTGGTATCAGGCAACCGTATTAAAGAACAAAGTTGTAAGCTGGGGGCCGCAGGGCGACTATTCGTACGAAGTTTTAAAGAATACCGGCAGAAACGAGTACGTTGAACTTGACAAGGACATAACGCTTACCTGCGATTTGGAATACGCAGTCAACGCAAGCAACGTAATAATAATTTCAATTTCTTCGCAGGGCTTACGCGGCTTTATGAAAAAAGTTACCGCGTACGACTTGAAGGACAAGGTATTCGTGCTCTGTATGAAGGGCATTGAAGAAAGCACGGGCAAAAGGCTTTCCGAAGTTTTAATTGAAAGCGGTATCGACCGCGATAAAATTGCCGTTTGGGTAGGACCGGGACATATTCAGGCTTTTACGCAGGGCATACCCAACTGCATGGTAATCGACAGCTATAATCCCAAACTTACCAAGCATATTGCCGATAAATTCAAAAGCAAACTCATCCGCTTTTACTACGGTAGCGACATAATAGGTTCCGAAATCGGCGCGGCGGCGAAAAACGTTTTGGGTATTGCCGCGGGCGTGCTGGACGGAAGCGGTTACACTAGCTTGAAAGGACCCTTAATGGCAAGGGGCGCGTACGAAGTGGGCAGATTTATAAGTGCGATGGGCGGAAAATTTCAGTCCGCTTACGGTCTTGCGCACCTTGGCGATTACGAAACCACGCTGTTTTCTGAATATTCCCACAACCGCCGCTACGGCGAAATGATGGCGCAGGGCGTGAAGTTCGATAAACTTGCCGAAGGCGTTATGACGGCTAAGGCAATGAAGGAAATAGGCGACAAAAGGGGGCTTGATTTGCCTATAATTTCCGCAGTTTACGAAGGTTGCTTTTTGACAAATCCCTTCGAGAGCGGACACGGCGCGGAAGAGTGCGCAAAAATTATTTTGAAGCTCTTCAACCGCCAGCCGAGAAGCGAATTCTAAAAACACAAAAAATTAACAATCTGCGGAATTTTATAACAAAGTTATAAAAGAC
>CAZQFP010000096.1:0-3764 GCA_964592605.1 uncultured Clostridia bacterium | reverse complement strand
ATCAATTGATTTGCTTGTGGTAGAGCTTAAACCTAACCTTAGACTCTCTCAGAAGAAGATAAGGATGATTAAAGAGGAAGAAGCTTTAAGTTCCGAAATTGAATCCGGTAAAGAATTTACCGTAGTTTGCACAGGTACTAATAAGGGCGGCCTTGTATCTCAGCTTGGGACCTATTCCGTATTCGTTCCCGCTAAAGAAATCCGCCCCGGTTTCGTTAAAGATTTAAGTAAATACGAAGGCAAAACGCTTCGTCTTCGCGCACTTGAAATCAGAAAAACCGGCAGAAAAGAAATTATCGCTTCGCAGCGTGTAATTTTACAGGAAGAACACGAAGCAAAGGAAGCCGCAAAAGCTGAAAAAGAAGAAGCGTTCTTCGCTTCCGTAAACGTAGGCGACGTTGTTGAAGGTAAAGTTGAAAGAGTTACCGGTTTCGGCGCGTTTGTTTCGGTAAACGGTTTCGATTGCCTTGCTCACATTTCCGACCTTTCCTGGACGGGTGTTGACGCGGTTACCGACGTTCTTACAATCGGCAAAACATATCAGTTTAAAGTTCTTAAGGCGGACAAAGAAAACAAAAAGGTTTCAATCGGCTATAAGCAGTTGCAGCCCCAGCCTTGGGATCTTGTTGACGGTAAATACAACATTGGCGACGTTATTCACGGCAAGGTTGTAAGAATTGTACCTTTCGGCGCGTTTATTGAAGTTGAAAAAGGCGTTGACGGTCTTGTACACGTATCGCAGATCAGCCACGAGAGAATTGAAACTCCCGCAACCTGCCTTAACGTAGGCGACGAAGTAGACGCAAAAATTCTCAATATTGACACGGCCGCAAGAAAAATGAACCTTTCCATTAAGGAACTTTTGCCCGAAGGCGAAAAGAAGCGCCCGCAGAAGGCAGAAGGCGAAGAAGCGCCCGCTAAAAAGAACCGCGCTCCCAGAAAGGTTGAAAGCGAAGAAGTTTCTTCCTGGAACGAAGGTAGCATAGGCGGTACGTCTATAGGCGATTTGCTTGCCAGCGCAAAAAAGAATAAATAATCAAAGTTTTAAAGCTCCGCATTCGGCGGAGCTTTTTTTTGTAAAAATACACAAAAAAACGTGTGAAATCGCAACAAAAAAGTTTAGCGAATATTTTAAGGGTTTATATTATAACCGTAAATATTTTTAGAAGGTGAAGATATGAAAAAACAGGGCAACATTAAAATTTCAAGCGAAAATATGATGCCTATCATTAAAAAATGGCTGTATTCCGATAAGGACATATTTTTAAGGGAGATTGTTGCAAACGGCGTTGACGCAATTACAAAATATAAAAAGCTGGTTTTGCTTGGTGATTGTGCGGACAAGCAAGAAGAATACTGCATAAAAATTTCCGTAGATAAAAAGAACAAAACACTAACCGTTGAAGATAACGGTATAGGTATGACTGCCGATGAAGTTGAGAACTATATTACGCAGATAGCGTTTTCCGGAGCAAGCGACTTTTTACAGAAGTACGAAAAAGCCGGCGGCGACGGAATTATAGGACATTTCGGCTTGGGCTTTTACTCAGCGTATATGGTTTCGGAAAACGTTGAAATTTTTACAAAGTCGTACAAGGACGAGCCTGCAGTGCACTGGGAATCGGACGGCAACGCAACGTATTCAATAGAAGAGTGCCAAAAAACCGAGCGCGGAACTAAGATTGTTATGCACGTTACGGCGGAAGAAAAGGAGTTTTTGGAAGAGAGCACGATAAAGGGACTGGTAAACAAGTATTGCTCGTTTATGCCCTATAACGTTTACGTTAATTTTAAGGGCGACGGAAACGATAAACCGCTCAATTCAACACAGCCGCTCTATACAAAAAATCCCAAAGATTGCACGGACGAAGAGTACAAAAAGTTCTACACCGAAACTTTTATGGACTATAACGAGCCGATTTTCTGGGTGCATCTAAATATGGACTACCCGTTTAAACTGAAAGGTATTCTGTACTTCCCTAAGGTAAAGAACAAACTCGAGCTCGAACGTGGAAAAGTTAAACTTTACTGCAATCAAGTATTCATTGCAGACAATATTAAGGAAGTTATACCTGAATTTTTGATGCTTTTGAACGGCGTTATCGACTGCCCCGATATTCCGCTGAACGTTTCGCGCAGCTTTTTGCAGAATGATAGCCAGGTAAAGAAGATAAGCAAGCATATCACCAAAAAGGTTGCCGATAAACTTATTTCTTATTTCAAAAACGACAGGCAAAAGTTTGAAGAATGCTGGGAAGATATCGCCAATTTCGTAAAATTCGGTTGCATTAAAGACAACGATTTTTACGAAAAGGTTAAAGACATAATCATTTATAAGGATTTAAACGACAAATATTGTACTTTTAACGACCTTACGGGCGAAACCGTAACGGAAGAAAAGCACGAAGAAAACAAGAGCGACAGTGAAAGCGACAAAAAGCCTAAAACACTGTATTACGTTTCTGACATTGAACAGCAGTCGCAGTATGTTAAGCTGTTCAAAGAGCAACAGCTTAACGCAATTTTATGCGACAATTTCATAGACCCGCATTTTCTCAGTTTTATTGAATATAAAGTGCCTGACAAATTGAAATTTATGCGCATAGACGCAGATATTGACGGCGTTTTAAAGAGCGGCGAAACACAGGAAGACAGCGTTCTTGCCGAAATTTTCAAAAACGCAACGGGCGACGAAAAACTTACAGTGAAGTTTGAAAGACTTAAAAACACTCAGACTCCGGCAGTTATTGTGGTTGACGAATATATGCGCAGATATTCCGAAATGGGTAAATATTACGGAATGAGCGACGGCGACCTTGCAAAGACGATGATTGTAAACCTTGAATGCCCTGCAGTTGCAAAGATAAAGGATCTTGATGAAGAAAAGCAGAAGTTCACCGCAAACTATATTTACTATTTTGCACTGAGTGCATTTAAAAAACTTTCAACTGAAGAAGCAGAAAAATTTGCAAATTGCAATCTTGAATTATTAAATAACTATATAGGTTAATTTTAATCCCCGTTTCCAAAACAAATCGGAAACGGGGATTTAAACTACTGTTACAATGCCGTTTTGTTTAAAATTATAGTAAGTTCGTCAGTTTTTATCTTTTTTATAAATTTTAACACTTTTTTTAAATTCGGTATTGAAAAAACAGTATATATATGGTAAAATAGGTAAGGTATGGCAGACGGCAAATCGGGCGTGTTCAGCCTTGAAAACTTCCATAACGGCAAAGAATGTCTTGCATACACGTTTTACGGTTGCCATAAGGTGAAAGAAGGCGTTTATGCGTTCCGAGTATGGGCGCCGAGCGTAAAAAATGCGGCGGTGTGCGGCTCGTTTTGCGGTGGGAAAGACGCCGAATATCATATGCACCAACTGAGCGACGGCGAAAGCTACGAAGTTGAAGTTATCGCTGTGCCGGGAGATAAATACCGCTATAAGTTTGAAACGCTTGACGGCAGAATTATTTTCAAAGCCGACCCATATGCGTTTAAATCTGATTACCCTAATTCGTTTTGGTCTGTAGTATACGATTTACCCAAACCTTCGGAATATAAAAGCCTGTTTGAAAAACATAGTTTTGACGGGCCTGTAAACATTTACGAAGTAAATTTGCTTTCCTGGAAAAGGCACGCGGACGGTTCGTACTTAAGCTATAAAGAGCTTGAACAAAGTTTGGTGCCGTACGTAAAGCAAATGGGCTATACGCACGTAGAACTTATGCCCGTTACCGAGTTTCCGTTCGACGGTTCGTGGG
>CAZQFP010000095.1:0-3830 GCA_964592605.1 uncultured Clostridia bacterium | reverse complement strand
AGTGCAAAATGTATATGAAGAACTTCGGCGAATTCTTCAACGACCAGATTGAAACGGCGGCGTGCATAGTTTTCAGCCATACCGACGTTGTAAGCGAAAGCAAACTTGCCGAAGCGTTGAAGCTCGTACGCGAAAAGAACGCGCACGCCACGGTTGTTACTACGCCGCTCGCCGAGCTTGACGGCAAAGAAATTCTTTCCGCAATGGAACACGCAAAAACGTTTGCAAACGATTTGGAAGAACTCGAACTCGAACACGAGCATTGTTGCCACCACGACCATGATCACGACGAACACGGACACTGCTGTCATCATGATCACGAACACGAGTACGAGCACGGCGAAGAGTGCGGTTGCGGACACCATCACGACCATGACCATGAGCACGAACACGGACATTGTTGCCATCACGACCACGAGCATGAACACCATCACGAGCATCACCACCATCATGCGGACGAAGTTTTTTCAAGCTGGGGCGTTGAAACAAGCAAAAAGTTTGCAAAGGATGAGCTTGAAAACGCGCTTAAAACGCTTTCGGACGCCGTACGCTTCGGCACTGTGCTCCGCGCAAAGGGCATAGTTGCATGCGATTGCGGCAAGTGGTTGCACTTCGACTACATTCCCGGCGAAATCAACGTTCGCACGGGTGCGTCCGCGTATACGGGCAGATTGTGCGTTATAGGCAGTAAATTGGACGAAGACGAACTTAAAGAGTTGTTCGGAGTTTAAACCGCATATAAACTTTGCAATAATACGGCTCATTCTGTGCCGAATTAAAAAACGTTAAAATTTATTCAGGTATTATGCAACAGGAAGTTAACGTATATCTCTTTCTCGGATTTCTGGAAAGCGGAAAAACTAAATTCATACAGGAAACTCTTGAAGACCCCAGAATGGACAGCGGCGAAAGAACGCTTTTGCTGGTGTGTGAAGAAGGGGAAGAAGAGTATGCGCCCGAAAAGTTTGCCGTAAAGCGCGTTACCAAAGTTACGCTTGAAAGCGCGGACGAGCTTACTATGGAAAACCTTGAAGATTTAACCGCCCGCCACCGTCCGCAGAGAATAATAGTTGAATACAACGGTACTTGGCTGTTACAGCAGTTTTTCGACGCTATGCCCGAAAGCTGGGTAATAAACCAGATAATGACTTTCTTCGACGCGACTACGTTTTTAAATTACAACGCCAATATGCGCCAACTTGTGTTCGACAAAATGCAAATGACGCAAATGGTCGTTTTCAACCGTTTCAAGGGTGAGTACGATAAGCTCGCGTTCCATAAAATAGTCCGCGGAGTTTCGCGCCGCCCCGACATCGTTTACGAATATTTGGGCGGCAATCCCGAATTCGACGACATAGAAGACCCGTTGCCCTTCGATAAAGACGCCGATGTTATAGAAATTGAAGACAGAGATTTTGCCTGGTTCTACCGCGATATGGCGGAAAATGCGGCGGACTATATCGGCAAAACCGTGCGCTATAAGGGCATGGCGGCGGTTTCTAAAAAAGTGCCCAAGGGCTATATTATTCTGGGCAGGCACATTATGACGTGTTGCGAAGCCGATATTGCCTACGACGGCTTTGCCGTAAAGATAGGCGACCTTGTAAAGGACGTGCAAACGCGCGACTGGCTTACCGTTACCGCTAAGGTTAAAATAGAGTACAATTCGGCTTACCGCTCGGAAGGTCCCGTATTCATTGTCGAAAAAGCCGAACGTGCCGACCCGCCCGAAGAAAGCGTTGTTACGTATTATTAAAATTTAAACGTCGGCGTGCTTTTAGCGCGCCGACTTAAACGTATTAAAATGGAATATAGAGAAAGTTTCGAAGTTAAATATCTGCCTGAAGACGCGGGCAAAGTGCTGTATGAAAAAGATAACAGCAAAACGCAGTACGACAGCCCCAAAGGGCATGCGAAGCGCACATTGCGCTCGCCGCAGGGCATAGTCATGCTTTTAGTGGCGGCTTTTTTGCTGTTCTGGTTTTTGTATAGCTTTATAAGCGCAGCGGTAGAAGGCGACCCCGTTCAAGCGCTTATCGAATACTGGCCGCATTTTATCGGGCTTGTTGCAGCCGATGCGATAATTATTTTGTCCGTTTTCGGTCTGTGGGGTAAATTCATACGTTTTGCGTTCAGACGAAATTTGGTATCGCGGCAAAATCCAAACGTGCGCGCGCTTGAAGAAGAAGTGGAGCAGGCTGAAGCGAATATCGCTAACAGAAACGCAATTACAATTTACGAAAACTACGTAGAAGTAGTCAGTTCGGGCAGAACGAAAATTTTCGACCGCTCGCAGATTAACCGCGTAACGGTTGAAAAATATGAAAGCGTTTTTACGCTCGAGTTCGAGTTTTTCGGCGATAAAACCGTTTGGATAGATAGCCCGGAACTTCCGCTAACCGATTTATATATTATAAAGCAGATATTCGGCAAACGTAACGTGCACGTCGTAAAAGATAGCGAGCCGCAAGAAAAGGTGCGCGACCAAATAGGCGGTACGCAGATCGGCGGAATGGTTATGGGCATAATATGCGCGCTTGCCGGCGGCGGCGTGCTTGCCTTACATTATACGGTTGCGGAAGATATTCCGATATTTCTCGGCGCGTTCTTTATTGTGGGCGGAGTGTTGGTATTTTTTACGACTTTATCGCACGTTCCCGTAGTCCGCGCGTTTTTAATACCATTTTTGTTCGGCGTAATTTTTACGGTATTCCCGATATTTATCGGGCTGGTTGTCGTTTGCAACGGTCAAATTGCTTTGCCGTGGCTTTCTGTGCAGGAGTTTTTCTGCTCGTTTTCGGGTGTATGGGCGGCGGTTTTATTGCTTTCAACGGTAGGAATAATACTAATAATTCATTCAATAAAAGAACTTATTGCCTATATTCAGAACAAGTAAATTTACAAAATGTTCTAATTTTACAGGTAAAAACTGTAAAATAATCACAAAATTTCTGTTATATAACATTTTAAAAAATCCATAAGAAAATATAATACATATTTTTTGTAGAATTTTTTGCCGTAAAAATTGACGAAATTTGTATAAAAACGGGGTATTTACCCAATATGTTGTGGCTTTTTTGCGGCTTTGGCACAAGTTTGCGAAAAAACGCTAAAAACAGCCCAAAAATAGCCGAAAATGCCCCGAAAAGTTAAAAAAACGGGCAAAAATTCATTGACAAAGGCACGCCGATTATATATAATAGTCGAGCGTGTTTAAAAAGTGCGTGTGGAGTGATGTGCAAAGTTACTGAAATTTACGGTAAAAGCTCCCGTAACAGATAATTTGCGCTGACAAATGTGGGGACTTGATCCCTGCGACTAACCGTGGCTTTACAGTTAAGGCACCGTTTCGGTGTTTTTTTGATTGTTTGGCCGCGACACACACGGTTAAGTTGACACGAATAAGAAAATTTTTGTTAGTATAAAAGGAGTTAACACATGGCAGGACAGAAAATCAGAATTAAACTCGCCGCATACGATCACGAGCTCGTAGACCTTGCGGCTTCGCGCATCGTTGAAACGATGAAGAAGGGCGGCGCGAAAATTTCGGGACCCGTTCCCCTTCCCACGGAAAAGGAAATAATCACCATACTGCGTTCCCCCCACAAATACAAGGACAGCAGAGAACAGTTCGAACAGAGAACGTATAAGAGAATTATCGATATCTACACCCCCAACGCTAAGTTGCTTGATACGGTACACTTACCCGCAGGCGTAGACATCAAAATCAAGCTGTAATTTCTTTATTCAATATTATTATATAACAAGTCAATATAGATACTCTACAATAAGCTGCCGACGGTAAAACGGCGCAACGGCGGATTGCGGTA
>CAZQFP010000094.1:0-3831 GCA_964592605.1 uncultured Clostridia bacterium | reverse complement strand
AGGAGCAGGCAAAGGAGCAGGCTAAGGACAGAACCATGTTCGGCGCGCTTATGCTTAAAGCGGGCGACGTAGACGGCTACGTTTCGGGCGCTTGCCATTCTACGGCGAACACTCTTCGCCCCGGCTTGCAGGTTGTTAAAACCGCTCCCGGAATTAAAACGGTTTCAAGTTGCTTCATTATGATTGCACCCGATAAAAACAACCCTTATAACCCCGACGGCGTTGCTGTGTTCGCAGACTGCGCTATAAACATAGAGCCTACGGCGGAACAGCTTGCAGATATTGCCGTAACTTCGGCAAAGACGGCAAAAGCCATTGCGGGAATTGAACCCAAAGTTGCAATGCTTTCGTTCTCGACTAAAGGTAGCGGCAACGACGATAAGTTCACTCAGTCCGTACCCAAGGTACAAAAAGCAACCGAGATTGCAAAAGCAGCGGCTCCCGAGCTTGCGCTTGACGGCGAATTCCAGTTCGACGCGGCGGTTGCTCCCGAAGTAGGCGAACTTAAAGCTCCCGGTTCTAAGGTTGCAGGTCATGCAAACGTCTTCGTGTTCCCCAGCATCAACGCGGGCAATATCGGTTATAAAATTGCACAGCGTTTCGGCGGCTACATGGCTATAGGTCCCGTATGTCAGGGCTTTGCAAAACCGCTCAACGACTTGTCGCGCGGATGCAACGTTGAAGATATTGTTGCGACGGTTGCGGTAACCGCATTGCAGGCAGAATAATTTTAAAGGGGAAACAAAATGAAAATTTTAGTTGTGAACGCAGGTAGTTCTTCACTTAAATATCAGCTTATAGATATGCAAACCGAAAGCGTGCTCGCAAAAGGCGGTTGCGAGAGAATAGGTATTGAAGGTTCCTTCCTTAAAGCTAAGGGCAACGGCAAGGAAAAGCTCTACGAACAGCCCATGCCTAACCATAAGGTGGCTATCGAGCTTGTTTTAAGCGCATTGCGCGACAGTGAAATAGGCGTTATCAAGTCAATGGAAGAAATCGGCGCGATCGGACACAGAGTTGTTGCCAGCGGCGAATACTTTAAAAAGACCACGCTAGTTACTCCCGAAGTTTTAAAGACGTTGGAAGAAAAGACGTTCGAGCTTGCACCCCTGCACAATCCCGCGGCTGCGGTAGGCTTAAGGGCGTGTATGGAAGTTATGCCCAAAACGCCTATGGCGCTCGTTTTCGATACTTCGTTCCACGCAACTATGCCCGAAAAGGCTTATCTCTACGGCATAAACTACGACGATTACAAGGAATACGGCGTAAGAAGATACGGTGCGCACGGAACAAGCCATAAATTTGTTTCCGGCGAAGCGGCTAAATACCTTAAAAAGAAGCCCGAACAGCTTAAAATAGTAACTTGCCATCTTGGCAACGGTTCTTCGATTTCGGCGGTAGACAGCGGCAAGTGCGTAGATACTTCAATGGGCTTTACGCCCCTTGCAGGCGTGCTTATGGGAACGCGTTCGGGCGATATCGACGCTTCGGCGGTTGAATTCCTTGCAAAGAAGAAGGGACTTACCCATGCGGAAGTTATAAACTATCTCAACAAAAAGTGCGGCGTTGCCGGTATTTCGGGCGTTTCAAGCGATTTCAGAGATTTGGACAACGGCGCGGCACAGGGCAACAAGCGTTGTGCGCTTGCGCTCGATATGTTCAGCTATCAGACAAAGAAGTACGTCGGTGCTTACGCGGCGGCAATGGGTGGACTTGACTGCATAGTTTTCACTGCAGGTATCGGTGAAAACGCACCCGGCGTGCGCGAAGGCGTGTGCGAAGGGCTTGAATTCCTTGGCGTTAAGCTCGATAAAAAGGAAAACGCAATCCGCAAAGACGGTATACACGAAGTTTCCGCAAAGGATTCCAAGGTTAAAGTGCTTGTAATTCCCACAAATGAAGAGCTTGTAATTGCAAGAGAAACGGCGGAACTTTTATAAAAATTATTTGCGTTGTTAAATAAAATAAGTTGACAAAGATTTTACGGTATAATATACTTTTGAAGTCAGCTTAGATTATGGAAATTGATGTTAAAAAACTTGTCGCTACGGGTAAGTATTGCGGCGATTTCAGCTTTGACTATGACGCGCCTGCGGATTTATGCGTAATTCCGCTGTGCAAAATTGAAGGCAAAGTTAAAATTGTTGGCGAGTACGAAATTTACGATGACGACGCCGTCGGCGTAAAATTTACCGTAACGTACGATTTAAGCGGACAGTGTTCGTATTGTTTAAACGATGCGAAAAAACAGATAAGTTTTCAGTCGGACGTGTTGTTCGTGCCTGAAAAGGATGAAGAAAACTATTTTTACGACGGTATTAAAATAAATTTAAAAACCGCCGTTGACGATGCAATACTTATAAGTCAGCCCAATATTTTACTCTGTAAACCGGACTGCAAAGGTATTGACGTTACCTAATATTAAGATAAAAGAGGTGTAAACAAATGGCAGTACCCAAGGGAAAACAGTCCAAGAGAAGAACCAATACAAGGTTTGCAAACTATAAGGCAACGGCTCCTACGTTGGTAGAGTGCCCGCATTGTCATTCGCTTAAAGAAGCACACAAGGTTTGCGGCAACTGCGGCTACTACGATAAGGTTGAAGTCGTTTCTAAGGACGAAAAAAAGGCTAACTAAAAGTGCGGACCGCTCAGGCGGTCCGTGTTTTCTAATAAAACGCATATTCAGGAGACGTTATGCAACATACAGATATCAGAGTATTGTTTTCGGAAGGTGAAAAGTACGCCGAAAAATCGGTTACGGTGTGCGGCTGGGTGAGAACCTGGCGCGATTCCAAAAGTATTTCGTTTATAGAACTTAACGACGGTACTTGCCTTAAAAATCTGCAACTTGTTATAGAGCGCGGTACGCTTGACGAAAACGTGGTAAAAAGCGCGCTTGTAGTCGGTGCGGCGCTTAAAGTTGAAGGTAAATTTATTCCGTCCGAAAGGAACGGCTACGAACTGAGCGTTACCGGTATTGAAGTGCTTGGCGGCTGTCCGCAGGATTACCCGTTGCAGAAAAAGCATCACACGCTTGAATTTTTGAGGACAATTCCCCATTTAAGACCGCGTACGAAGTTTTTTGAAGCAGTTTTTGCCGTAAGAAACCAGCTTTCGTTTGCAATACACGAATATTTTCATTCGCACGGCTACAAGTATGTGCATACGCCCATAATTACGGGAAGCGACTGCGAAGGAGCGGGCGAAATGTTCCGCGTTACCACGCACCCCTGGAACGCCGCCTGCAAGAATGCAGACGAATACTATCACGAAGATTTCTTCGGCACAAAGGCGGGGCTTACCGTATCGGGTCAGCTTGAAGGCGAAGCCGCGGCAATGGGGCTTGGCAAAATTTACACGTTTGGACCGACTTTCCGTGCAGAACACAGCAATACTACGCGCCATGCGGCGGAATTCTGGCAAATAGAACCCGAAGTTTGCTTTTGCGACCTGCACGATATTATTGAGATTGCTGAAGATTTTATTAAAAGCATAATTAAAAACGTGCTTGAAAACTGCCCTGAAGAATTGGAATATTTCAACGAACGCGTTGAAAAAGGCTTGATTGACAAGCTGAAAAACGTCGTTTCAAGCGATTTCGGCAAGGTTACCTATACGGAAGCCGTTAAAATTTTGAAAAATTCGGGCAAGGAATTCAAATACCCCGTGGAATGGGGTTGCGATTTGCAGACCGAACACGAAAGATATCTTACCGAAGAGTATTTCAAAAAGCCGCTTTTCGTTACGGATTACCCTGCCGACATAAAGGCGTTCTATATGAAGCAGAACGCGGACGGAAAAACCGTAGCCGCAACCGACTTGCTTGTGC
>CAZQFP010000093.1:0-3833 GCA_964592605.1 uncultured Clostridia bacterium | reverse complement strand
TCATACGCGTAAGCGCAATTCTGTAAAAAAAGCTGAGTGATTTTTCAATAGTCGAAAAAACAGTTACGATAGCCGCGGATTTATAGATATTGTTGGTACTTTTTATGCGTTTTTTCATTATACGAAATATAAACTCCTTCAATATTTTACAAATTTTGCGTGCCGATTATGAACGTATACAAAGTTTTTTGCGTATAATATATCAAATGTTTACGCTCGTTACGGAAAAATGCAAATTTTTCAGAGTTAAGCGTGGTCAGAGTGCAAAGGAGATAGAGAGCGTGCTTTCAACGCCCGTCGGGTTCGAGCCGTTCGGCGGCGCAATCATACGGGTGCATACGGGACTGAAAATCTACGTGGCGCGCCCTTTAGATACCTTTGCTTCGGTTGCCGCAAAATTTTCGGTGGCGGAAGATAAGCTGATTGAGCTGAACGGCGCAGGGGCAGTGTACCCAACGCGGAAAATTTTTCTGCCGCCGAACGCGGGGACATGAGCGGTTAAAGCGGGCAAAAAGTGATTTTGCACGGCTTTTTGCCGCAAAGCATAAAATAAAATATAATTTTTTAATTATTCGGAGGTAAAATGTCATTCTTTTCAAATTTCCAATCGGATAAATGCCCCGGAACGATAAGCGGCAATCCGCTGAACGGAATGTGTGAAAAAGTCTGCATTCAGGCACAGAAAATTTTCGACGCCTGCATCAAACAAATACAGATAGAAAATTACACACTCACGCTTGAAGACGCAGTACCGGGCGATCCTACATACCCTTTAACCTTTATAAGCGCAAGGTCTACGTCGACTACGGGCAACTTAACCAATCTCAGCATTGAAAGATTGGCCGACAAGCCCAACTGCGCAAGAGTTCAAACGACCGTTTCTATTCCCGTCGAAGTTCTTTATACCGATGCAAACGGAGTGGAAGGGGTTGCGCAGGGAAACATTTCGGTTTCGGAAGACGTGCTCTTGTTCGTGCCCGCTCCGTCGATTATGCCCTACAGGGCTACTGCCGAAGTTTCGGCTGTATGCGCGGAAGGCAAGTTCAATCCTGACGGCAACACCTTTACGGTTAACGCGTGCGTTACGGTTATTTTAAAAATAGCTATCGACGTGGAAATTCTCGTTCCCAGCTACGGCTATTGTGCAATACCGCCTGCCCAGGATTACTCGCAGGAAGTATGCGCGGGATTTTTCGAACTTCCGCTGTACCCGCAGGGCAAAACCTGTTCAAAACAATAATTCTAAATTTTTCGCCCTGCGCAACACGCGCAGGGCTTATTTTTTGTTATTTTAGCGGTTTTGAATAGTACTATGTCACGCATAATCGCTATATTTTGCGTCAATTTACGGCAAAACGGCGCATATTTTGTGTTTAAAACGCTTTATAAAATATGCGCAAAGTGTTAAAATATAAGGGCTATGAAAATATTTTCAATAAGCGATTTGCACCTTTCTGGGCTTTCGGACAAGCCTATGGACGTATTCGGTTCGAGCTGGGAAGGTCATTTCGAAAAAATAAAAGCCGACTGGCAACAGCGCGTTTCAAACGAAGATATCGTTTTAATCTGCGGGGACATAAGCTGGGGAACGACCTTAGAAGAAGGCCTGTACGATTTAAATTGTCTTAAAGGCTTAAACGGCAAAAAGGTGTTTATTCGCGGCAATCACGACTACTGGTGGAACGGCATAACCAAGCTGAGAAACGCCGCGCCTGACGAAAGTTTTTATTTTCTGCAAAACGATTGCGTAAAATTTGACGACGTAGTAATTTGCGGCTCGCGCGGCTGGACCTGCCCCGGCAGTGCCGACTTTACCGAAGACGATATGCGGCTTTATAAGCGTGAAGCCGAAAGGTTTAAGTTGTGTTTTGCGCAGGTTGACAATGTGCGTGAAAGCGGCGACAAACTGCTTGTAATGGTGCATTACCCGCCCTTTTCGCCCAAGTCGCCCGAAACGGAATTTACGAAACTTTTTGAAGAGCACGCCGCCGACAAGGTTATTTTCGGGCACGTTCACGGCAATATTTATTTCCCGTTCCGCACTCAGAAAAACGGAATAGAGTACGTGCTGACTTCCTGCGACAAGGTAGGATTTACTTTGCAAAGAATTTTGTAATTAAAGATAGTAAACTTTGCGTCAACGCTTTACTTTATTTTATAATTGTGTTACGATTTTAAAGACAGACAAGTGGGAGAAAACAAATGCTGAAATCAAAAGATTTGCTCGGACTTGAAAATCTTACCGCCGCGGAAATTACCGAAATTCTTGACGGCGCAGAGCAAACCAAAAAATTTTTATTATCTGAAAAAAGACAGTCGGACGCGCTTTCGGGCAAGTCGCTCGTAACGCTGTTCTACGAAAACAGCACCAGAACCCGCACCTCATTTGAGTTGGCGGGCAAATTTTTGGGTGCGACCGAAGTTAACATTTCGGTTGCCGCAAGCTCGGTGCAAAAGGGCGAAACGCTTATCGATACTGGCAAAACGCTGGACAGTATGAACACCGACTTTATAGTAATCCGCCATCCAATGGCGGGCGCGCCCAAACTGCTTGCCGAAAACGTGAAGGCAAGCGTTTTGAACGGCGGCGACGGCATGCACGAGCACCCCACGCAGGCGCTACTCGATATGTTCACTATGCGCGAAAAATTCGGAACGCTAAAGGGGCTTAAAGTCGCAATTTTAGGCGACATAAAGCATAGCCGCGTTGCAATGAGCAATCTTTTCGGCTTGCAAAAGTTCGGCGCGGAAGTTTATATGTACGCCCCCGCAACGATGATGCCCAAAGAGATAGAAAGTCTCGGCGCTCACGTTGCAAAGAGCCGTGAAGAAGCCGTTGAAGGCACGGACGCCGTAATGGGACTTAGAATTCAGCTCGAGCGTATGAACGGCGGACTGTTTCCGTCGCTTTCGGAATATGCAAAATTTTACGGCGTAAACGGCGAAGTTATGAAACTTGCCAAAAAGAACGCCGTTGTTTTGCACCCCGGTCCCGTAAACCGCGGCGTTGAACTCACTCCGCAACTCATCGACGGCGAAAGCAGTTTAATTTTGGAACAGGTAACAAACGGCGTTGCCGTCAGAATGTCCATACTCAAACTTTTAAGCGAGTACAGGGAGAAAAACTTATGAAACTTCTTATAAAAGGCGCAACGCTTGTAACGCCCAAGGGCGAAATTAAGTCCGACTTGCTTATAAGCGGCGGAAAAATCGAAAAAATTGCAAAAAACATAACTTGCGAAAGCGGTTGCAAGGTAATCGAAGCGGAAGGTAAGCACGTTCTGCCAGGTATAATCGATATGCACGTTCATCTGCGCGAGCCCGGTTTCGAAGGTAAGGAAAATATAGAAAGCGGTTGCCGCGCGGCTGTTGCAGGCGGCGTAACGCAGGTTTGCTGTATGCCCAATACCGAACCCGTATGCGACAACGCAGTAGTTGTAAATTATATTAAAAACCGCGCAAAGGAAGTAAATCTTTGCAAGGTTAATCCCATAGGCGCGATAACGCGCGGTCAAAAGGGCGAAAGCCTTGCCGATATAGGTAAAATGAAGCAAGCCGGCGCGGTTGCAATCAGCGACGACGGAAAGTCGGTTGCAAATTCTTATATTATGCGCCTTGCCATTGAATACGCCGGTGATTTCGGTTTGAAATGCCTGTGCCACTGCGAAGATAGTAACCTTGTGGACGGCGGAGTGGTGAACGAAGGTTACAATTCAACCTTAACCGGTTTGAAAGGAAGCCTTCGCGCCGCGGAGGATATTATGATTGCGCGCGAAATTGCGCTTTCTGAAAGTTTAAATCTTCCCGTGCACATCTGCCACGTTTCAACTTAC
>CAZQFP010000092.1:0-3901 GCA_964592605.1 uncultured Clostridia bacterium | reverse complement strand
TTTCAAGCTGAATTTCATCGAGCTTGCTCTTGTCTATTACCATTCCCGCTTTAAGGTGGTATTTTACGGCAACTTCAAGTTTAATTCCGCAATAAAACCTGCCGTCAACGTAAACGTTACAGCGGAGTTTATCTTTTTTTTGCGGTTCGATTGAAGTAATTTCTGACATAAAGTTATTTTACCACCGCGGTGTGTTTTTGTCAATTCCGCAGTTGACACACGGCGCGGGCAGGATTATAATTTTATTATGTACTATTTGCAAAAACGATGGAAAAATAACGGAAAAAATCTTGTATATTACGGTATCCGTTACGGCGAAAACCTTAATAAAAATACGGTAAATCTTACTACAAAGCAATCGAAAATTATTTCGCTTTTACCCAAAGAGTTATCTGAAAAAGAAAAGCGTAATTTAAAAAACGTTATTGCTTCTGGTGCCGTTTTGCCGTGCGAACCGAAGAAAACGCCGCATTCCCTTGCCGAAGCCAAGTTTTGCACAAGGTGTTGCGCTAACGATTTTATTATTCCCGGACTGGAATTTTCAAACGACGGACTTTGCGCCATATGTGCAAGCGAGCATATCACAAAAAACTTTAAAAGCGTTGTGCCGATTGTAGAAAAAATTCCCCGCTCAAAAAAGTCGCGCTTTGACGTTGCGGTGTTTTACACGGGCGGAAAGGATTCCACCTACCTTTTATATTACCTTGCAAAAGTATTGAATTTGCGCGTTCTTGCGCTTACTTGGATTATTCCGTTTGCTTCTGATAGCGCACTAAAAAGCATTGAAAACGCGCGTAAAAAGTTTGAAAGCGTTGAATTTTTAACACGTTCCGTCAACAACGACGATTTAAGAAAAATATACGGTAAACTTTACGAACTGAACGAAAACACCTGCGCCTGCCCTTCGCTTGCCTACGTTCTTTTTTACCCGACATTGGTGGCTGAAAAAGTACCTTATTTTATTGCCGGAAACGAGCCGGCACAAATGACCGGACTGTTTTACAACAATATGGCTCCGAAAATCGCATATAAATTCCCCGACAGCAAATTTATGAATTTTGCCGTTAACTTGGGTAGAATTATAACTTTTCATCCGCCACTGCGCCGCGGACAATTCCATACTTTAACAACGATGAAACAGCTTGCGTTCGGCACAAATAAAATATTGAAACTGTTAGGATACAAAAACGAGCTGGTTGAAAACGTTACCACGGCGATACACGAAGTTCCGAAAATTCTGAAACCGCTTAAAAAGTCCGTAAAAAAATCGTCTTGGACGGGAAACATTCCCGCCTTCGTGCAAATCGACTTCGACGCGATAAGCGGCGGTAAATACTGCTGGACGAATATTAAAAAATTGATAATAGAAGAATGCGGTTGGGTTGCGCCCGAAGATACAGGTAAGGGCTTACATACAAGCTGTAAAATTGAAAAATGTAAAGAATTTTCGCAATTTTCACGGTTTTACAATATGAAAAGCACGATGATTCCGTTCAGTGCAATAGAAATTGCTTTGGCAAGCCGAAATAAAAATATTACCCGTGAACAGGCTATTTACGAAATTGAAAACACACTCGGTTTTTCACTTGAAGAAGTGCCCGAATGCGAAATTATGAAGGAATTTTTGCAGAAATGAACGCGGTGATTTACTTTTCCTGCTCGGGACAGAGTAAAACCGTTGCGGAAGATTTGGCAAAAAGGCTTAGCTATAACATATACGAAACCGGTGCCGCGAAAGGCAAAAGTTTTGAAAGCGTTGCAATAGTTTTCCCCGTACACTGCCAAAGCTATCCTGTACCATTAAAGAACTTTTTTAAGACGCTTAACGCTAAACACGTAACGCTTATCGCGACCTACGGAAGAGCACACTGCGGCAACGCTTTGTACGAAGCGGCAAAACTTATTAAAGGCGAAATTATTGCGGCGGCGTATCTGCCCGCAAAGCACACGTATTGTACAACAGGCGAAACCGTTTTTGTTCCAGAAGAAATAGTTTGCAAAATTAACACGCTATCACCAGTAAAAATCCCTAAATTAAGAAAAACCCCTTTTGCAGGGTTTTTACCGTCTGCGCGAAGCAGAATGATTATTAAGATAAAAAAGACGGAAAAATGCGTTAATTGCGGCATATGCGGGGATCTATGCCCCGTTGGAGCGGTTGAAAACGGCAAAATCTCATCAAAATGTATCAGGTGTTTGAAATGCGTTTGCGGTTGCCCGCACGGTGCCCTGACGGTGAAAAAAAGTTTAATTTTAAAGCGATATTTAAGAGAACCAAGATTTGAAAAAACTATAATTTATATTTAAAAAGCACGGCATATTCAAGCCGTGCTTTTTAAATTTTGAACGGAAAGAAATATTCCCTTAACTTCTCTGTTTTTAATTTTCCGTTAAGTCTGTTTTTTAAAGCAGAAATAAAATTTTCTTCTTCAACTTTTTTAATAGCAACGGTAAATATTACCTGATTTAAATATTCCGAATTTAATAAGTTAGCGCCGCTTTCATCCAAAAACCGCAAAACGCTGTCTACCAGCGGGTAATCAACGGTAATTTTGAGTTCGGAACAGGTTTTGTATAAAACCTTTTGCGCCGCGGAAACGTTTTCGGCAACGCAACCCGAATACGCGCGCAAAAGTCCACCCGCGCCCAGCTTTATACCGCCGAAATAGCGCGTTACAACCACAGCAGTTTCAAACAGTGAATTATTTTTTAAAACTTCAAGCATTGGCATACCCGCCGTGCCCTGCGGTTCGCCGTCATCCGAAAAGCGCAAAAAATTTCCAACCTTATCACAAATATATGCATAGCAGTTGTGCGTCGCGTCGGAAAATTCAGCTGAAACTTCGGCAATAAACGCCTTAGCCTGCTCTTCGCTTTCAACGTGCGCGGAAGTTGTAATAAACCGCGATTTTTCAATTATTTTTTCGGTGCGGTGCACACCGGAAACCGAAAGATATTTTTCCGTCATAATTAAACGAGCTTGATTTTAATGTGTACCTTCTTGCCCTTGTGTATTACGTCGCCGTCCTTTACGGGCGCGTTTATATCGGTAACTTTGTCTTCGTTCAAAGATACGCCGCCCTGCTGAATAAGTCTACGCGCTTCGCCGTTGCTTGCGCATATGCCTGCGGCAACAAGCACGGGTATTATAGTAGCCGTTTCAACCTTTACAGTCTTTTCGGGAAGTTCGCCACCGCCACCGAATGCCGCGCGCGCCATTGCCTGCGCCTTTGCCGCTTTTTCTTCGCCGTGAACGAGTTTTGTAAGCTCGAACGCTAAAATTTCTTTCTTTTCGTTAATGCGGCTTGCGTCCCACTTCTCCATTTCTTCAATTTCTTCTATGGGAATGAACGTAAGCATTTTTATGCACTTCATAACATCGGCGTCGTCGACATTGCGCCAGTACTGGTAAAAATCGTATACGGGAGTTTTATTTTCGTCAAGCCATACAGCACCCTTTGCTGTTTTGCCCATCTTCTTGCCTTCGCTGTTCAAAAGCAAGGTGATGGTCATAGCAAAAGCGTCTTTGCCCGTCTTTTTGCGAATAAGCTCCGTTCCTGCAAGCATATTGCTCCACTGGTCGTCGCCGCCGAATTCCATATTACAGCCGTACTTTTCGTTGAGATAATAGAAGTCGTACGCCTGCATAATCATATAGTTGAATTCAAGGAAAGAAAGCCCCTTTTCCATACGCTGTTTGTAGCACTCGGCGCGGAGCATATTGTTTACGGTAAAGCAAGCGCCAACTTCACGCAACAGCTCTATATAATTTAATTTCAACAGCCAATCGGCGTTGTTCGCAATTATAGCTTTGTCTTCTCCGAACTCAATAAAGCGCTCCATTTGCTTTTTGAAACATTCGCAGTTGTGCCGAATAGTTTCGGGAGTAAGCATGTTGCGC
>CAZQFP010000091.1:0-3982 GCA_964592605.1 uncultured Clostridia bacterium | reverse complement strand
GCAACATGAAGTTTATGATTAACGGTGCGCTTACAATAGGCACTTTGGACGGCGGAAACGTTGAAATGGTGCAATCTGTCGGCGACCAAATTATCTTTATTTTCGGTTACCTCGCAGACGAAGTGGACGCAACTTGGCGCAACGGTTATTCTTCAAGCAAATACTACAACGAATCTCCCAAATTAAGACGCATTATCGAAGCGCTTATAATCGGTTTTAACGGTCAATCGTTTGCTGACATTGCAAATTATCTTTTGACCGGCTCGCCGGTTGCCGATCCGTATATGTGCATGGCAGATTTCGCTTCGTACTCCAGAACGCAGCACAAAATTTCCAAACTTTATTCAACCGATAAAAATAAATGGAATCAAATGTCGCTGAGAAATATTGCGGCTGCAGGAATTTTTGCCGCCGACAGAGCAATCGGCGAATATGCCGCAAATATATGGAACTTGAAGAGCATTACAAAAACCGATAAATAAAATTATGTTAAATTTAAAAAATCAGGGCGTTTTTGCCCTGATTTTTTTGTACTATGTCTGACATAACAAGCATTATTTAAAGCATTTACAGTAATTCTATTTTAAAATTCTTTAAAAAATCCACATAAATGATTTTACTGAATTTAACAAATTTTTTAATTAATTTAATAAATTTTCAGCTTATTCCCGCTATTATTCGGTCAAAATCAGCTCAACTATTCGTAAAACCTGTGTTTTACGAATAGTTATATATGCCCTGCCGCAACAAATTTTTTACTCCTTCACTTCTTTTTTTAAAAACTTTCTTATTAAAGGGTTCTTCGCTTCGCTCAGAATGACACTTCTTTAAAATAATATTGCAATAAATAAAAATGCTTAATACTTTTAAATTGTCAATTCAAATTATTCGTAAAATATTTGACTTGCTCATTCTTTGCAAATATAATTAAGTTATGAACGATTTTTACGCACAGCGTAACAACAAAAACGTAGACACAATCGAGCATCTTCTCGATGAAGAACTCCCGCTGTTTCTCTATGATTATTTTCTTGCAATCGACAGCCAGACGTCCACTCTCACGCGCCTTAATTATGCTCACGATTTAAAAATATTCTTCAATTTTCTTATTGAAAAAAAATTTCGCAAGAGCAAAAACGTTAAAGAGCTTACTTTAGACGATTTGGAAAACGTAACAAGCAACGACATTGAATATTTTTTAAGCTACCTTTCCCACTACGTTTACAGCGGCAAAGAACATTCGTGTAACGACCGTGCAAAAGCGCGTAAATTGTCTTCCGTACGTGCAATGTTCAAGTTTTATTTCAATAAAGGTTTAATAAGCGCGGACAATTCTTCCAAGGTTTCAACACCAAAACTGCACGAAAAACCTATTATAAGGCTCGATACCGACGAAGTTTTCAATATTTTAGATACTGCCGAAAGCGGTCTTGGGCTCTCCCCCCATCAAATGGCTTACCATGAAAAAAACAAAGTGCGCGACGGAGCCATTTTAACTCTGTTTTTAGGCACTGGCATTCGTATAAGCGAGCTTGTAGGGCTTAATAACCGTGATATCAACTTTAAGGACAATTCATTTATTGTAACTCGCAAGGGCGGCAGTAAATCGATTTTATATTTTGACGAAAACGTTGCCGCGGCAATAAAACGTTATATGGAACAAAAAGAGAGAAACGGCAAGGCTTTGGACGAAAACGAGCCGCTCTTCCTTTCAAAAGAAAAAAGCCGCATAACCGTACGCGCCGTTGAAAATATGGTGCAAAAATATGCAAAAATAGTTTCTCCGCTTAAAAAAATTTCGCCGCATAAGCTACGCTCTACTTACGGCACACAGCTTTATAAGGCGACGGGCGACATTTATATAGTTGCCGACGTTCTCGGACATAAGGACGTAAACACAACACGTAAACACTACGCCGCCATTTCCGACGACAACCGGCGCGCCGTTGTTGGCATGGTAAAATTGAAACGCGAAGACGACGAAGATTAAAAAAAGGACGGTTTACTCGCCGTCCTTTTCCATTATTATTTTATCTATTTTAATTACCGCATCGTCGCGTATTTCCAAACATTTTCCGCAATTATCGCAAATTTTGTTCGGATCTAAATCGCATATTTCGCATTCCATACAGCCTATACACTGCCTTTCGTACAGAACGCATTTTCCGCTTTCTTCCTTCATACTGCCACCTTTTTCATATTGTAATACAAATTTTATAAAAAAACAAGTAATTTTTTTTAAACTTATGTTTGCTTTTGATTAAAAATTGTGGTACACTTATTGCGGAGATTGAAATTATGAACGCAAATGCAAAAGCTACAGGCAAAAGAGCCGCTAAAAAACTCAACGAAGAAGACGCGGTTTTTAACTATATAAAAGAATACGTTACACAGAACGGCTATGCGCCGAGCGTTAGAGAAATGTGCGCCGCATGCAATTTGAAGTCCACCGCCACTGCTTTTACTGTCGTTAACAGACTTTGCGAACGCGGTTTGCTTGAAAAATCCGACGTTAAACGCCGTGCATTGTCGCTTGCAAACAAAAGCGTAACAGTTCCGCTTATTGGCACGGTTGCCGCAGGTCAGCCTATATTTGCAACCGAAAATTACGAAGGATTTTATTCCGTTCCGGAAAATATGTTTTCAGGCGACGACCTGTTTATGCTGAACGTAAAAGGCTCGTCAATGATAAATATAGGAATGTTCGACGGCGATAAAGTTATCGTTAAAAAACAGGAAACAGCCGAAAACGGCGAAATTGTTGTGGCTTTGATTGACGACAGCGCAACAGTTAAGCGTTTTTATAAACGCGACGGCAAAATAATTTTGCACCCGGAAAACGACGATATGCAGGATTTCGTATTCGACGAAGTTACGATTTTGGGCAAGGTTATAGGTCTTATCAGAAATATTTAATAGATAAGCGGAGCTTTTTATAGCTCCGCTCTTTTTATTCGTTTAAATTTTCTTGTGGCTCTTCCGGCGGCTGGTACGGGTTTACGTGAACTGTTACGTGCTTTACAAGCGGAAAGTTCTCTTCTATACCGCTATGCACGCTTTCTGCAATTTCGTGGGCTTCAATTAGCGGCAAATCCTTATTGCAGGCAATTTCCGCAATAACGTAAATACGATTGGCGAACTTACGCGTTAAAAGGCTGTCAACCTTTTCCACCCCTTGGCATGCCGAAATGAACTGCATAATTTCGCCTTCGGTCTTATCGTCGCACGCTTCGTCGGTCATCTTCTTTATCGCGTCCCAGAAGATCTGCACCGCCGCCTTTATAATTAAAAGACAAATTACAATGCAGGCGATTGCGTCGAGAATGGGAACGCCGCAAATTGCGCCGATTATGCCTATTAAACTTCCGATTGACGATAATGCGTCTGAACGGTGATGCCAAGCATCGGCTTTAAGCGCGGAAGAATTCACCTTCTTTGCCGCCCTGATAGTGTACCAGAACATTGCTTCCTTAACTATAATTGAAACCCCGGCGGCAACTAAAGCCATAATGCCGGCAACGTCCAACGATACGGTTAAATTGTTGTATTCGCCCGTAATAAGGCTGTTTACGCCGCTGTAGCCTATTCCCGCACCGGTTGCAAAAAGCACCGCCGCAAGCAGAATTGCGGCAACACATTCAAACCTTTCGTGCCCGAACGGATGCTTTTTGTCAGCACGTTTTGCCGCAACCTTTACGCCTATTATTACTATAATGGTTGAAAATACGTCGGAAGCCGAATGAACGGCGTCTGAAATCAGCGCAAACGACGCGCTGAAAATACCTGCAAGCAGTTTGAATACAGATAAAAGTACGTTTGCTATTATTGTTATGACCGAAGTTTTAACCGCGGTTTTTTCCTGGTCTGCTTCCTGCATTTGCGCTCCAAAAAATTAAGGCGAATTTGTTTAAAATGAATTGACAATATAACTTATATTAACTATAATATTTTAGTAAATTAAATGTTGCTGCTGTGGCTCAGT
>CAZQFP010000090.1:0-4213 GCA_964592605.1 uncultured Clostridia bacterium | reverse complement strand
GCCGCCGAGCTGTTTACGATAGCCGTAACCGCCGCGCCAGTGCCAACGCCTACAAAACGGTTTTTCGTAGCCTTTCCCATCAGCTTGCGCATGGACTTGCCCGCAGCCGTTTCCAAACTTGCGCCCATCATATTCATTCCCACCATAAACACGGCTATGCCGCCGAGAATGAAAAACAGGCTGTTTATAATTGTGAGCGCGTCGCCAGCCGACAAGCCCAGCAAATTCATTGACATAAAATATTTTTCTCCGGTAAATTGCGGTGATTTTTAAACATCCGCATTTAAAATTTTATCAGTTTTTATATGTACTGTCAAACGAATTTTGTTATGTCGCCGCACAGTCTTTTAATTGCACTTTGTCTTACTTTGCGTTAAAATATATCCATAAAAGGAGCTTAAAATGTTCAATATAGTTTTAGTAGAACCGGAAATTCCGCAAAACACAGGCAACATTGTACGCACTTGCGCCGCAACCGGTTGCGCGCTTCACCTTGTGCGCCCGTTGGGCTTCGAAGTTACCGATAAGTATTTAAAACGCGCCGGACTTGATTACTGGAACGACTGCCGCATATACTATTACGACGGTTTTGACGAAGTTTTAAAAAAGTTTCCTAAAAACAACTTTTACTTTTTTACGACGAAAGGGCTTAACAGGCATTCCGACGCGCATTTTACACAGGGGGACTTTTTAGTATTCGGCAAAGAAAGCGCGGGACTGCCCGAAGAACTTTTGAAGGCGCACCCCGAAAGCTGTCTCAGAATTCCCATGATAAACGAAACGCGCAGTTTAAACCTTTCAAATTCCGTTGCAATAGCCGTTTACGAAGGATTGCGACAACTTAATTACGAAGGTTTTAAAACGGCGGGCGAGCTTCACCGCCTTAAATGGTAGCGCTGGCAAAAATTACGCTTTACTTTTTAAACCGTATATATTATAATTGAATTATGAAACTTGAAAAAATTGTCGTTGCAAGCGGCAACGAAGGTAAAATTGCCGAAATAAGGTCTATTTTCAAGGGCGTTGAAATAATTTCAATGGCTGAGCTGGGTTTTAAGGGCGACATCGAAGAGACGGGCAAGACGTTCAAAGAAAACGCGTACATAAAGGCTTCCACCATTGCCAAAACGTTTAATTTGCCCGCTCTTTCGGATGATTCGGGATTGTGCGTGGAAGCGCTTTACGGCGCGCCCGGAATATACTCGGCACGCTTTTCGGGCGAAGGTCCCAAAGCCAACCGGGCACTGCTTCTTAAACGTATGGAACACATAGCCGACAGGCGCGCGTACTTTGAAAGCGCCGTTTGTCTGTGCATGCCGGACGGTAAATGCCTGTTCGGCGAAGGTAAAACATACGGCAAAATTTTGCAGGAAGAAATCGGCGATAAGGGCTTCGGTTACGACAGTTTATTCTATTCGGACGACCTTAAAAAGAGTTTCGGACTTGCCGAAGAAGACGAAAAAAATTCCGTTTCGCACCGCTTCCGCGCGCTTAAAGATTTGACGGAGAAACTCGGTTGACAGGGATTGTAATTCTTTCCGACACACACGGAAACCGCCGCGCTATCGACGGCATAGACGGCGTTTTAAGCGAAGCCGACCTTATAATTCATTTGGGCGATACGTCGTCGGACGGCGCATATATACGCACCAAATACCCGAACAAGACGCATATCGTAAACGGCAACTGCGACCCAATGAAAGTCGGCGAAGACGAAATTGTGCTGAACGTTGAAGGCGTTAAAATATTTGCAACGCACGGACACTTGTACGGTGTGAAGTATTCTTTGGAAAAACTTGTATACCGAGCGAAAGAGCTTGAATGCAGTGTTGCGCTGTACGGGCACAGCCACCGCGCCGCGGAAGAAGAAATCGGCGGAGTTCTTACAATAAATCCCGGTTGCATGACAAGGTACTCGGAAAACAGTTACTGTTACCTTGCTATAAACGGCGAAAAAGCCGTTGCAAAAATAGTTAAATTATAAATAAATTAAACATATTGCAGGGGCAATTATGAAATTTAAACATGCGTTAAACGTTTTTATAGATAATTTTTCGGTAACGTACAAACAGCTTTTGTACAGGCTTATTATTCTTGCCGTTAGCCTTGCCGTGTGCTTTGCGGGCGTTTATCCCTTTATAAAAGAATTTTTAAATTCCGAATCTTTCAACTCGATAATTAGCGACACAAGAGAATTTATAAACAATCTTTTAGGCGGTAACGTTGAAGCGCTGAAAGGTATTTCCGAAAAAATTGCCGGTGCATACTCCGACTTTATAAATCTTGTATACGAAAAAACCGGAAGATTGGTTTTATGCGGCTTTATTCTGCTTGTTATAAGTCTTGTCGCAAGATTCTTTACGGGGCTGGGAAACTATGCCGCAACCGCCGTTATAAACGACAAAATGGCAATGCGCACTTCTTCTCCCTTCTTCGGAACGATGATACGCAACTTAAAGCAAGCAAGCCTTTACAGCCTTATATACGTGCCGCTTACCTGCATATACGATTTGGGAACGGCGGTGATTGCGTTCTTCTTGGTATATCTGCTTGTATACGGATTTTTACCGATATTTTTAGGAATTTTCCTGTTTATACTTTTAATAATACTTGCGGTAAGCATAAAGATGACATTTGTGAACGACTGGATGCCCGCCCTTATTCGCGGCAAGGCAAAACAGCGCGAAGCTATTAAATATACCTTCTGCCGCAAGAACAAGCGTACGTTTAACGTAATGTCCAACTACATTGTTTTAACTCTTTTAATTCTTGCCGTAAACGCGGTAGCCCTGGTGTTTACGCTGGGCGTTGGAATGCTTATTACCGTTCCCGCAAGCTATCTGGTAGTTTGCAGTTTCCAGCTCGTAAGTTATTACGAGAGAGAACAAATACGCTACTCTATAGACGACAACACGATAATAAAGCCCAAAAAGAAACACACCTTAACCCGCGAAGAATTTTTCCGCGGCGAAGAAGATTGAACGTAAACAATTATTATTAATTACCGCTTCGGCAAAAGCCGAAGCGGTTTTTCATTTTCTGCCGAAATTTTGTTTTGCGAAAAATGTAAATTTTTAAAGTTTTTTGTAAATTTCTATAACTTTTTCAATTTTCACTCTTTACAACGCAATTATTTTTTTATATAATGAATTAGGTATACCGTTTCAGTAATATGGTATATTATAAAATTAAGGAGTATATTAAATGAGCTACGCCGAAATTTACGAAAGCTGGAAAAACGATAAACGCTTGAACGCGGAAGGCAGAGCCGAGCTTGAAGCTATATCGAACGATAAGGAAAAAATCGAATATCAATTCGGTGCCGAACTTGAATTCGGCACGGCGGGAATGCGCGGCATTATAGGCTACGGTCCCAACATGATGAATATATACACGGTTAAGCGCGCAACGCAGGGGCTTGCCGAATTTATTAAAACTTTGGGTGAAGACGCAAAAAAACGCGGCGTGGTAATTTCTTACGACACCCGTTTGAAGAGCAACGTATTTGCCGTTGCCGCCGCCGAAGTGCTTGCCGCAAACGACATTAAGGCGTACGTGTTCGACGACGTTCACCCCGTTCCCATGCTTTCGTTCGCGGTGCGCTGTTTGAACACTATTGCGGGAATTATGATAACCGCTTCGCACAATCCCAAGCAGTACAACGGCTACAAGGTTTACGGTCAGGACGGCGCGCAGATGAGCCCCGAAGACACCGCGGTTGTGGTTGACTTCATAAAAAACATACAAGATTATTTCGGCGCGCCCGAACCTACCGCCCAGCAGCGCAAAAAGTATATAAGCGCCGTTCCCGCAAAGGTAGACAAAAAATATTATAAGGAACTGCAAAAGCTGACGCTTTCCAAAAAAGCAGTAAAACAGTGCGGAAAAGATTTAAAACTGGTATACACTCCCGTTCACGGCTCGGGCTACGTTCCCGTTACCACCATTCTCAAAAAAATAGGAATCAACGCGTTTGTGGTTGAAGAACAGGTTGAAAAAGATCCCGAGTTTTCTACGGTTGAAGTTCCCAACCCCGAATTTAAAGAAACTCTTTCAATGGGCATTAAACTTGCCGCAAGAAAGGGCGCGACCGTCGTCTTCGGCACCGACCCCGACAGCGACCGTTTGGGCGTTGCCGTAAAGACCAAGGACGGCGAATTCGAAGCGCTTTCGGGCAATCAGGTCGGCATACTCCTTTTGGACTACATTTTAA
>CAZQFP010000089.1:0-4289 GCA_964592605.1 uncultured Clostridia bacterium | reverse complement strand
GCAATATGCGATAAAAACGGGTAACAATCCTGCAACCTTCACGCAGAAAAACATCGAAAACTTTATTAAACAGCTTAAAATGCTTGGTCTTTCCTATGATTGGGACCAGATCATTTCCACCTGTGACCCTGCCTATTACAAGTGGACACAGTGGATTTTTAAGCAGCTATTAAACGAAGGTTTGGCACGCTATGTAGAAACGCCTGTAAACTGGTGCGAAGAACTTGGCACCGTGCTTGCTAACGACGAAATTATCGACGGAAAGAGCGAACGCGGCGGCTACCCCGTTGTGCGTAAAAATATGAAGCAATGGGTTATAGACATAAACAAGTACGCCGAACGCCTTTTGGAAGGACTTGACGAGCTTGACTGGCCCGAAGCGTCGAAAACTGCGCAGAGAAACTGGATAGGCAAATCCGTCGGCGCAAAAATAGCCTTTAAAATTGACGGAACTAATAAACAGTTTACCGTATTCACCACACGGTGCGATACGCTTTTCGGTGCGACCTATTGCGTACTAGCTCCCGAACACAAACTCGTTGACGAGATAACCACTCCCGCTCAGAAAAAAGTAATCGAAGCATACAAAAAGGCTTGTGCAAGCAAATCCGACCTTGAAAGAACTGAGCTTAACAAGGAAAAAACGGGCGCGTTTACGGGCGCATACGCAATCAACCCCGCAAACGGCAACAAACTGCCCGTTTATATTTCCGACTACGTTTTAACTTCATACGGTACGGGCGCAATTATGGCTGTACCCGCGCACGATACTCGCGACTACGAATTTGCAAAAAAATTCAATTTGCCGATTATTGCAGTTTTAGACGGCGGCGATATTT
This sequence comes from uncultured Clostridia bacterium, assembly GCA_964592605.1. GTDB lineage: Bacteria > Bacillota > Clostridia > Christensenellales > Borkfalkiaceae > Coproplasma. The sequence goes on along the minus strand of CAZQFP010000089.1, from coordinate 3,450 downwards.
CCAAAGAAGCCTACACTCAGGACGGAGTGCATATAAATTCTGACTTTTTGAACGGCTTAAACAAGCAACAGGCAATAGACAAAATGGCCGCTTGGCTTGAAGAAAAAGGATGCGGTAAAAAAGCCGTAACTTACAAACTGCGCGAATGGATTTTCGCACGCCAGAGATATTGGGGCGAGCCGCTCCCCGTCGTTCACCTTGAAAACGGCGAAGTTGTGTTGCTTGAAGACGGCGAACTGCCGCTCGTTCTGCCCGAAATGAAAGATTATAAGGCGCACGGCGGAAACGCACCGCTTGAAAACGCTACCGACTGGGTAAACGTTAAATACAAAGGCAAAAACGGCAAGCGCGAAACTACGACTATGCCCGGTTCTGCCGGCTCTGCTTGGTACTTTTTAAGGTATTGCGACCCACACAACGATAATAAATTTGCCGACTACGAACTTTTAAAGCACTGGATGCCAGTCGACTTTTATATGGGCGGCAAGGAACACCTTGTCGGGCACCTTCTCTACTCGCGTTTCTGGAACAACTTTTTGTTCGATAAAGGTCTTGTTCCCTGCAAAGAACCCTTTAAAAAACTCTTCCACCAGGGACTTATACTCGGCGAAGACGGCAACAAAATGTCTAAATCGCTCGGCAACGTAATTAACCCCGACGATATCGTTAAGGAATACGGCGCGGACGTTTTGAGAATGTACGAAATGTTTATGGGACCCGTCGCCGACAGCAAACCTTGGTCTACGGCAAACATAGAAGGCGTTAAAAAGTTTATTGACAGAATTCACAGACTGTACTTTGAAAGCGGCGCAATTTCTTCCAAGCCCAACAAGAATCTTGAAAAGATTTATAATCAAACGGTTAAAAAAGTTACCGAAGATTACGAAGCTATGAAGATAAACACCGCAATATCGCAAGCTATGATATTCGTAAACGCGGTTTATAAGGAAATTGCCGACGGAAACTCTTTCCCCGCGGAATACGCCGAAGGATTTATTAAACTTCTTAACCCCGTTATTCCCTTTATCACCGAAGAAATATGGAACACAGTTTTAAAACGTAACGGCACCATAGCTTACGAAAAGTGGCCCGCATTCGACGAAAGCAAGTGCGGCGAAGACGGTTTTGAATACGCCGTTCAGGTTAACAGCAAAATAAAAGCAAAAATTACCGTTGCGGCAGACGCTTCCGAAGCAGAAATTAATGAACTTGTACTCTCACATTCCGAAATTGCGCCGCTGATTGACGGAAAGCAAATCAAAAAATTTATTTTAGTTCCCAAAAGACTGATAAACATTATAGTTTAAACGAGTAACAATATAAAACAGCGCGGCTTAATAGCCGCGCTGTTTTTAAAAATTCCCCCGAGCCTTTCGGCACGGGGGAATTATATTTAAGTTTAAATTAAAGCGATTCAAGCATTGTAACAACGTCGCCGACGGTTTTAAGGTCGGTAACCTTATCTTCGGGAATTGCTTTACCTGTGTTCTCTTCAAGCGTCATCAAAAGTTCAACAACGTCGAGCGAGTCGGCGCCCAAGTCCTTTATAATTTCACTTTCGGGCTTAATTTTGTCTATTGAAATGCCAAGCTGTTCGGCAAGTATTTTTGCTACTTCTTCAAACATAATTTATATCTCCTGAATTTTGTCTATGGTAAAATTTTACAATATCGGCAAGGCATTGTCAAGTTAATTCGCCAGTTTTTTAAGTTGCTTCATTGAAAGCCCTATGCGCTGTTTCTGTACGTCGAGATTGATAATCACCGCGTTCACCTGCTGACCTACTTTAAGTACGTCGGAAGGGCTTTTAATAAATTTATCGGTGATTTCCGATATATGCACAAGTCCGTCCTGATGAACGCCTATATCGATAAACGCGCCGAAATCGGTAACGTTGCGCACAACGCCTTCAACTTCCATACCTACCGACAAATCGCTTATACTCATAATGTCGCGGCGGAGTTTTCTCTTGGGCAAGCTGTCGCGAATATCTCTGCCAGGCTTCATAAGCTCGGTTATTATATCGTTCATTGTAGCTTTATCGAGTTCGCACTCTGCGGCGGCTTTTTCTTCGCCGTACGCTTTAACTTTTGCGGGAAGTTCTGCAAGGTTTCTCGCGCGAACGTCGTCTGCCGTGTAACCGAAAATTTTGAGAAGTTTTTCAGCCTTTTTGTAAGATTCGGGATGAACGGCTGTGTTATCGAGAATGTTTTTTCCTTCGGGAATGCGCAAAAAGCCTGCGCACTGCTCGTACGCCTTTGCACCGAGCTTTGAAACCTTCAAAAGCTGTGAACGCGAAGTAAATTTTCCGTTTTCTTCACGGTATAAAACAATGTTTTTAGCAATGCCCGAATTTAAGCCTGCAACGTACTTTAAAAGTGAAAAACTTGCCGTGTTCAAATCCACGCCGACGCTGTTAACGCAGTCTTCAAGTACGCCGGTAAGCACCGCGTCTAGCCGTTTTTTGTCCATATCGTGCTGGTATTGCCCTACGCCTATCGACTTGGGGTCGATTTTTATGAGTTCAGCAAGCGGATCCTGCAAACGGCGCGCAATGGAAATTGCTGAGCGGAGCGTTAAATCGTAGTCGGGGAACTCTTCAACAGCAAGCGGGCTTGCCGAATAAACGCTCGCGCCGGCTTCGCTTACAACTACGCAGTCAACGGGGCGTTCAATTTCTTTTAAAAGTTCAACGGCAAAAATTTCGGTTTCCTTGCTCGCAGTGCCGTTACCTATCGAAATTATATCAACGTTATGTTTTTCTATAAGCGCCTTTATTATCTTTTTTGCGCCTTCAATATCGTTTTTAGGCGGAACGGGGTAAATTACTGAAGTATCTAAAACTTTACCCGTTTCGTCAACTACGGCAACCTTGCAACCTGTACGGTAGCCGGGGTCAAGCCCGAGCGTAACTTTACCTTTAACGGGGGGCTGCAACAAAAGCGGTCTTAAATTTACTTCGAACATCTTAATAGCCTGTTCGCCCGCTTTATCGGTGAGAATTGCGCGCACTTCGCGCTCTATCGAAGGCAAAATCAGCCTGTCGTAACCGTCGTCTGCGGCTTCCTTAATGATGGTTGCGCAGTCGCCCGAAGTTTTAACGTACTTTGCCGCACACACGCGCTTTGCAATTTCGGGATCGAAGTAAATTTTAACTTTAAGGCACTCTTCTTTTTCGCCGCGGTTAATTGCAAGAATGCGGTGATTTTTAATTTCCGGCACAAGTTCGGCGTAGTCGGAATACATTGCGTACGTTCCCTTGCCGTCGTCCTTGACCATTTTTACCTGCATTTCGCCGTGGTTTTCTAATAGCGTACGCAATTTTTTTCTGAGTTCCGCGTTATCAGAAATAATTTCAGCAATAATATCTCTTGCGCCGTCAATAGCCTTTTGAGCGGTTGTAATTCCCTTTTCTTCATTTATGTACTTTTCGGCTTCCTTATAGGGATC
>CAZQFP010000088.1:0-4313 GCA_964592605.1 uncultured Clostridia bacterium | reverse complement strand
CGCGCCCGTCTTTTCGTCGCCTTGAAGGTGCGCAACAAGTTTTTTGAGTTCGGGAATAGTTGAAAGGAGTGCAACGCCGCCGCCGGGAACAATACCTTCTTCAACAGCCGCGCGGGTAGCCGCAAGCGCGTCTTCAATTCGCAGTTTCTTTTCTTTCATTTCAACTTCGGTAGCCGCGCCGACGTTAATAACGGCAACGCCGCCTGCAAGTTTAGCAAGGCGTTCCTGCAATTTTTCTCTGTCATAGTCGGAAGTGGTTTCGGCAATTTGCGCCTTGATTGAAGCAACGCGCGCCTTAATGTTTTCTGCCGAGCCTGCGCCGTCAATTATGGTGGTGTTGTCCTTATCGACCTTAACCTGAGCCGCTCTGCCCAGCATATCGGTTGTAACGTCCTTAAATTCGTAGCCTAAATCGGAAGAAATTACCGTGCCGCCCGTAAGAATTGCAATATCTTCAAGCATTGCCTTTCTTCTGTCGCCGAAGCCGGGAGCTTTAACGGCAACGCAGTTCAAAACGCCCTTTAACTTGTTTACGATTAACGCGGCAAGAGCGTCGCCTTCAACGTCTTCCGCAATTATCAATAGTCTTGCGCCCTGCTGAGCTATGGGTTCGATTACGGGAAGAATTTCTTGTAATGCCGAAATCTTTTTGTCGGTTATAAGAATGTAGGGGTTATCGAGTACGGCTTCCATTTTTTCGGTGTTGGTAACCATGTAGGCGGAAGCGTAGCCGCGGTCAAACTGCATACCTTCAACGGTGGTAAGTTCGGTAGCCATAGTTTTGCCTTCTTCAACGGTGATAACGCCGTCTTTGCCTACGATTTCCATAGCGTTTGCAATGAGTTCGCCGATTTTTTCGTCGCCGGCGGAAATAGAAGCAACCTGCTGTATTCCCAGTTTGTTTTCAACGGGTTTTGAAATGGACTTAATTTTTTCAACAGCCGTGTCAACAGCCGTTGCAATGCCTTTTTTCAAAATTACGGGGTTTGCACCTGCCGCAAGGTTTTTAAGTCCTTCTTTTACGATAGCCTGAGCAAGCACAACGGCGGTAGTGGTGCCGTCGCCCGCAACGTCGTTGGTTTTTGTGGAAACTTCTTTTACAAGCTGTGCGCCCATATTTTCGAACGGGTCTTCAAGTTCAATTTCTTTAGCGATTGTAACGCCGTCGTTGGTGATAAGGGGAGCACCGAATTTTTTATCAAGCACAACGTTTCTGCCCTTAGGTCCAAGCGTTATTTTAACGGTGTCCGCAACGGTGTTTACGCCCGTTTCAAGTAATTTTCTGGCTTCGTCGCCGTATTTAATCTGTTTAGCCATGAATTTCAATCTCCTTTATTATTCGACTATTGCCAGAATGTCGCTCTGGCGAATAATGGTGTATTCTTTATCGTCAACCTTAACTTCCGTGCCGCTGTATTTAGCAAGCAGAACTTTATCGCCGACTTTAACCTGCATTTTAATTTCCTTGCCGTCAACAATGCCGCCGGGACCTACCGCAACAACAACGCAAGTGGCGGGTTTTTCCTGAGAAGCGGCGGTAAGATAAAGACCGCTTTTGGTCTTTTCTTCGGCTTTAAGTCCTTCAACGACTACTTTATCGAATAAAGGTTTGATTGTCATCGTAAATTCCTCCGAAAATTGTTTCATTTTTGTTACAAATAATTTATAAACTCGCTAAAATAAACTTAAACATAAGAAGTGAAAAAATTGCATTTTTATAAATAATATGGTAAACTGCAACTATGGACAAATGGGACAAAAGATTTATGGAAATGGCCGAGCTTATCGGCACGTGGTCAAGTTGTTATCAGGAAAACCGCCACGTAGGCGCGGTTATCATAAAAAATAAGCGCGTAATAGCAACCGGTTATAACGGTGCGCCGCAGGGAATTAAAAGCTGTGCCGACAAAAAAGAGTGTTTAAGGAAAACACGCGGAATTGCAAGCGGCACCATGCACGAAATATGCTATGCCGTTCACGCCGAGCAGAACGCAATAATTCAGGCGGCGAGAGTAGGTTGCAGTGTGGAAGGATGTACACTTTACTGTACGCACCAGCCCTGTGTAATCTGCGCAAAAATTATAATAAATTCAGGCATTTCGCGCGTTGTATACAAGGAAGGCTATCCCGACGATTTTTCCTTGCAGTTGTTTAAAGAAGCGGGCGTAAAACTTGAAAAGTACGCCGAAATTTAATTTTTAAAGGTGTAAGTATGCAAAATCCTGTTGTAACTATTGAAATGGAAGACGGCGGAATAATTAAAGCCGAACTTTACCCCGAAAAAGCGCCGAATACCGTAAACAATTTTATTACGCTTGCAAAGGGCGGCTTTTACGACGGACTTATTTTTCACCGCGTAATAGCAGGTTTTATGATTCAGGGCGGCGATCCTGCTGGCGTAGGTACGGGCGGCCCCGGGTATTGCATTAAGGGCGAATTTGCGATAAACGGCTATAAAAACAACGATTTAAAGCATTTGCGCGGAGTCCTTTCAATGGCGCGAGCAATGCACCCCGACTCGGCAGGTTCTCAGTTCTTTATAATGCACCAAAATGCGGCTCATCTTGACGGACAGTATGCGGCTTTCGGAAAAGTTATAGAAGGCATAGAAGTGGTCGACAAAATTGCTTCTGTTAAAACCGATTGGAACGACAAGCCCAAAACGCCGCAAACAATTAAAAAAATGACGGTTGAAACGTTCGGTACGGACTACCCCGCGCCGATGAAAGCATAATTTTGGAGAAATAATCGTGGATAATTCAGTATATCAAAATCCGCTTATAACAAGATACGCAAGCAAAAGCATGGCTGAAAACTTTTCCGACGAAAAGCGTTTTAAGCTGTGGAGAAAACTTTGGATTGCGCTTGCCGAATCTGAAATGGAACTCGGACTTAACATAACGAAGTCGCAAATCGGCGAAATGAAGAAGTACGCGGAAGAGATTAACTTCGAACTTGCCGAAAAATACGAAAGGGAAGTACGCCACGACGTAATGGCGCACGTAAAGGCTTTCGGCGCGCAGGCTGTTTCGGCTGAACCGATTATACATTTAGGAGCGACAAGCTGTTACGTTGACTGTAATTCGGAACTAATTATTATTTCAGACGCGCTTGAAATTATCAAAACTAAACTTGTAAACGTTATGGACAAACTTGCAAAGTTTGCCTTAAAGTACAAGGATTTGCCCACGCTCGGTTTCACGCACTTGCAACCCGCTCAGCTTACTACGGTCGGCAAGCGCGCAACGCTGTGGTTGCAGGATTTGACAATGGACTACAACAACCTTGTAAACCTGCAAAAAGCGTTTAAATTGCGCGGTGTTAAGGGAACTACCGGTACGCAGGCTAGCTTTATGGAGCTTTTCTGCGGCAACGAAAGCAAAGTTAAAGAACTTGAAAAGCGCGTTGTTAAAAAACTCGGCTTTGACAAGGTTTACGGTGTTACGGGACAGACGTACCCCAGGAAATTCGACTACAACGTGCTGTGCGTACTTTCGCAAATTGCCCAGAGTGCGTATAAATTTTCTAACGATATTCGTATTTTGCAGAATATGAAGGAAATAGAAGAACCGTTTGAAAAATCGCAAATAGGTTCTTCGGCAATGGCTTATAAGCGCAATCCCATGCGCAGTGAAAGAATAGGCTCGCTGGCAAGGTACGTGATTTCGTTGCCTATGAATACCGCAATTACTGCGGGCACTCAGTGGTTTGAAAGAACGCTTGACGACAGCGCGAACAGAAGAATTGTTATTGCGCAGGCGTTTTTAGCTTTGGACGGTATTTTGAATATTTATATGAACGTTTCGGAAAACCTTGTGGTGTACGATAAAATTATTGCGCGGCACATTGCGGCGGAGCTTCCGTTTATGGCTACGGAAAATATTATTATGGAATGCGTAAAGGCGGGTGGAAGCCGTCAGCAGTTGCACGAAAAAATAAGAGTGCTTTCAATGGAAGCAGGCAAAAACGTTAAAGAGAACGGGCTTGAGAACAATTTGATTGAACTTATAAAAGGTTGTAACGAATTTGCCGCAGTGCACGGAAAACTTGACGAAATACTTGATGCGAAGAAGTTTATAGGCAGAGCGCCTTCACAAGTAGTGGAATTTATTGAAAACGAAGTTAAACCCGTTTTAACCGAAAATTCGGCTGTTTTAGGTCAAAAAGGCGACGTTAAGGTTTGATTTGCTTATTTTGCAAAGTACTATGTTACACATAATTAGATAACATAAAAAATCCCAACCGTTTTGGTTGGGATTTTGGCAGGGGAGACACGATTCGAACATGCAACCGACGGTTTTGGAGACCGCGAC
>CAZQFP010000087.1:0-4335 GCA_964592605.1 uncultured Clostridia bacterium | reverse complement strand
GTTTTCCACTCGCACGCCGTCAAGCATATCTTCAACCGAACGGTTGGAAAGACAACCGTACCGCTTAAAGCTGGAAACGTCAAAGTAAACGTCGCCGCAATCTGCCGCGTAGGCGTGTCCGCTTTCTATAAGTTTTTCAATAAAATCGATGATATTGCCGATATTTTCAGTGGCTTTAAGCCATAAAGTAGGCTCGTCCACGTCCATTTCCGCCATTATCTTATCAATCTTTTTAATCATTTCGGCGGCGTATATATCGGCGGGAATGCCCGTTTCCCTGCTCTTAGCTATAATTTTGTCGTCAACGTCGGTATAGTTGCGGGCGTAGGTTACTTTGTAGCCCTTCTTTTCAAGGTACTTGCGCATTACGTCGTAGATAAGCGCCTGATAGCCGTGTCCTACGTGCGCTTCGCCCGAAACGGTTATGCCGCACGCGTACATTTTGACTTTGCCGTCTTCAAGCGGTTCAAACTCTTCCTTTCTGCGCGTAAGCGTATTATATATTCTCATTGTCCGACTCCTTTTGTCTGGGCTATTGAAATTTCCAGTTGAACGACCCGCCGTTCAAGCTCCGCCGTCCGTTCGCGCAGGCGGCAGATTTCTGCAAGATACGGGTCGTATTTTTCCTTATTTACGCCGTTTCCCTGTATTTTTACAACGCGGGCAGGCACTCCCACTACCGTTGCATGCGGCGGAACGTCCTTTAAAACCACCGCGCCCGCGCCGACCTTTGCGCAGTCTCCCACGGTGATATTGCCGAGAATTTTAGCGCCCGCGGAAATTACGCAGTTTTTACCGACCGTTGGATGGCGTTTACCCGTTTGTTTGCCCGTGCCGCCGAGCGTTGCTCCCTGATAAATTACCGTGCCCGCACCCACTTCGGCGGTTTCCCCTATAACAACGCCCGCACCGTGGTCTATAAAAACTCCCGCGGCTATCTTCGCGGCGGGATGAATTTCTATGCCCGTCCGCCTTTTACAGCGCTGAGATACTATTCTTGCAAAAAGTTTTAAGTGAAGTTTATACAGCGCGCTTGCAAACCGATGACTGCTTAAAGCGCGTATTCCCGAATACGTAAGCCATACTTCCAATTTGTTGCGCGCCGCCGGATCGTTTTCCATAGCCGCAGCCAAATCGGCTCTCAGTCTTTTAAAAAACATATAAATATAATAGTATTATATGTTTTGCCGTCCGCAAATGCAAGCATTTTGAAGTTTACAAATTATTTAGCTGCACATATTGTTTTTATAAAATGTTTTCTTACAATAATTATGAAAGAAAATAACACCATAAAGAAAAATTTGTTAAATATTTCGCTTATTATGTTGACAAATTTGTGTTAATATATTACAATAACTTTAATATCGATAAACAATGTTATTTTTTCACAGGAGTTATTTTATATGAAAAGGGAGCGAATAGAAGAAATAGCCGAAATACTCGATAAGCGCGGCAAGATGTCGCTTGAACAGCTTGAAGAAGTTTTTCCCAACGTTTCGCAGATGACGCTGAGACGCGACTTGTTCCAGCTTGAAGAAGACGGTAGAATTATACGTATTCGCGGCGGCGCAATGTCGGTTAAGGAAGTACAGAAGGTTTCAGGCGAAGCCTACACAAAAAAGACTACCATAAACACCGACGCAAAGATTGTTATTGCACAGAAGGCCGCCGACCTTATAGACGAAGGCTCAAGCGTGTTTCTTGACGGCGGTACTACGGCCATGTATCTTTCCAAAGAAATGCCCGACATAAAGTGCAACATTTTCACCAACGGTATAGCCGTTGCAATGGAACTTGCGCAGAAAAAGAACGTGAACATTACCGTTGTCGGCGGACAGCTGATGAAAGACAATCTTTCCACTTCTTCCCCTGCCGCAAAAGAATACTTTGACAGAACCAATTTTGAAATTGCAATAGTTTCGGCTACGGCGTTCACCCCAGAACAGGGCTTTTCATGCAACAGCCAGATTGAAAGCGAACTTTTGAAGCAGGTTTTCGCTAAGGCGCGCCAGGTTTATATGATGCTTGACAGTTCCAAAATAGGCAAAATCAATCCCTACACCTTTGCGAGAATAGAAGATATCGACGTGCTTATTACCGACGATCACTTCCCCAAGGATTGCAAACAGCTGTTTGAAGAAAACAACATCGTCGTTATGTAAAATTTAATTATTAAGTTAATCCCCCGACGCAATATAGCGTCGGGGGATTTTTATAAAATTTTTCACTGCACTTAGAATGACTTATTGACAATCAGTCGCTCCATTTGTGTTTTTCGAGAGTGCGGTCCTTGATATCGTCGTAAAATTCAAAGTACTTTTCTCTGATTTGGTCGCAGGTCATATTTTCGTCCAAAAGCCCCAAAAGCTCGTCGAGTTCGTCGGGCGAAAAGTCAGAAAGGCAAAATTCGCCGTCAAAAGCCTGCGCAAGTTTCATTAAGTCTAAATTCGTAGCCTTCATTGCAATAAAATTCCCCTACTTCATTGAAAGCAGATTTTTAATCGGCGGTATCATTGTTATGGCGTCGAATATCAGATTTGCGCCGAGAACTATTATATGGAAGTGATGCGTAGCTTCGCTTTCGGGTTGGTACAACAGCAAAAAGGCAACCGCACACTCAATTATTCCCTTTATAAAATAGTAAATACAACGTTCGGACTGCGCTATACGGCTGAAAGCATGATTGAACGCATGAGCCGCTTCGAACAGTCCCAAAATTCCCCAGGCAACCGAAATGAGCATTATCGGGTCGTTTTCGGGGTCTACTTTTTGCACTAAAATCATTACGCCTAGCGCGGCGATAATCAGCGAGCTTGCCGTACGGTTGTTTTTTGTGTTGCGGTATTCGCGTTTTATAAGCGATACTATAAACTGCACGACACCGATAAGTGCCATCATTCCGCCGACGATATACGGCAAAACTTCGGTTACCTGTTTGGTTATTGCTACGCAAAGCACGCCGACGATTAAATAAATTGCCGCAACGAAATAAACAGCCGTGTTTGCCGGAAGTTTAGTTAAGCGGGCAACGCGTTCAATGTTGGTTTCGGCGGAAAATTCTTCAACTATGCCGCCGTGTTCTTCTTCTGCAACTTCGGCTTCGGAAACGACGCTTTCATCCGTATAATCAGAATATGTAGAGCCTTCTTCGTCGTTATTCAAAGGCTGAGTTTCCAATTCCGCTTCACTCTCCGCAGAATAACTTTTATCGGAATATTCTTCGTTTTCTTCCATCATTATGTCCCCTTGCCGCTGTTATTTTATTGTAACAGAGCACCGCGCGTTTGTCAACACGCACCTTCTTTTACGAAAACCGCCGACCACAGCGGCGAATTAAAGCGTTTTGCAATATGTTCGCATTTGCACGTAAAACAGTAATACGCCAAAAAGCCTTCGCCGTACAGCGTTTCCAAATTGCCCAGCCCCTTTGAAATTATTATATCGCTCGTCCTTAACACGTCTTTGACAGGCTCCGAAACTTCATTCAAATACGTACCGGGAACGTTTGTGCCGTTATCAATAACTTTTGCGTACTTTTCAAGCCCTATGAAAGCGGCGTCGGCTTTTGTAACGTCGTTAATTATTGGCGCGCCGCGCACAACCGAAGTTATGCTTATTTGCGGGTAAAGTTCCTTTATCGTGCGGATTAAAATTTTATCGAGTACTATTTCACCGCAGTTGTCGTGCAGATAACAAAGCGAAGTTGCACGCGCAAGTTCAGCGCGGAAAAGTTGAAAATCTTTTTGACGCGGCTCAGCCTTTAAAGCCGCCGAAAGCACGTAGTTTACTGCTTCTTCGCCTATATCGGAAAGACGGGCAAAATCGATATAATTAGCCGCCATTGCAAACTTCAAGGCACACTCCAACGGATCGGGTGCGGCTTGAACGGTTGCAAAAATTTCGTCTTCCAAAGCAAGAAGTTTGCCGTTAAACAGCGCTTTCTCGCGCGAATAGTCTATGCCCTTGCCGAAAATTTTGCAGTGAAGAGAGTTTATATCGCGCATTAACAGCGGCGCGCAGTAGTTTTGCGGCGGATTTTCGCACAGTAACTTTACGCCGTTTTTAAACTCGGAAAGTTTTACGCTATCGGTCTGTTCGGCTTCAACCTTTTTCATCTGGCTGTTAAACAGGCAACTTTTACATTCTTTATCAAGTAACATACTAAATTTATTATAGTTTAAAATGCAACCGTTGTCAACGCGCAAAAATTTACCATATATTCTTGTGCGTTTTTATTTAAGGCGTTTCGCCTACGTTCACCAAGCCAATCAAGGCAACGAAAAAAAATAAGAGTAGCCGTTTGGTTACTCTTATTTTAGTGAAAACCGGCAACTA
>CAZQFP010000086.1:0-4432 GCA_964592605.1 uncultured Clostridia bacterium | reverse complement strand
TAACAGCCCCCTCCTAAGGGGCAGTTTTGGGTTCGATTCCCAGCGGGAGTACCAATAACGGACTGTTGCCATATGACAACAGTCCGTTATTTATTCTGCTGTTTGAATTGAACACCAACGGTTCGCGCGAGCGTAACGATGCTTTGCGTTTTACGCGCAAATTTCCAGCAGTATTTATTATTGAGCACAAATTTTTTATAGAAACAATGCTATATAAATCTTTATTTCTTGTGTTTATTATACATAAAATCTGTTTATTATATAATTTGTAAAATACGTTATTTATAGGATGCAGAATTGGAAAGAAATAATAAAAAGTACGATGACATAACATCACCTGTATTTCAATCGGTTTTAAACGCATATAAAGCAACTTTTGAAAGAAGTCATTCAATTGATGCAAGAGCGGGAATTTTGTTAACTTTTATGATAACCGCATTGCCTTTTTATTTTCAAATCATTCAATTAGATAATATTAAAGCTCTTCTTCACCAAACGGTATTTAGTTTTATAGAAGTAGTTCAAGTCATTTTCTTTTTTTGCTCAATTGTGGTTTTTTTAATCGCATTAATATTTTTAATAATCGTTCTCTGTACAAGAAGATTTAAAATATTTAATACAGAATATTTTAATAATTTTAACTTAATAAAATATGAAGATTCTGATACAACAATCAATGATATGAATACCGCAATGATTGTAATTTTAAGAGATGCAACAAATTTTAATGTTCCCGTTGTCGAAAAAAAGACAAAGCGATATAAGGTATCTTTGTGGATGTGTTTTTCATTTGTTGCGGCAATGATTGCAACAATATTAGTTTTATTATTTTAAAAAGGAGAATAAAGCATGGACGATAAGTTTGACGAGATACTCAAAGCAGTACAGGAAACCGGTCAAGCCGACAGTAGTCATTCTTCAAGCACAACACTTATTGCAAATGAAAGCTACAATCCGACGAAAATTGTTTTGAATACGTGCCACGATGAAGATGAAGACAAATAAATAAAAAGCCACCGATTAAATCGGTGGCTTTTTATTTATATTAAACTATTATTTATGTCAAGTTGAGCTACGGCAAAACATATTACATATTAAACCGATTTGCACTTTTGGATTTTTCCGCAAGCATAATAAGACACGCCTTTAAATTTCAAGCATTACTTCTTTTACTGAAATTTTATTTATCTTGTACGTATACCAGCCAAAAACAATGCCGCAAAAGCCGATAAACGCCGCAAGCGTTATAAACAGCGCCGGCACGTCAAAACCGTACTCTATTTCCTTGAAAAATAGCCCCATCATCAGCGAAAGCAGTCCGAATTGATAAAGCGTTCCCACCACAAAACCAATTACAGCAAATATTGCGTAGCCGCTGAGCACGCTAAACACACATTCCTTGAGTGAATACCCGAACGCTTTCATTATTGAAACCGTCTTTTTGTTGCCGCTTATAAGCGACGTTACCGCAAGCACGATTGTAAGGCATGCAAGTACAAGACCTATTACCAAAATAAGCACCCACATTGCGCCGTCGTTAGACAAGTCTTTCATTGAAATTGACATCTGCACCATTGCCGAAAAGCAAAAACACGCAAACGCAACAAAAAATGCTAGTGATTTTTTGGCTTTCAGAGTTGAAAACGCCATATCTTTTAAAAAGTCGCGGTCGCTGAGCTTTTTTACTTTATATGCTTTCTGTTTGCGCGAAGCTACGCCACGAAGCATATCCGCAACGGGCTTTTTCAAAGCCAAATACGCATAACCGCACGAAATTGCCGTGAATATCACCGTAGGTGCAACCACAAGACAAACCAAAAGCACCGCGTGGAAGTTTATTGTAACAATATCTTTGAGCGGCTCCACCACCAGTCCGTTATAAATTGTAGGCATTGCAATGAATGCTGAGCCGAAGCCGAGCGCACAACCGACAAACACGCTAAGCCCGAACACCCAGAATTTTAACGCTATTTTCGCGTTTGACCAGCCCATGGCTTTCAAAACTCCGAGTAGCCGCAAGTTTGCATCTATATGCAGTTTTATATAGAAAACAAGCAATATTACGGCAAGCGCTCCAAGACAACCGCCTGTAATCCCTACGGTAGCCTGCGCCATTCCTAGCTGCGAATCGTAAAGCGTTAGCATTGCGGGATCGGTTACTTCGCCGCGAAGCGAAACCACGTCAAGGTAAAAATTGAGAAAAAACGTGCAGACAAACACCGCGCAAACGCAAACGATTGATACGGCTATAAGTTTCAAGCAGTCCTTTAAACTTATTATCATACTTACCAACCTATCTCGTACGCCGTTTTGGGCTTAGAATTTTTAGAGATATCTACAATTTTTCCGCTGTTCATTTTTATTACCGTGTCGGCGGTTTCGGCTATATTTTGGTTATGGGTTACCATAATCATGGTAAAGCCCTTTTCTTTACGTAGTTTAATTAAATAATCCAAAACGTTACGCCCGGTTTCTTCGTCCAGCGCGCCCGTTGGTTCGTCCAAAAACAGCACGCGCGGATTTTTTGCAAGCGCACGTGCAATGCAAACGCGCTGTTGCTCGCCGCCGGAAAGCTGTGCCGGAGTGTTTTTTAGCTTATCTTCAAGGTCCACTGCCTTAATAATTTCGCGGTAATCCTTATTCCCGGAAAGCTGTGCACCCATTTTTACGTTGCCGTCAACACTGAGATGTGGCAATAAATAGTATTGCTGAAAGATAAATCCGACGGTTTCCTTTCTGAACTGAGTGAGCTGTTTATCGGGAAATTCGGAAATATTTTTGTCGTTATAAAAAACGCTACCGCTATCTACCTTTTCTAAACCGGAAAGCACGTTCAAAAGCGTTGATTTGCCCGAACCGGAAGCACCGAGAATAACGGCAAAATCACCTTCTTCTATTTGCAAAGAAACGTCCTTTAAAACCTGTACGCTTCCGCCGTTGTAGGTCTTTACAATATTCTGCGCTTTAATCATTTTTATTCTCCGTAATAACTTTTTTTATAATTCCAGCGCCTGCGTCTGAAAGTAGCTCAGAAATTTCTTTCTGGGTAAAACTGCACACGTTTGTTGCAATAAGCGAAGCTATGCCGTGCGAATAAATCCAAAGATGTAAGTAAATGCGCTCTGCCACTTTTTTACTTACGCCGTATTCCTTTACAATGGTATCTAAAATTACGTCATAGTAATTATCGATTCCGCGTAACACGTTGGCGGTATCGGGAATGCACTTGCTTTCTGTCATAAACAAAAGCTGAAAAAGCCGCGGATGCTCTGCGGCAAACATAATATAGCCAATACCAGAACCTTTGAACGCATTTTCCTGCTTCATACAGTCGTCTTCGTAACTTTCGTAAATGCGCCTTGCCATATCTTCTGCGGCTAATTGCACTTCTTCCATATTATTAAACACTGTAAATATCGGGCGCGCGGAACTGCCAAGCTCAGCACCCAGCGACCTTGCAGTCAGCGCGTCCTTCCCCTGTTCTTCAATAATTTTTAAAGCCGTGGAAACTATTTCTTCACGCGTAAATTTTGCTTTAGGTGGCATAACACTCCTTTTTTTAAAACAACCGTTTTAAAACACTTGATTTAAATATAGCATAAAAAAATATAATGTCAAGTGAATTACATGATATGGCTATAATTTTTTATAATTACATTTGCCAAAATCCGAATACTGTGATAAAGTAAGATTATGGAACATATTTCTTTCAGAGAGCGTACCGGAATAGTCGGGAAAAAAAGAAATAAACCGAGTTTATCGGAGCGTATCAGCCTTTATTTTTATATTAGGCGTTGCAAAAAAATAAGATTAGCTTCGGAAAAATGGTATAAAGAACAAGATATAGTAAACTCTTTGCCGTCGGCGGGAATCGGTCCGAAAAAGCGTAAAATTTTTTATAAGTTTACTATGCCCGGTGGCGTTGATTTTCAGTTCCTGCATCCCGGTCTCGTAATAAACTTTCCGGAAAACGTAAAACTCGGAAACAATCTTATTTTCAATCGCAACGTAAGCATAACCGCGCGGAGCGGCGTAACTTTGGGCAACGACGTGCTTTTGGGTCCCAACGTAGTGATAAACGACAGTAACCACCTGTTTATCGACAAGGACACGCCTATAACCAAACAAGGGCATACTGCAAAAGAGATTATTATAGAAGACGACGTTTGGATAGCTTCCAATTCGGTAATTTTAAAAGGAGTGCGTATCGGTAAAGGCGCGGTTGTTGCGGCAGGAAGCGTAGTTACGAAAGACATACCGCCCTACGCGGTTGTTGCCGGTGTTCCCGCCCGTCAGATTAAAAACAGGGGCGAATAAAATATTACCTTAAAAATTTGAATTTTTTTAATACCGTTAAAGTATATAAGTCTTAAATGACACTTTTTTAGTCAAGTATATAAAAAAATGCGGAAAGGCAAATCATGTACTTCCT
>CAZQFP010000085.1:0-4478 GCA_964592605.1 uncultured Clostridia bacterium | reverse complement strand
TCCCCGAAGAGCAAAAGCCCCTCATATATATTGCGGGAATGGACGACGAAAGCCGTGCAAAGGCGCTTGAAATTGCAACTGCGCTGCGCGGCGCGGGCATAAGCGCGGAAGTGGACTTAATGGGACGTAGCGTAAAGGCGCAGATGAAGTACGCCGACAAACTGGGCGCGGAATACGTGGCGGTAATAGGCGGTTCTGAACTTGAAGCACTAGCCGCAGATATAAAAAATATGGCGGACGGCAACACCGTTAAGGTTTATTTTAAAGATTTTTACTCATACTTACAAAAGAACGTATAGGAGATTAAAAATGGTTGAACAGGTAAACGAAGCTCGCTTCGAAGAAATTTTAAAAGGGGACAAGCCCGTAGTTTGCGACTTTTTTGCGAATTGGTGCGGCCCTTGCAAAATGCTTGCGCCCGTTATGGAAAACATGAGCGAAAAATTTTTCGATAAGGCAACTTTTATAAAGGTAGACGTGGACGAGTGCGCCACTCTTTCTGTTAAATACGGAATAATGTCTATTCCGCTCGTAATAGTTTTTAAAAACGGCGAAGAAGCGGCAAAGTCGCTAGGTTATATTTCGGCAAGCGAAGCCGAAGAGTTTTTGACTGAAAATCTGTAATTTACAGACTTTTTAAAGTATAATCCTGTTAATAAATAACATTTTTGAATATATTTATAATTAAACAGTAAATACACTTGACGCAAAATTGCCGATAGTGTATTATTTTTTTATATTTATTCAAAAACCAGGGCACATTTAGAAATTTATACATAAAATATAAATTGTTATAATAAAATTTAATACGCATAATTATACATTTATAAATTAGTTAAGGGCTAGCCCTTATTGCGTTATTACATAACGCAATAATCTCCCTTAAATGTTTTGTTAAATCTGTATTAAATTTCGGGAGATATATTATGAAAAAACTGACGAAGGCGCTACTCGGGTTGTTAATAGGCGCGGCCGCGGCATGTTCGGTTGCGGCGTTTGCCGCCTGTGAACAGGTGAGCGTGCACGTGCACGAGTGGGCTGACGACTACACGGTAGACGTAGCGGCAACCTGCACGGAAGACGGCTCAAAGTCAATTCACTGCAAGAGTTGCAACGAAACCAAGGACATCACTGTGATAGAAGCAACGGGCCACGTTTGGGCAACCGAATATACTGTGGACGCCGAACCCACCTGCACGGAAGCAGGCTCCAAGTCTTACCACTGTACGATTGACGGCTGTAACGGTACGAACGAATCAACCGAAATAGCGGCGACGGGCCACGTTTGGGCGACCGAATATACTATTGACGCTCAACCTACCTGTACCGAAGCAGGTTCCAAGTCGAAACACTGCACGGTTGAAGGCTGTAACGGTACGAACGAATCAACCGAAATAGCGGCAACAGGACACGTTTGGTCGGAAGAATATACGGTGGACTTTGAACCCACCTGCATTGAAATCGGTTCTAAGTCGAAACACTGCACGGTTGAAGGCTGCGGCGCTACGGGTGAGTCTGTTGAAATTTTAGCAACGGGACACTTGGCAACGGAATATGCTGCAACCCAATCAACATGTGCGGTTAAAGGACACGACGCTTATTGGCAATGCGAAAACTGTGAAAAGTATTTCTCAGATGCGGATTGCCTGTCTTCTATAGACGCGCCTGTGGAATACGCGTTGGCGGAACATACTTACGATTGGTTTGATTCTCAGAAAAACTATCAAGCCGCAACCTGCACGGAAGACGGACATCAATCGTACTATGCTTGTACAGTATGTGATGCTAAGTTTGCCGGCACTGACGGCGTAAAATTATTGAACCCCATATCTGATGAAGATTGGATTGCAAATTACGAAATACCCGCGGCGCATGCAAGTGTAACGCAGAGAACGGTTAAAGCCGCAACGTGTACTGCCAACGGCTATTCTCAGTCCCATTTTTATTGTTCCAAATGCAAATCGTCTGCCTGGGATAGGGAATTTATGCGCCCCATGACTTCAGAAGAAGTTACGGCGGTTACAATTAAAAGTCTTGGACACGATTATTCGGACGAATGGACGGTTGATACCGCGGCTACGTGTTCGAAAGTAGGTTATCAATCCCACCATTGCACCAGAACGGGATGTTCCAGTTACACCGGAAGAACAACAATTAATATGCTCCCCCATACTTGGGATGAAAGCGAATACGTAATAGACGTTGCGGCTACGTGCCAGGCGGCGGGTTCTAAATCGTATCACTGCTCGGAATGTGGCGCTACGAACGCAGACAGCGCGGTAGCAGTCCCCGTTGACGAAAACGCTCACGCATGGTCTGCAAGATACTTTGCGCTTACCCCCGCAACCTGTATGGCGGAAGGCACGCATACTAAATATTGCATGCTTTGCGGCGAACAGCAGGCTCCCACGACTGCGCCCGTTGACCCCTATGCACATACCTTTGCAAGCGAGTGGACGGTAGACGTTGAACCCACGTGTACTACGTCGGGCAGTAAATCTCTTCACTGCACGGTCGAAGGTTGCGACGGTCAAAGCCACGTAACTCAAATACCTACGCTCGGGCATAATTACGAATGGCAATTCGACGGTTTGAACGGCACGTCAACCTGCACGAACGGTTGCGGCGACACGAACGGCACGTACACTCTGCCTGCAGAAGCTGCCGGCAAGACGGTAAACAACGTGGTTGAAGTAGATGCTGCCGGCAAGCATTGGGATGCCATAGTGGGTGCGAACTTTGTATCTGCTACTCAGAACGTTCATTACATGGATATTGTTGCAGACAAATCGGGCACTTATCTGTTTTCATTCGAATACTTGTCAACCGAAACTCAATTAATGTTCAATAGTGTTTCAATAAACGGCACAAGTGCTAACAGTAAAGCAACAATTACCAGAGTAGGAGCCGCGCGTTCTAACATTGTAAGCGTAGAGTTGCCGGTTTTGGCGGGTGAAACTATATCGTTGTATCTTTCGGTGAACTCTTCCAAATACTCTAACTACATAATGAAAGTAGAATTGACAAACGAAATTGAAGGTAAATCTTTATCATACGGCAACAACACGGTAAACGTAACCGTTTCCAATAATACTGACGGAGTAGACAGCTATACGTTCACGCCTGATGAAACCAAAACGTACGGATTGACCGTTCCGGAAGGCGTTACCGTTGGTATAGGAAATAAGCCGCTTATTTCGTCGGGAACCTACGCAGATTTCGAAGCAACAAAAGGTAAGGCTATAGTCTTCTCGTTCACGCATGAAGAAGTAGGCGAATACACGGTAACAATAGGTGAAATGCAGCCTAAGGTGCTTGAACTTGGTACAGCCGTTGCTCCCAGTCTTCAGGGACATACGTTGGTAGGCTACAAAGTTGCAGACGGCGTAGCTCCCGGTAAATATACGCTTACGTTTACAGGTCAGTTCTTAATGGCAAGAAAATATCCCTACGGGTATTTATGGTTACAGGTAAACGGTAGCGGCGATTACAACGACATGACCGACGATAATTCACTTTATATTCATGCGGGCGCTACTACAGACAAACCGGGTTACGAATGTAACTGTAAAACAACAAGCTCGTGGACCGTTACGCTTGAACTTACTGCGGGCGACGTGATTTACTTAACTCTTGATAAGTCTTTTGGCGAAAACTATAAAGAAGAAGGGTCGGCTTCAGTGCTCAGTATGACGCTTACAAAAGCCGCATAACAAAAAATTCGGCCGCGCGGGTTATTGCCCGCGCGGTTTTTTGTTTGCATTACAATATTTACTTTTTCAAAAATCATAAAAAACTGCTTTACAAATATAATTATATTTGCTAAAATATCAAAGCTGTAAAATTTCACACCCGAAGGGCGGGCGCTCCGTGGCGGTAAAATTCTTTTCAATTACCGCGTATAAGCGCCGAAAAAGCCGCGCTTTCGGGGAGGTAAACGGAGGAATTAAAATGGCAGTAATTTCAATGAAACAACTGCTCGAAGCGGGCGTACACTTCGGGCACCAGACAAGAAAATGGAACCCCAAAATGTCGAAATACATTTACGCCGCTCGTAACGACATTCACATTATCGACCTGCAGCTTACCGTAGGGCTTATCGAAGAAGCGTACGCGTTTGTTTGCGAACAGGCAAAAGCAGGCAAAACAATTCTTTTCGTCGGTACTAAAAAGCAGGCTCAGGACGCCGTTAAGGAAGAAGCTGAACGTTGCGGTATGTACTACGTAAATTCGCGTTGGCTCGGCGGCACGCTCACCAACTTCAAAACCATCCGTTCGCGCATTGACAGAATGGTTAAAATCGAAAAGATGGAACAAAACGGCGAGTTCGACCTTCTTCCCAAAAAGGAAGTTGCAAAACTCCGCGAAGAATTTGAAAAATTGCAGACCAATCTCGGCGGTATCCGCGGAATGAGCAAGCTCCCCGGCGTTATGTTCGTGGTTGACCCCCACAACGAAGACATTGCCGTTGCAGAAGC
>CAZQFP010000084.1:0-4496 GCA_964592605.1 uncultured Clostridia bacterium | reverse complement strand
GGTCAGTGGGCGCGTTCGGGCGGCGGCGTTCGTCCCGGTTTTGAAGGCGGTCAGATGCCGCTTGCAAGAAGAATACCCAAGCGCGGTTTCCACAATAAATGGGCAACCGAATACACCATAGTAAATTTGAGCCAGCTTGAAAAGGTACCCGCAGGCACCGTTGTTGACTTCGATTACATTGCAAAGAACGGACTTGCAAAGCAGGTTAAAAATTCCGCAGGTCTTAAAGTTTTAGGCACAGGCGAAATAAAAGTTGCTTTTACCGTAAAGGCGGCTAAATTCTCGGCTTCTGCAAAGGAAGCTATTGAAAAGGCCGGCGGTAAGGCAGAAATTGCGGAATAAGTTTTCCCAACGCATATAAACTTCGCATAACGGTGTCAAGCTCCGTGCCGCATTGCTCATTTACTTCAAGTAAACTCGCGTCGGTCGGTACTCGCTTTCCTGGTTCTGCTTGTTTCTTTGCATTGGGTGAATAGCCCGTTATATTTAGATTTAACACCCCCGCGGGACAACCTGCGGTAAGGAGTCATAATGTTTGAAACAATAAAAAACTGCTTTAAGGTTAAAGAGATAAGAAAGAAGATTTTTATGACTCTTCTTTTGCTTCTAATTTTCCGTTTGGGCTGTTATATTCCCGTTCCCGGCATAGATCCCGGAACGTTCGGCGAAGCGATTGGAAAGAATACGTTCCTTGAACTGATGTCGTCGATAACCGGCGGCTCGCTCGGCAATGCAACGTTATTCGCGCTCGGCATAAGCCCGTACATTAACGCGTCGATTATCATTCAGTTGTTGACGGTGGGCATACCTGCATTAGAGCGCCTTTCCAAACAGGGTGAAGACGGCAGAAAGAAAATTGCTCAGATTACAAGATACGTAACAATTCTTCTTGCTGTTGCGCAGGCTATCGGCATCATCATCAATTTCGGTATTCAGGAAAACGCGTTAGTGCTCAGCATGTTCGGCGGCGGTTCCAACGGAATTATAAGCGATACCGCAGCAACCTGGATTGCGGGTATATTCCTTACGGTTGTTTACACCGCAGGTTCTATGCTCGTTATGTGGATTGGCGAAAGAATAACCGATCACGGCGTTTCCAACGGCATTTCACTTATAATCTTTGTTGGTATAATTTCTACCGCAGGTCTTACGCTGGTTGCTAAATTCGGCGAACTTTTCGGCGGTAACCTTACGGCGCTTTGGGAAATTCTCGGCTTTGTAATTTTGACGGTTGTTGAGTTTATGGCAATCGTAACCGTAGACCTTTCCGAAAGGAAGATACCCGTTCAGTATGCAAAGCAGGTTAAGGGAAGAAAGATGTACGGCGGACAGTCGTCGGTAATTCCTATGAAAATATCTGGCTCGGGCGTTATGCCGCTGATATTCGCATTTGCAATTATTTCTTTCCCGCAGATGATAATAAGTCTGTTCTGTTCTTCCGAAAACCCCGCACAGCAGGGCATTGTAGAATGGTTCTCGGGTAACGGCGCTTGGTACGGTCAGCTTATCTACATGGTTGTACTGTGCTTGCTTATCTTTGCATTTTCGTATTTCTATGCGTCAATGCAGTTCAACCCCGAAGACGTTTCAAAGACAATTCAGCAGAACGGCGGCTTTATACAGGGTATTCGCCCCGGTAAGCCCACCGCGGACTATCTTAAAAAGATTTCAAAGAGAATTACTCTTTTCGGAGCTATATATCTTTCGCTTGTAGCTTTCATACCTTCGATACTTTCGATGGTGCTCGCAAGTTTGGGAATGAGCAATCTTTCACTGCTTTCGGTATTCTCTACAACGGGTATTCTGATTGTTGTTTCGGTTGCGCTCGAACTTGATAAGCAGATGGAAAGCCAGCTTATGATGAAGAATTATAAGGGCTTCTTGAAATAAGGTTCAACGCAGTTGTCATCCTGCCCGAGAGCATAGCTCGAAGGTTTGCGCACATTATTGTAAAAAGTTTTATATAAGGCGCAAAGCATAGTCGAAGGATTTTTGAGATTTTTCACTTTGTTCAAAATGACATACGCGCACTTCTCGCCTAACTCGCTTCTCTGTGTTTTAGACGGGCAAAAGAGATAGGGGCAGTAAAATGAAGATTGTTTTACTCGGTGCGCCCGGTGCGGGCAAAGGCACGCAGGCAAGCAAAATCGAAAGTAAATATTCGCTTCCGCATATTTCCACGGGCGATATCTTCCGTGCAAACATAAAGGGCGGTACGCCAATCGGTAAAGTAGCCAAGTCATATATCGACAGGGGAGAACTTGTTCCCGACGAAGTTACTTGCAAAATAGTTGAAGAAAGGCTTGCAAAGGCGGACGTAAAGGGCGGTTTTATGCTCGACGGATTTCCCCGCAACGTGTTTCAGGCAACCGAGCTGGACAAATTTTCAAACATAGATATCTGTCTCAACATTGAAGTTGACGAAAAGTTGCTTTTGGACAGAATTTGCGGCAGGCGCGTGTGCGTTTGCGGCGAAAGTTACCACGTTTCAACGTTGAACGGCGCGGAAACCTGCGCAAAGTGCGGTAAAAAACTTTACCGGCGCGACGACGATAACCCCGAAACCGTAGCCGCAAGGCTGAAAACTTACAGAGAACAGACTGCACCGCTCGCCGAATATTACGGCGCACAGGGCAAGCTGAAAACGGTGGACGGCAACGGCAGTGCGGACGAAGTGTTCGCTTCAATAACAAAAATATTAGATACGCTTAAATGATAACCGTTAAAAACCAAAACGAAATAGAGCTTATGCGCGAAAGTTGCCGCATAGTTAAGGAAACGCTTGAATTTGTCGGCAAAAACATACGCGCGGGAATGACTACCAAGGAAGTGGACGAACTCGTATACAGGTACATCACTTCGTGCGGAGCAAGACCTTCCGAACTCGGTTACGAAGGTTACCCTGCAAGCTCGTGCGTTTCGGTAAACGAAGTTGTCGTTCACGGCATTCCCGGCGACAGAATTATTCTGGACGGCGATATCGTCAGCGTTGACATAACCGCCGAAAAGAACGGCTTTCACGGCGACGCCGCAAGAACGTTTTTAATAGGCAACGTTTCGGAAGAAAGAAAAAAACTTGTAAAAGTTACCGAAGAATGCTTTTTTAAAGCGGTTGAAGGCTTGCAGGCAGGCACTCCGCTGTACGATATAGGCTACAAGGTGCAAAGCCACGCCGAAGCCAACGGCTACGGAGTGGTGCGCGCGCTGACGGGGCACGGAATAGGCAGAGAAATGCACGAAGACCCCGCAGTGCCAAACGTTGGCAGGCGCGGTACGGGCATGCGGCTTAAAGCCGGAATGACCATCTGCATAGAGCCGATGATAAATATGGGCACGTGGAAGGTAAATTTCAACCGTGAAGACGGCTGGACGGTAACCACTGCGGACGGCAAATGCGCCGCTCATTACGAAAATACTGTTTTGATAAAGGAAGACGGAGTAGAAATTCTCACGCTTTAAGCGTCAACGGTGAAGTATGAAAGTTAAAACCGCTGAAATCGGCGGAATTTGCCAAAGTTTGCAGGGCAGAGATAAAGACAGGTTCTATCTTATAGCCGAAGTGCTTGAAGGCGGCAAGGTAGCCGTTGTGGACGGAAACTTCAAAAAATTTGCCTGCCCCAAAAATAAAAATTTAAAGCATTTAAAACTTTTGCCGCAAAAGGCGGAGTCGATAGCTTTAAAACTTGTAAACGGCGAAAAGGTGTTCGATTCGGAAGTGTATTCCGCATTGAAAATCTATAATAACCCACAGACTGAAAACTAAGTAAATTGTTTGCGATATAAAAAGGAGTAAATTATGAAAGTAAGACCTTCTGTAAAACCCATGTGCGACAAGTGCAAGGTAATTAAAAGAAACGGCAAAGTTATGGTTATCTGTTCCAAGAACAAGAGCCACAAACAGCGTCAGGGTTAATAAGGAGCAATAATGTCTAAGGACGACGTTATAGAAACCGAAGGAAAGGTTATAGAATGCCTTCCCAACGCAACTTTTAAGGTTAAACTTGCAAACGGACACGTCATTACGGCGTACATTTCGGGCAAACTCCGCCTTAACTATATAAGAATTATTGAAGGCGACAACGTTAAGCTCGAAATAAGCCCTTACGATTTGACTAAGGGGCGTATAACCTGGCGTTCAAAGAACTAAAACCCGTATAAGCGGCGCAATACTGTGTCAGGCATCGCTCCGCCTTAATCGTGTACTTCGTTGTACACTCATTGCGGTCGTCGCTTGCCTTCCTTGTCTTACTTGCTTCTCCGAGTTTTACGGAGAGAGCTGTTTACGGGGATTTTTCACTTGCGCAGAACACAATAAAAACTTTAAAAACAATTCCGTATGCTTTCACGCCTACATTCCAAATTTTACGGCGCACGGCAACACGGCTTATATACATTAAAAACATTTTTAAAAATTTAACGGAGGAATTAAATCAATATGGCACGTATTGCCGGTGTAGATTTACCCAGAGAAAAGAGAGTTGAAATAGGACTCACCT
>CAZQFP010000083.1:0-4532 GCA_964592605.1 uncultured Clostridia bacterium | reverse complement strand
GGAACGTCGTTCAAATCGTACGAAGGGTAATTTACCATAGCCAATATGTCGAAGTTTTGCGGGTTTAACACCACGCACGATACGGCTTTTGCTTTACTAGAAGCGTACACTTTTTTCATTGCGTCTTCGGCGGCAAGCTGAATATCGGCGTCTATCGTAAGGCGAACTTCGTCGCCACCTACAGCTTCCTTATATACCACAACCGAATTCTTCGTTTCCTTGCCTACTATGTCGGTCGTATACTGAATTTCACCGTCTTTGCCGCTTAAAACCGAGTTGTAATATTTCTCTATTCCTGAAAGTCCCGAGCCGTCCGAAGACGTAAAACCCAGCACCTGACACAGCATATCGTTATACGTATAAGCGCGGGAATTATCGCGCGAATAATAAACTCCGGCAAGATTGTACGTTACAAGTTTTTCAATTTTTGATTTATCGGCTTGTCTTGCAACGGTTATTTCAGAAACTTTTCCGCCTTTGATTTTTTGGAGGATACTGTTCGGGTCTACGGAAAACAAACCGCCGAGCACGGTTGCGCAGTATTCCGCATTTTCCACCGCGTTTGGACGCACAAAAACGCTGTAAGTAGTTTTATTGCCTGCAAGCACAACGCCGTTCCTGTCCGAAATTACTCCGCGCGTTGCAACCACCGGTATTTCTCTGTTCCACTGGTCGCACGCTTTCAATTTCAATTCCGAACCCCAGGCAAGCTGAACATACACAAGTCTTGCAATAATTAAACAAAAAATAAAGGTTATTGCCAATCCTAATGACAATAACCTCTTTTGTAAAACAGTAATGGAAAAACCTGCTTTATTTAGCTTTTTAATTTTAATTAACCCCCGAATATGGTTTGATTAACCTACTTTTATCATATTGTTATTTACTACAAATTCTTCAAACGCTTCGGAAACGTTTTGCATAACCGAGTTAATTTGTTCGTTAACACCGTTATATGTAGCTTTTACTGTTGTCAAAGACGATTGAAGAGAGCTAATCTCGCTGTTAATATTCGAGATAACGGCGGAATTGATTATTATTAAAGCCAAAATTGCAACTATAACGCTAACAACTACAGCAATTACGATCTTTTCCTTTTTGCCCAAACCCATACGCTTTTCCGCGCCAAAGTTTGTAATTTTGCCCTCTTCAACCGATGCTTGAACGCCTTTTGTTCTGTACTGAATAGTCGTCTGAGTAGGACGAAGGTCTTCGTTCTCTTCTTCCGAACTATTATCTTCCGCGACTATTGCCGCACTTTGCATATTACGCTGGTTTACGTAGCTGTCCGCGCGGAAAACCGCCGCGTTCGTTCTTGCACTCTGCACCTGAAGCGGAACCGATGCAACGCGTGCCGGTGCTTCAACTACGGGAGCAAACGCAACTTCCCTTTCCTGCGCATATTCCTGCTGTAATACAGAAGTTCTGCCCAATACCTGGTCAGCATTCGATTTAGGATCTATAAGCATTGCATAAGCGCTTTTAATGCGCGCGTTATGCTCTTCTTCCGTAATTTTAACCGCAGGTCTAAACGCCCTTTTTTCGTTTAATTCGTTTCTCTCTAAAACGGGTGTTGCTACAGCCATAATGTTTCTCCTTATCACATTCTCAAATTATTTTTTCCGCAATTCGCAGTTTTGCACATTTCGAGCGGGAATTCATAGCCATTTCCCTAACGCTTGCAATCTGCGGTTTTTTTGTTATTATTTCAATTTCCTGTTTTTTACCGCATACGCAGACCGGAATGCTCTTGTCGCATATGCAGTCGCACTCAAGATATTTGAACGCCTGTTTAACTATTCTGTCTTCAAGCGAATGGAAAGTTAAAATAACTATTCTTCCGCCCTTTTTAAGCCTTCTTGTAAGCCCGATAACGCAGTCGTAAAGCCCTGTGAGCTCGCCGTTAACCGCAATTCTCAAAGCCTGAAAACTTTTTCTTGCCGCCGGTCCGTTCTGTTGGAACTTTTTCGGAATAGCTTCTTCGATTATTTTCGTAAGTTCTCCACACGTTTTAAGCGGTTTTACTTTTCTCGCGTTAACAATTCCTTCGGCAATCTGCTTCGCAAACTTTTCTTCGCCGTATTTTTTTAATATTTCAGCTATTTCGCCGACCGTATATTCGTTAACAATCTTTTCTGCGGTAAGGAACTGCTCTCTGTTCATTCTCATGTCCAGCGGAGCGGCTGGTTTCATATAAGAAAACCCGCGTTCTTCGCAATCTATCTGCCAGCTTGAAACGCCGAAGTCAAGAATTGCGCCGTCTATTTTGTCTATTCCCGCATCGTCTAAAACTTTTTCAAAGTTTTTATAATCGGATTTATATATTTTAAATCTGCCGTTAAACTCTTTAAGCCTTTCAGTTGCCGCCGCTATCGCGTCGCTGTCAAGGTCGGTTGCAATCAGTTTTCCGTTCGGCGCGGTACGCTTCAATATTTCGTAAGAATGTCCGCCGCCACCGACCGTACCGTCGAAGTACGTTCCGCCGCTTTGCAGGTTCAAGCCCTGCATACATTCTTCCTTCATTACGGAAATATGCGAAAACCCGCTCATAATCAGATGTCCAGACTGTTGAAGAGCTTGTCGTAGTTAACGTCTTCGTCTGCAAAGTACTCGTCGTAAACTTTCTTAGCCCATATTTCTATATGATCGCCTGCACCGCAGATTACAATGTCTTTATCAATCTTTGCAAACTCAATGAGTTTTGAAGGTATAACCATTCTTCCCTGGTTGTCGCTTTCAACTACCTGAAAAGATTTAATAAACGCTCTGTACCCCTTGCGTTGTTCTTCGTCATGCATTTTAACCTGGTTAAGCATTTCGAACTTGGGGGCAACCGCTTCTGCAGTAAACACGAAAATACAGTTGTTTGTACCTTTCGTAAAATACAGGCTTTCGTCGGTTCCCTTCAACTTGTTGGGAATTCTTATTCTGTTTTTAGCGTCAACCTGATGGTTGTATTCGCCTGTAAGAAAAGCCATACCCTATACCTTTCGTGTAAACTGTAAACCTATAATAACACCATTTTTGACCACTGTCAACCACTGAAAGCAAAAAATTCAATATTTTTTTAATTTTTTTGGGAAATCGTTCCCAAAATAGCCACTCTGCACCACAAGCGACTTAAAAACGTCTTTATTTTTTTGCTCGTCGCCGCCAATAAACTCTACTTTTAATAAAATTTTTTCAAAATTTGGCGCAAAAAGGGCGTTTTTAACGTCTATTTCATCAAAGTGGTCATTATTCCCTGAAATTGCGCAAATTTTTTCAAAGTGGTCGCAATTCCCTAAAATTTTGCAAAGTTGAGCCGCCGTACCGTCAATTCCTTCAAAAACGGCGCAATTATATCTGCGTTTTATAAAATCTTTTATAAAAGAATAATGCGTGCAACCTAAAACTATGTTTTGCGCTTTTAACGGCGGAAGCAATAAGTATACGCTCCTTTCGTCGAGCGAAAAAATATTTTTTTCTATGTACAAAGCCAAATCCGGGCAGGGCACAACCTGTGTAACGTTGTTGCCGTACTTTTCAATAAGCGTTTTTAGCGCATCACTGTAAGCCGTTGCCTTAGTTGCAAGCACAGCGCAACTTTCGCCGTTTGCCGCCGCAGGCTTAACCGCGGGTTGCACTCCGACTATCGGAAAAGAATATTTTGCGCGCAAAAACTTGGCGCACCGCGCCGTAACCGTGTTGCATGCGATAACCGCAGCCTCAGGGCGTATTTTTTCTATTTCGGAAAAAATCCCGTCTGTTTTTCGTATAAGCTCTTCATCTGTCATATTTCCGTAAGGCACATTGTAGTTATCGGCAAAATACTTGAAATTTACTTCGGGAAGTCTTTTCACGCACTCGCACAAAAGATTTAGTCCGCCTATGCCGCTATCGAAAAAGCATACGCTTAAATTTTTTTCGGCTGAAAATTCCATTGCTATATATAATATTTGCGCGGACAAAAATATATTAAAAAAATTGCTAAAAGCCGTTAAAAAACAGTTTACAACCGCTGTTTTTTGTGATAAAATTACACAAGATTTACAAACTAAGTTTTATAGGAGATTGAGATGCCTAATATAAAGTCTGCAAAAAAGCGCGTGCTTGTTACCGAAAAGAAAACCGCAAGAAACAAGGCGGTTAAATCGGAAGTTAAGACAGAAATAAAGAAGTTCCTTGCGCTCGTTCAAAGCGGCGATAAGGCGGCGGCTACGGCACAGTTCCCTTCCACTTGCTCCATCATTGACGGCGCGGTTACTAAGGGCGTTATGAAAAAGAATACCGCAGCCAACAAAAAATCCGGACTTGCTAAAAAGCTCAACGCAATGGCGTAAAAAAACGGAATTTTAAGCGGGCGCAAAAATGCGCCCGCTTTATTGTTTTAATATTAAAATTATTTGATTTTTATAATTGCACGTTGTATTATTTAATACGCACAACGCTTCCGTAGTTAAATGGATATAACAGCCCCCTCCTAAGGGGCAGTTTTGGGTTCGATTCCCAGCGGGAGTACCAAATGATAATAATCCGAACCTTGTAGTGCC
>CAZQFP010000082.1:0-4612 GCA_964592605.1 uncultured Clostridia bacterium | reverse complement strand
AAATTCATTGTCAACTGAATTTGGTATATTTAATGAAACATATATTAATATACCTCCTTGCTTGAACCCGACATTTTGCCCGGGCGCTTTCCCAATCTTTTGGTTAACGGCGCAAACGGCATAGCCGTAGGTCTAGCAACGAATATACCCACGCACAACATAGGCGAAGTTATCGACGGCTGTTGCGCTTTTATAGATAACCCCCGCATCTCGCTTAAAGAGATGATGAAAATAATTCCCGGACCCGACTTTTCAACGGGCGGTTATATTGTAGCCAACGAGCTTGTGCAGGCTTACGAAACGGGTAAGGGCAAAATAACGTTGCGCGCAAAATACGCGGTGGAGCAGGGCGACTACGGCAAAAAGCACATTGTAATTACCGAACTTCCCTACCAGACAAACAAGGCCGAACTGCTTCGCAAAATTATGCTACTCCGCGAAGAAAAGAAGGAGCTTGCCGGCATTTCCGATATCGTAGACGAAAGCGACAGACAGGGTATGCGCGCGGTGATAACCGTTAAAAAGGACGCCGACGTAGACGAAGTTTTAAAATGCCTGTTAAAGTGCACCGATATGGAGTGTACGTTCGGCATAAATATGGTCGCGATAGCGGGCGGCAAACCCCGTCAGCTTGGTCTTTTAGACATAATAAGATACTACACGCAGTACCAGCAAAAAGTAGTGCTCAGGCGTTGCAAATTCGAGCTTAAAGAAGCCCTTGCGCGTTGCCACATACTCGAAGGCTTGATAATAGGCGTGCATAATGTAGACGAAGTTGTAAAAATAATTAAAACTTCGGAATCGACGCCCGACGCAAGGCGCAGGCTTATGGAACGCTTTGCGCTTTCCGAAAAGCAGGCGCAGGCAATACTCGATTTACGCCTTGCAAGACTTGCAAAGCTGGAAGTTACAAAGCTGGAACAGGAGCTTGAACAGTTAAAGCGCCGCATAGCCGAATTGCAGAGAATTATTGCCGACAGAAACCTGCAAATGGAAATCGTCAAGAGCGAAATGCTGGCAATTAAGCGCAAATACAAGTGCGATCGCCGCTCGAAAATAGTTGGCGCGGTAGATAAAATAAACGTAAAGCGCGCCGACGTTAAGCGCACCGTAACCGACTGGGCTGTTTGCCTTACGGCGGGCGATAATATTAAATTTATGGAGCGCGAAGACTTTTTGGCGGCGTCAAAGCGCAAACTTTCGGCAAGCGCAAGTCAGAACGCGCTGTACAAGCAGGTTGTACATTGCACAGTTCCCGAAATTTACGTCTTTACAAATGCCGGAAACTGTGTTAAAATAAATTTAAGCGAAGTTGAACCTTGTGAAAATTCTTCTTCGGGCGTAAAAATTGAAACGCTTGCCGAAGGACTTGCAAAGGGAGAGCGCCCCGTAAAGATATTTGCGCCTAAGCAAAACGAGAGCGGCGAGCTGTTAATGTTCACTAAACTCGGCGCGGTAAAACGCACGGCTTGGAGCGAATATTTAACTTACGGTAAGCGCGTAGGACAAGCGCTTAAACTTAAAGACGGCGACGAGCTGTTGAACGTTGAAGTTTTCGACGACGACGAATATTCTACAATGCTCTTCGTAACGCGCAACGCGCTGTGCCTTGTTGCGAACAAGGACGACGTGCCCGCACAGGGCAGAGTTGCCGGCGGCGTAAAGGGTATTTCGCTTAACGAAGGCGACGAAGTAATTCTTGCCACACAGCAGAACGGCGAAGGCGAAATTATAGTAACTACGGGACTTGGCGGCTTCAAGCGCGTAATTTCTTCTATGTTTGCGGCGTATGCGCGCGGTTCGAAGGGCGTTATGATTGCCGATATAAAGGGCAAGTCCGAAATAATTTTTGCCGACTACGTAACTGTGCCGTACACGCTTGCAATAATTCTCGGCGATAAGTCGGTACACGAAGTAAGCACTGAAGATATTTCAATAGAAAGCCGCGTGTTCAAGGGTAAACCGTTAAAGGGTCTTGAAGATGTTAAAAAAGTAGTAGCGTTAAAGCACAAGTCGGATTATACCGGCGGCTTTCAGATGAAGTTTTAAAACACAGAAGTAATAAACCGTTTAAACGGTAAAAAATATAAAACTTTTTGGAGGAAATTGAATATGATTAACACTATTATTATTGGACTTGTAATCGGGCTTGCAGTTGCACTGGCTGTGTTCGGTCTTGTTTTTCTTATCGCCGTACTGCCCGCATTGAAGTCTAAAAAGAAGGCTGAAAAAGAGCCGGAACAGCCCGTAGCGGAAGAGCAGGTTGAAGAACCTAAGCAGGAGCCTAAGGAAGAAAAGGCTGAAAAACCCGAAGAAAAGGTTGAAGAGAAAGCCGAAGAACCCGCAGAAGAACTTAAGGAAGAGAAAGAAGTTAAGGAAGAACCCAAAAAAGAGCCTGCAAAAGAAAAGCAGAAACCCGTAGAAAAGAAGGCGCAAAAAGAAGTTGCGGCGACTGCGGCAGTTGAAGAAGACGAAGATGACGAAGAAGACGACGACGTTGAAGACAACGAAACCGAGCTTGAAAAGGAAGAGAGAGTTGCGGCAATAAATTCCGCGCCCGAACTTGCAGTTAACCAGCGTTACAACAGAAGTTACATAGCACGCCTTACTCAGTCGGGCGACAAGGTAAAGAGCTGGTATTCCCAGATTAAAAATGCGATTGTTTCTTATAAAAAGGTAAAGAGCAGTATCACCTGGCGTCAGGAAAAATTCGTAAGCGGCGGCGAAACTATTGCAAAAATAGCGCTCCGCGGAAGAACGCTTTGCGTATATCTTGCTTTGAACGTTAAAAATATAAAGAATGCCGACGTTGAAGACGTTTCGGGCGGTGCACATTCGGCAACACCCGCGCTTATACGCATAAAGAAAGAACAGCGTTTGCAGGAAGCGTTAACCCTTATAGCAAGCCTTGCAAACAAGTACTCGCTTGAAGAAGGCACAAAGGCTACTACCGATTACACAAAGGTTTATACGCTTAAAACTACCGAACAGCTCATTCAGGAAGGTCAGGTTAAGGTTATAACCGTAAAAGTAAAATAAGCCTTTACCGTCATTCTGAACGCAGTTAAGAAATCCACGTAAAAAACAATTAAAAAGCCGCGGCGCTTGCGCCGCGGCTTTTTATGCCTTTGTTTAGTGTGCGAACTATACTATTTGTAGAATGGTGAGATAAGAATACGTCAAATTTTTTAAATCAATTTATTCTTGTTTATATAGTTTACTTATGATATAATGGCTATACGATAAACAGTAATTTAGCGGAGGTAAATATGTACGAATACATAGTGGAAACTTACAAAGTCAATGAGGCTGAAAGCGAAATGAACAAATTGGCTCAACAAGGCTGGCGAGTAATATCTGTTTCGCCCAATATAGCTAAGATGTATGGAATTATAGTAACTTTTGAAAGACAAATAAAGTAAATTTCAATTTATCTTACTTACTTATTTGTAGTAAAAAGCTCTCGGACAAATTGTCCGAGAGCTTTATTTATTTTGTATTATTTCTTCTTTTTGCCTTCGGTTTTTTCAACCGCTTCGGCAGGTTCAACTGCGGGAAGCGTTTCAACCGTTTCAGTTTTGCTCTGTTCTTCAACGGGAGCTAAAACTTTGGGCAGTTTTAAGCCTGCCATGGAATACAGGTCGTCGAGCGGGGGAAGGGATTTCAGCATACCCGATAAAAAGTTCGCCGTTGCCGTTTTTCCGCCTTCGTCGTTGCCGTTGTCCCAAACGGTAATCTTATCGATTTTAAGCGAGCTGATAGCCTTAACCTGCGTTGCAACAAGTTCTTCCAGCTTGTCGGCAATCATAAGGTGCACGGCTTCGTCGGCAGAACCTGCGGCTTTAACCAGTTTGTCCATACCTTGAGCCTGTTTAACAAGCGTTTCGTAAACACCGCGCGCTTCGGCTTCCATTTTTGCGTAAATAGCGTCGGCTTCACCCTTTGCACGGCGGCGAATGTTTTCCGCTTCGGCGTCGGCTTCGATTTCAACTTTTCTCTTTTCAATTTCGGAAGCTACGATAATATCTGCTTCTTTAGTCGCCTTTTCACGCGAAGCACGCGCAATTTCCGCCTGCTGTTCAGCCGCATAGCTTTCTTCCTTGGCTTTTGCCGCCTGTACGTTTTCGGCGGTAACGGCAAGTTTCATAGCTTCTGCTTCTTTTTGTCTTAACAGTGCGCGCGACTGCGCGATTTCGGCTTTAGCTTTGTTTTCGCCTTCGATAGCGCGGCTCTCGGCTTCCGCAACGTTAATACGCTGTTGCATTTGAGCGTTGGCTTCACCGATTGCACCTTTCTTGTTTTCTTCAGCAACGGAAATTTTAGCGTCGTTAATAGCCTTTGCCGCAGCTTCCTTACCGAGCGCAACTATGTAGCCGCTTTCGTCCGAAATATCGGTCATGTTAACGTTAATCAGCTTTAAGCCCAGCTTTTTGAGTTCGCCTTCAACGTTGCGCGAAATAGCTTCAAGGAATTTATCTCTGTCGGTGTTGATTTCTTCAATGTCCATCGTTGCGATTACAAGACGAAGCTGACCGAAGATTACGTCCTTTGCAAGTTCGGAAATCTGTTTAAGCTGTAAGCCCAAAAGTCTTTCCGCCGCGTTCTGCATAAT
>CAZQFP010000081.1:0-4666 GCA_964592605.1 uncultured Clostridia bacterium | reverse complement strand
GCTGCGCCGCGGGCGCTTCTTTATTGTCTGCACAAGTAAAAAACTCAGGCAATAAGTATTACTTTAAATTAAAAATATGACAGAAACAGTCTTATTTAAAAAATTTTTTAAAGAATTTTTTTTGCTTTAAAATCAGTCGGTTTTTCTTTGACAAGCGTATTTAAAGGGGTTATAATCGTAGAAAAATAAACAAATGTTTAAAAACAAAGGGAGAAAAATGAGAACTTCAGAAACGAGAAAAACCGAGCAGGAAATAGTTAATATCTATTATTTAAGCCAAAAGAAGGACGATCCTGCCGCAAGCAAAGCCAGAATTATAGTTATGACTATTTTGGAATACTTTCGCATAATAAGCGTATTTGACGGGGAAGACCACCAAAAAATTATTTCAAAACTGTATTTTTCAAAAGACAACGTTATAACTGCGGGCATAAGAAAAACGGCGCTGTCTTTATTCTTGGAAGAAAAAACGCTGTATAATTACCGCAAAAAGTATTGCGAAGTTATTAAGCGCGCAATAGAGTTGATTTATAAAAACAACAACTTTACTAAAAAAGATATTGCTTGCTGACGGCGGCTGGAACGCCGCCCTGAATGGAATGGAAGGGTTTTATTAGGCTTTGCGGTTTATTGGTGGGATTCTTCACTGCGTTTTGCGCCTTATTATAGAATTTTTTAAAATAAGGTGCGCAAACCTTCGCGCTACGCGCTCGGGCAGAAGGATAGGGGGAGCAAAGCGTTAATGCGCTAGTGCAGAGCGGTAATAAAAGCAAAGCGGGGTAGTGGGCGGGGCAAAAAATTTTTTATAAAAAAATGAAACTACGGTTAATTTTTTGTTGACAAGGTCAATTTTAGTGTCTATAATGCATAATATAACTAAGGTTAAGTTTTTAACTTTAATTTTTTTAATTCAAAAAATAAACCGCGGTTGGTTTTTGGCAATACCGAAACGAATGCGGCGGTTATTAAGGAGACGCGTATGCCCATTGCGTTTGCACCCGCGGGGAAGGAACTTGAAATACGGAAAGTAGGAGCGGAAGACGCCGTTAAGCGCCATTTGCAGGAGCTTGGAATTTCCGTCGGCGGCAAAATTACGCTTATATCGTCAAGCGGCGGCAACGTTATCGTTGTGGTTAAGGAAGGCAGGCTTTGCCTTGACAGAAATCTTGCGGGCAAAATTTTAGTTGCGTAAAACGAATTCAAAGGCGGCATAGCCGCCTGAAAACATATCAAAAAAGTTAACCATAGTTTAATTTTGTTATACGGGAGTAATTATGAAAAAACTTTTAAGCGAATTTGCCGTGGGTGAACGCGGTACGATTACGGCGGTTACGGGCGACGGCAAAATACGGCGCAGGCTGTTCGATATGGGCGTAACCCCCGGGGCGCAACTCGTTATGCGCAAAAGAGCGCCGCTGGGCGATCCTATAGAAATAACATTGCGCGGGTACGAGCTTACGCTTAGAAAAAGCGAAGCCGCCTGCGTTGAAACGGAGATTGAACAATGAAAACTTTTGCACTGGCAGGCAACCCCAACTGCGGTAAAACAACGCTTTTCAACGCATTGACGGGGTCGACCGCGCACGTCGGAAACTGGCCCGGCGTTACGGTTGATAAGCGCGAAGGTGTTTACAAAGGCGGAAGCGCACAAGTAAAAATTGTGGACCTTCCCGGTATATATTCGCTTTCGCCGTATACGCCCGAAGAAGTTATTTCGCGCAATTATATTCTGGACGAAGCCCCCGACGGCATAATAAATATAGTGGACGCTACCAATTTAGAGCGCAACCTGTATTTGACTACGCAGCTTTTGGAAACGGACGTGCCCGTAATCGTTGCGCTAAACATGATGGACGAAGTGGAAAAAGCGGGCGACAAAATCGACGCAAAGGCGATTGAAAAGGTGCTTGGCGTGCCCGTTGTGGCAATTTCGGCAATTAAGGGCGCGGGAATAAAGGAGCTTATGGACAGGGCGGCGGCAATGTCCGCAAAGCGCAAGGGCGCAACGGTTCTGCAGGGCGCGCTTGCAAAACAGCTTGAAACCGCGTGCGCGTATTACGAAGCCGAAGGCGCAAGCTCGCCGCTTTTCCATGCGGTAAAGCTGTTGGAAGCCGACGAAATAGAGCTTCAGCGCAAGGGTGCGGAAAAGGTTTATAAAGAAGCCGCCGCAAGTGAAGATTTGGAAGCGGTTATCGCCGACGAAAGGTATAAGTACATATCGGCGAATCTTTCAACTGCAAAGGTCAAGGCACAAAGGGAAGCGCTTACAAAGTCCGACAAGATAGATAAGGTTTTGACACACCGCGTTTGGGCTATACCCGTTTTCGTTGTGGTGCTTTTCCTTGTTTTCCATTTGACGTTCTCGGAAGATTTGTTATATTTAAACGCAATTTTCGGTAAAAATCTCTGCGCAACGGAAGTGGAAGGCGAGCTTATTGCAGGTTTTCCGACGTTCGAAGCGCTGGGCTACGCGAAAATAGAAGGGACGGATTTATACGAGAATTTCGGAATAGCGCTGCTTTCGTGTTTTTACGACGGGGCGGTGTTCTCGCCGGGCGTAATACTTACAAATATTTTCAATCTGATTTTAAATTATATCAGCTACGGTTTCTCGCTTGCAGTTGAAGGTGCGTCGCCCTGGGCGGCAAGCCTTGTAAACGATGGCATTGTGGGCGGCATAACCGCGGTACTCGGCTTTTTGCCGCAGATACTTACGCTGTTCTTGTTCTTCTCGATACTGGAAGACAGCGGCTATATGGCGCGAATTGCCTTCGTGCTCGACAGAATTTTCCGCCGTTTCGGGCTTTCGGGCAGGGCGTTTATGCCTATGATTATGGGCTTCGGCTGTTCCATTCCCGCAATGGTCAATACCCGAACGCTTGCCGACGAAAAGGAGCGAACGGCAACGGTGCGCGTAATTCCGTTCTTCTCGTGCGGGGCTAAGTTGCCCATACTTACGGCGATTGCCGGCGGAATTGTAGCGGCGTTCGGCATAAGCAACGTTGACGCAATTACTTACGGAATGTATATTCTCGGCGTATGCGCGGCAATATTGGGCGTGCTTTTAATGCGCAATACGTCCTTAAAGGGCGAAACTCCGCCGTTTATAATGGAGCTTCCCGCATACCATATGCCCAAGTTCAAAAACCTGATGTTGCACCTGTGGGACAAAACGAAACATTTCGTTAAAAAAGCGTTTACCATTATCTTTGTTTCAACCGTCGTTATCTGGTTCTTGCAGAGCTTTAACTGGAGCTGGCAGTACGTTGGCGCGGACGATATGGGCAATTCAATGCTCGCTTCAATAGGCAAGCTCATTCAACCTATATTCACGCCGCTCGGTTTCGGCTCGCAGCTCGGGCAGGAATACGGTTGGGTGTTCGCGGTTGCGGCAATTACGGGACTTATTGCAAAGGAAAACGTAATAGCAACGTTTTCGGTGTTGGCGGCAATGATAGCTTCGGCTATCGGGCAGGATTTCGAAGCTACCGAAGAAGGGGTAAGCGAAGTTGTGCTCATGGTTGAACAGACGGGCATAACCGTTCCCGCGCTGATAGCGTTCATTGCGTTTAATATGACTACTATTCCCTGCTTTGCGGCGTGCGCAACGGCAAAAGCCGAACTCGCCAAGGGCAAATTCAAGTGGACGGTATTGTTCTGGGTATGCTCCAGCTACGTAATTTCCGCCGCGGTTTACACGGTGGGAAGCTGGTGGTGGCCGCTTGCTATATGGCTTGCCGTGGCGGCGGTAGTAACTACGTTTATAGTTTTAAGAAACCTTGGAAAATTCGATATAGCCGCAATCTTCAAACGTAAAAAGAAGGGCGGCAAGGAGCAAAAATGAGCGGAGTTGATATTGCGGTAACAGTCGTAGTGTGCGCGGCGGCGCTTGCCGCACTGGGCTTTATACTTTACAGAAAGCTAAGGCATAAGGGCGGTTGTTGTGATTGTAGCGATTGTTGCGGCTGTTCGCATTGCAAGGACTGCAATTCGGAAAAGTCCGAACCGCAAAAATAATTTTCAGTAAAAACAGCACAATATTTATACGTTTTTGTTTCCGCGGGCGGGTTGATTGCGCCTGCGGAAACATTTTTTGTGCTATTTTATATTCAGCGTTTGCAAATTGCGGCAAATGCTTGTATAATGAACGCATAAACTACAGGACAAAGGACACGAAGATGATACAGGTTTCCGAAAGAATAAAGGCTATTGCGCCTTCGATGACGCTTGCAATTTCCGCAAAGGCTAACGAGCTTAAAGCCGCCGGCGAAAAGGTTATAAATTTCGGCATTGGCGAACCCGACTTTAATACGCCCGCACACATTGTGGAAGCGGCAAAGGGCGCGCTCGATAAGGGCTACACCAAGTACGTTGCGGCGGCGGGACTTCCCGCGCTTAAAAAGGCGATTGCAAAAAAGCTCAAAGACGAAAACAGTCTTGAATACGAGCCTTCGCAGATTATAGTTTCCAACGGTGCAAAGCACTCCATTTTCAACGCTATTTTCGCAACCATAAACGAAGGCGACGAAGTTCTCATTCCCAAACCTTACTGGCTGACGTACCCCGAAGTTGTAAAAAGTTGCGGCGGCGTGCCCGTGTACGTAATGGCAACGTTCCACCAGCGCAACTGCCGTTCATTCTCTGCTCGGTACCGCCGGTTACGAAA
>CAZQFP010000080.1:0-4700 GCA_964592605.1 uncultured Clostridia bacterium | reverse complement strand
AATCTACCTGCAACGGGAAGAAATCCATACCGTCGCGGGGTGCCGCGGACATACATACCGAAACCAAAACTGCGGTTTCGCCGCATCTTACCACGCACGAGCCGTTAGTCTGTTCGGCGTATTTTCCAGTTTCTATAATAACTTCTCTGCCGCCGATTTTTGTTTTAAATTGCTTGTAATTCATAATCTGTCTCCTTTTCTGTTCTTGTGTCTGCGGCGCCCGCCGCAAACTTTAATGAAAAAAGGGCGAGTTTAATAAAGCCCGCCTTTTTTAATTACTTTCTTAAATTCAATGCCGCTACAATTTTACGGTATCTTTCGATATCGGTGCTCTTCAAATAGTCCAAAAGACCGCGACGGCGACCGACCATTTTCAAAAGACCGCGACGAGAATGATTGTCGTGAATGTGTTCTTTAAGATGCTCGTTCAAGTGGTTAATTCTTTCCGTCAAAAGAGCAATCTGCACTTCGGGTGAACCTGTGTCGCCTTCCTTAAGAGCGTATTTTGCGATAATTTCCTGCTTTTCCATTTAATTTATTCTCCTTATGGAATT
Organism: uncultured Clostridia bacterium; assembly: GCA_964592605.1. Classification (GTDB taxonomy): domain Bacteria; phylum Bacillota; class Clostridia; order Christensenellales; family Borkfalkiaceae; genus Coproplasma. The sequence goes on along the minus strand of CAZQFP010000080.1, from coordinate 4,146 downwards.
TTATTTGCGGGCAACAAAGCCAGCCGTCGAGTATTCGAACCGCCTTGTAGCCGTAACGGAAATATTTTAGCACTATATTTTACAAATAGCAAACGATTTTACAAACTTTGTAAATTTTATTTATATATTAGTAAAAACGTTAAACCGCCGATTCTCAGTTGAAAAGTTCTATACGCTCTTTAATGATTTTATCGGTTTTTTCTATATAAGTCGGCAAATCTTTGGGGGCGGCGTGGCGCTCTATTCTGTTCTCGTCGCCGAACACGTGTTTGGAAATTGCGCCCGCACCGACCGCAACGTTATCGGCTGTCTCTTCCATAACGTCTACGTTGTACACGCAAGCCTTTCCGGGCTTTGCCCAGCCTACATTTTCAAGTCCGCCCGCCTGATATTTTTGACGGTACAAGTAATACGGCTCGTAACCTGCCTGCGACAGCATTTCACGCGAAAGCGCAATCATATCGGCTATGCCAGAAACGTTTAGTCGCTTTACGTTTTCTTTCAGTTTTGCGCCGGCTTTCAGCGAAAGCGTGTGCACCGTTACGTTCTGCGGTTGAAGCTCTATTGCGGTTTTAAGCGATTTTTCAAAGTCCGCAACGTTTTCGTCGGCAAGCCCCGCTATTAAATCGAGATTTATATCAAAGCCGTATTTTACCGCACATTCGTAAGCCGCGAGAGTTTGCGCCGCCGTGTGCTTTCTGCCGATTGCCTGCAAAGTTTTATCGTTGAACGACTGGGGATTTACGCAAATGCGCGTAACGCCGTAATCTTTCGATAGTTTAAGTTTTTCTTCACTGAAGACGTCCGGTCTGCCCGCTTCTACCGTATACTCAACGTCTTTGCACAAAACAGCGTTAATTGCGACATATATGCGCTCCAATTCCTTCACATCAAGCACAAACGGCGTACCGCCGCCGACGTAGACCGAACGCAAATTTTTGATTATAGGCTTTAAGGAAACTATTTCTTTTGTAACGCAATCAACGTAACTTTGAATATATTTTGCCGTTTTATCTACGGGCGCGGTTATAAACGAGCAGTATTCGCACTTCGTAGGGCAAAACGGAATGCTCACGTACAAGTTCTGTCCGCTTACTCCGTAAATACCCTTTTGTGCCTGCAAAACACGTTCAATCAATGATATGTTGGGGTCTGTTACCCGTAGCTTTTTAAAAAGTTCCTTAAAATCTCTACCCGCACTTCTTTCTGAATAGGCAAGTTTTGTAGGTCTTATGCCTGTAAGCGCTCCCCAAGGCAATTCTACCCCTTTAACGCTTGAAAGCATATTATAGAACGCGAGCTTGCAAGACCTTTTGGCAAGCCGCTTTAAAACCAATAAATTTTCGGCTTCGTAATCTTCGGAAAAATCAAAAAAAGCGCCGTTGTATTCTATGGAGTTAAACAGCTTCCCGTCTGACGATGAAAAATAGTGAGTAAACTCTTCTTCTTCACAATCGAAAGCACGCAAAACGTCCATAATTTCGGGACGCAGATATTCACAGTTGGTATTAAGCATATTAAAACCTTTTGTACGGATTATATCTCCTTTCGTGGCTAAGCGTTGTATCGTTGAAATGCCCCGGGTATACTTTGTAATCGCCTTGAAGAGAAAAGAGTTTTTGCAAACTTTTCTGTAACTCTACAGTGTTCCCCGTCGGCAAATCGCACCTGCCTACGCTTTCGAAAAACAGCGTATCACCGGTAAAAATACAGTCATCAGTAATATACGAAACGCTACCTACGGTATGCCCAGCAGTGTAAAGAGCTTTAAACTTAATTCCGCAGAGTTCAAACTCTTCGCTGTCAGAAAAAGTGCGAGCAATTTTAAATTTCGGTACACTTACGCCGCCGAAAATACTTAAATATTCTCTGCTGAAAATCAGGTCCTTTTCGCGTTCACCGCAACATATTGCCGCACCTTTTTCAAAAAGTGCGCCCGCGCCCTGCACGTGGTCAAAGTGCCCGTGCGTTAAAAGCACGTACTTACAAATAAGTTTACGCGCGGCAAGTTCATCCGCTATCGAAGGCTCTGCGGGGTCGATAACAACCGCGGTTTTGCCGTCAGCTGTTAGAATATAGGTGTTTGCCGAATAGCCGTGCGGGAAAATTTTTATTATTTCCATCAGTTCGTCGTCCTAAACGCGTCGATTACGCGCTTAATGCGTTTAATTCTGTTAATAAGCAAATCGACGTCGGAACGCTTATTCAACCTTACGCGAAGATCTATTTCGGCAAATTTTTCCTTGTTTACTCTTGCGTTAATTTGCGTAATAGAAAGATGAAGCAGTGAAATTTCCGCAATTACGTCCGCGGTTAAGCCGTCGTAATTGTCCGCAACAACCTTAACGCCGGCAATAAATTCAGAACTTGCTTCGCCTGTCCAGCTTGCAGGCTGAAGTCTGTTAGCGTCGATATCGGAAAGATTGGGGCAGTCCGTTCTGTGGACGATAACTCCCCTTCCGCGCGAAACAAAGCCGATAATATCGTCGCCCGGAACGGGGTTACAGCAGTGCGCAAATCTGATTAAAAGTCCGCTCATACCCTTAACCGTAACACTGCCTTCGGTAGTTTTACCCGACTTTGTGTCAACGCTTTGGGCAGGCTTCGACATTGCCTTTTTATAGTAGTCGATAAGTTTAAAAATTACCTGGTTTACGCTAACAGCGCCGTAACCGACGGACGCCATCATTTCGTTTACGGAAGTAAAAACGAGCTTGTTAGAGAGCTTTTGAAAAGAATTTTCGTTGAGTAAATCAGAAAGATTGTAGCCCTTGCGCTTTGCTTCGGCTTCAAGCATTGCCTTGCCCGTCTTTATGTTCTCTTCCTTCATTTCGCGCTTGAAGAACTGACGGATTTTAGCGCGTGCCGAACCGGATTTAACGAATTTCAACCAATCCCACGAAGGACCGCGGCTACTTGCCTGAGTAAGAATTTCAACGACGTCGCCCGTTGAAAGCCGCGAATTGAGCGCAACTATTTTGCCGTTTACCTTTGCGCCCACGCACTTGTTGCCGACTTCGGAATGTATAGCGTAGGCAAAGTCGACTGGCGTTGCTTCCTGCGGCAAAGATATAACTTTACCCTGCGGCGTAAAAACGAGAAGTTCCGAATCGTACAAATCGTTTTTAAGGCTATCGACAAATTCCTTGGATTCGTTAAGGCTACCCTGCCAGTCCATAACGTCGCGAATCCAGCTGAGCCTTGCATCGAAGGTATTTTCGTTTGTTTTGTTTTCTTTATATTTCCAGTGCGCCGCAATGCCGTATTCCGCCATTTTGTGCATTTCAACCGTTCGTATCTGAATTTCGAAAATCTGTCCGAAATTGGTTACGACCGTGGTATGAAGCGACTGGTACATGTTGCGCTTGGGCGTTGCGATATAGTCCTTAATGCGCCCGGGAACGGGTTTCCACTTCTGATGAATTTTACCTAGAATTTCGTAACATTCTTCGGTTTTTTCAACTATTACGCGCACTGCGGTTATGTCGTAAATCTGGTCAAGGGTTTTGCCCTGATTTTTCATTTTACGGTATATGGAATAAAAGTGCTTTGGTCTTCCCTTTACGTCGCCGGAAATTCCGCTTTCGCTTAAAATACCCTTAATTTCTTCAACGACGAACTCAACGAAACTGCGCCTTTCCGCGAGTTCCTGATTTATATTGGTAACCAAAAATTCGTAGGATTCCGGTTCAAGATATTTAAGGCACAGGTCTTCAAGCTCGCACTTTATCTGCGAAATACCCAGTCTTCCCGCAAGCGGCGCAAAAATTTCGAGAGTTTCTCTTGAAATTCTTTGCTGGCGCTCGTTAGAAAGAAAATTGAGCGACCGCATATTGTGCAGTCTGTCGGCAAGTTTTATAATTATTACTCGCACGTCGTTTGCCATTGCAACGAAAATTTTGCGGAAATTTTCCGCGTCTTCTTCTTCGTGCGAGTGATAATTTATTTTGTCGAGCTTGGTTACGCCGTCGACAAGGGTCATTATTTCTTTACCGAAACGGCGCAAAATGTCGTCATCGGTTGCAGGGGTATCTTCCACCACGTCGTGCAAAAATGCCGCGGCAACTGTAGGAGCGTCCAAACCCAAATCCACTAAAATTTCGGCAACCGCGCAAGGATGCGTAAAATACGGCTCGCCCGAAGCGC
>CAZQFP010000079.1:0-4862 GCA_964592605.1 uncultured Clostridia bacterium | reverse complement strand
ACAGGTTATTTTTCGGTAACTTCGCGTTTGGGTACGCCGCACGAGTTCAAGTCGCTTGTCGACGCATTCCACAGTAGCGGCATAAAGGTTATTTTAGACTGGGTTCCTGCGCACTTCCCAAAAGACGAATGGGGGCTATACGAATTTAACGGCGCGCCGCTTTACGAATGTCCGCTTTGGGACAGAATGGAACACAGCGGCTGGGGTACGCGCAAATTCGATTTCGGCAGGGGAGAAGTTGATAGCTTTCTGCTTTCGTCGGCACATTTTTTCTTTGATATTTTCCGCATTGACGGTCTTAGGGTAGACGCCGTAGCTTCAATGCTTTACCTTGATTACGATAAGCCTCAAGGCGATTTTACGCCTAACGTTTTCGGTGGGAACGGCAATCTTGAAGCAATAGAATTTGTCAAAAAGTTCAACGCAACTATTAAGCGCGATTACGTTGGTGCAATAACGGTTGCCGAAGAATCCACAGCTTATCCGTCCGTTACTAAAAAAGTTGAAGAAGGCGGGCTAGGTTTCGATTACAAGTGGAATATGGGCTGGATGAACGACGTATTGTTTTATTGCAGACAGGACCCGTATTTCCGCAATTACCACCACAGTAAACTGACTTTTTCGCTCGTTTACGCCTTTACGGAAAATTTTATTTTGCCGCTTTCACACGACGAAGTTGTGCACGTAAAAGGTTCTATCGTAAACAAAATGCCGGGCGAATACGAAGCAAAATTTGCGGGCGAACGGGCGCTACTTGGCTTTATGTACGCGCACCCCGGCAAAAAGCTCAATTTTATGGGCTACGAAGTTGCACAGTTCAGTGAATGGAATTACAGAGCGGGCATAGAGTTCGACCTTGTGGACAAGTTCCCTATGCACGCAAAAATGCAAAAGTTTGTAAAGGAACTGAACGGTATTTATTCGTCTAATAAGCCGCTTTTTGAAATAGAAGACGGCTGGAAAGGCTTTAAATGGCTTGTTGTGGACGACAATTACAACAATCTTTTGGCTTTTGCAAGATATTCTAACGACGGACAGTGCATAGTTGCCGCAATAAATTTTTCGGGCGTGGAGCTGAAAAATTACAAAATTCCGGTTGATAAAGGCAAATGGCGGGTAATTGTAAACACCGACGACGTTGATTTCGGCGGAAACGGCATATTAAAGAAAAAAATTTTTTCAAGCAGTAAACGGCAAACTGAAAAAGCCGCGGAGTATTTTATAACCTGCAATATTCCCGCGCTTACGTGTTTGTATTTAATAAAACAATAAATAATATTTTGGGGGATTTGGCAATGCTAAGAAAAAAGGAATGTGTTGCTATGCTTCTGGCGGGCGGTCAAGGCTCAAGACTTTATGCGCTGACAAGTAACATAGCAAAACCTGCGGTTTCATTCGGCGCAAAGTACAGAATTATCGACTTTCCGCTGTCGAACTGCATAAACTCGGGTATAGATACGGTGGGCGTGCTCACTCAGTATCAGCCCCTTGTACTCAACGAATACGTTGGTAACGGTCAGCCGTGGGATCTTGACAGAACTTTCGGCGGCGTACATATTCTTTCGCCTTACGAAGCAAAGACCGATACTTCCTGGTATAAAGGTACGGCTAACGCTATTTACCAGAATATAAGGTTTATGAAGATGTACGATCCCGAATACGTTTTAATTCTTTCGGGCGACCACATCTACAAAATGGACTACGACAAGATGCTTGCGGCACACAAGGCGGCAAAAGCCGACTGCACAATCGCTTGCATGAAAGTACCTATGAAAGAAGCGTCGCGCTTCGGTATTTTAAATACCAATAAAGACGGTACTATATACGAATTCGAAGAAAAGCCCGCACAACCTAAGAGCGATTTAGCTTCTATGGGCATATATATCTTTACGGCGGAAAAACTTTTCAAATATCTCGAACTCGACGATAAAGATCCCAAGTCAGAAAAAGACTTCGGCAAAAACGTTTTGCCTGCAATGCTTAAAGCCGGTGAAAAGATGTATTCGTATCTTTTCGACGGCTACTGGAAAGACGTAGGTACGATAAGCTCGCTTTGGGAAGCGAATATGGATTTACTCGGCGTTGTTCCCAACTTCGAGCTTACCGACAGAGACAGCGTCATTCATTCCAGAAGTCCGTTGGCGCCGCCTGCGTTCGTTGAAGGTGAAGTTATCAACTCTATAGTTGCAACCGGCGGAGAGATAGAAGGCAAGGTTGTAAATTCCGTAATAGGTACGAATTGCGTAATAGAGAAGGGCGCGGAAGTTGTTGACAGTGTGCTTATGGGTAATATCGTTGTAAAAAGCGGAGCTAAAATTAACTACGCTATTATTGACGAAGAAGTTACCATCGGCGAAAAGGCTACTATCGGCGCACCCGTTGAGCAGGCGAGCAAAGTTGAAAGCAAGACGGGCGGCATAACCGTACTCGGCAGGGGCATTACCGTTAAGAAAAACGGAAACGTACCCGCGGGCGAAATTGTTGACAAGAACGTATAAGGGGGAAATCGATTATGGCAACAACAGTAGGTGTTATTTTTTCAAGCATTAACGAAGAGAACGTACCCGAACTTACCAAAGTCAGGTCGATAGGCTCTATTCCTTACGGCGGTAGATACCGTCTTGTGGATTTTACTCTTTCAAATATGGTTAACTCCGGCATAACAACCGTAGGTATGATAACCAAAAACAATTACCAGTCGCTTATGGACCATCTCGGTTCGGGCAAATACTGGGATTTGGCAAGAAAGGAAGGCGGTTTGATTTTGCTTCCGCCCTACAGCGACGAGAGCGAAACGCTTTATAAATCGCGTTTGGAAGCGTTGAAGGGCGCAACGGCGTTCCTTAAAAAGGCAAAGGAAGACTTTGTCGTACTTGCCGACAGCGACGCAGTTTATAAGCTCGATTACAGCAAAGTTATTGATTACCATATTCAGAAGAACGCTGATATAACCATGGTTTATCATGAGCACGAAGTTCAGAAGTCACACAACTATATGACTTTTGAAACGGCGAAAGACGGAAAGATTACCGGAATTGAAATTAATCCGTCGGCAAGCGGCGTTAAAAAGAATTACATAAACGTGCTTGTTGCGCGTACTTCGTTCCTGTTAAGACTTATTCAGGACGCTATTGCGCACGGTTATACGAGTTTCGGCAAAGATATTTTAAGCCCCGGAGTTAAAACGTACAATCTGTACGCTTATAAGCATGAAGGACACTATTCCAGCATAAATTCGCTTTGCTCGTACTTCAACGCAAATATGGATTTGCTTGATAAGAAAGTAAGAACGGAAATTTTCGGCGACAGAGACGTTTACACAAAGGTAAACGACAGCGCGCCCGCAAAATTTGCCGATACCGCGTGCGTTAAAAACTCGCTTATTTCCGACGGTTGCGTAATAGAAGGCACAGTTGAAAACTGCGTGCTTTTCCGCGGCGTAAAAATAGGCAAGGGTACGGTAGTTAAAAACTGCATACTCATGACCGACAATATCATAGGAGAAAATTGCAATCTTGCTTACGTGGTAAGTGATAAAAATTCAGTAGTCCGCGACAACAGAACGCTGGCAGGCTGCGAAGTTCAGCCTTACTTCATAAATAAAGGCTCGCTCATTTAAGGGGGAAAATATGGCGACTGCAAAAAAGGAAACTGCGGCTAAAAAGCCTGCTACAAAGACCGTAGCAAAGACTACGACTTCCAAAGCGCCCGCAAAAACTGTAAAAAAAGAGATTAAACCCGCCGTAAATAATACGAATGAAAAGAAAAAAATTCTTTTCGTAGCTTCCGAAGCGACGCCGTTTATTGCAACGGGCGGACTTGCAGAAGTTATCGGCTCGCTTTCAACCGCGCTTGCAAAGACCGGGCGGTTTGACGTGCGCGTTATAATTCCCATGTTTTCCGACATTAAAAAGGAATACAGAGATAAATTTTCATATCTCGGTAATTTGTACGTGCATCTTGCTTGGCGTAATCAGTACTGCGGCATTTTCAGCTACGAAAAGGACGGAGTAACTTTCTATTTCATTGATAACGAATTTTACTTTAAGCGCCCCGGCTGTTACGGTTATTATGACGACGGCGAAAGGTTTGCGTTCTTTTCCAAAGCAGTATTGGAAGTAATGCCGTTTTTGAATTTTTACCCCGACGTTATGCATTGCCACGACTGGCAGGCGGCGCTTGCGGCTATATATCTGAAAACAAATTACTGTTTCAGACCCGAATACCAGTTCATACGCGCACTTTTTACAATACATAACATAGAATATCAAGGGCAATATTCGCTCGATTTACTCAGCGATTTGTTTGATATTTACGGTTCGTATCAGTACCTTGTTGAATACAATAATTCGATAAACCTTATGAAGGGTGCAATAGAATGCTGTGAAAGGTTTTCCACGGTAAGCCCCAGATACGCCGAAGAAATTAAAAACCCGTACTATGCTCACGGACTTGACCCTATAATAAGGAGAAACGAGTTTAAACTGTGCGGAATTTTAAACGGCATTGACGATGTCGGCTACAACTGCGCGCTTGACAATCATCTTTTTAAAAACTTCACACCAGAAGATTTTTCAAATAAAGCGGTGTGCAAGGAAGAATTGCAAAAGATGTTAAAACTGCCTGTTAAACCCGACGTTCCGATAATTTCAATGGTTTCAAGGCTGGTTTCGCACAAGGGACTTGATCTTGTTACAAATGTTATAGAAGAGATTTTGCAAGGCGACGTGCAGATAGTAATTCTCGGCACGGGCGACGCACATTTTGAAGGATTTTTCAAGGGACTTGCGGCAAAATACCCCGATAAACTCAGTGCAAACATAGTGTTTAACGGCGACTTGTCAAGAAAGATATATTCGGGT
>CAZQFP010000078.1:0-5101 GCA_964592605.1 uncultured Clostridia bacterium | reverse complement strand
CGCGCACTTCGCTCATAGCAGTTTTAATTTCAAGCTCGGTAAGTCTGCCGCGCTTTGTAAGTTTTGAAAATATATGGTTTAATCTTTCGGAAAGCGAAGAAAATACGCCCATGTTCAGCCCTTTTTATTTAAGGTTTCTATTTTTATTTTGCCGCTTAATATATCTGCCTTTATTTCTTCGGAGTAGTCCGCCGTAAGCAAATCGTTTGTTTCAGGCTTTTCGAGTGCGGCGCGGACTTCCGCAGAATAATCTTTATCTAATATAGAAACAAGATTTTCGGCTTCGTCTTTAAGTTCGGGATGCGCGGAAAGCAAAAGTTGCGTCCACAACGCCGCGTCCGTGCGCATAAACGATTCTGCAAGCGAAATTTCGGTAAGCGTACGCGAAAACCCGAGTTTTTGCTCGAACTCTTCAAGCTGTTTTTTGCAGGTTTTCAAACATTCCGAAACACCCTGCCTTGAAATGTTTTTTTCGGCGGCTATTTCCGATACGGTTAAATCGAGATTGAAATACAAATCGGTTATTTCCCGCTGTGTGGCGGTTAAAAGCCCTTTGTATATGTCCCACAGCCGCATAAACTCAATCTTGTTCATAGGTATAAAGTCCGTTTACTTGACATAAATAATATAATAGCTTCAAATATTTGTCAAGCATTTTTACTTGTCAATTTGTGTTTTTTATATTGGTTATTTAACAAAATTATTTATTTTTTAACAAACTTTTTTTAAAAATTCATATCGGCAAAATTGTTTGACATAAGCTAACTCGTATGCTAGTATTTTCATACTGTTTGCTTGGCGGCGGTTGCGCCGCATTATTGAACACGTAATTTGGAGTGTGAATATTTATGTGCAAAGATATTGACGGCGTCGTATACGATACCGCGACTTCTATGATTGACAAAAAGTTCACCTACGGTGTTCCCGGCGATCCCTGCGGCTTTGAAGAGACTTTATACATAACGACCGACGGAAGATATTTTATTTACACCAACGGCGGAATAAATTCAAAATACCCTACCGAAAGCATAACGCCTATCGAGCGCGACGAAGTTAAAAACTGGATGCTTTCAAGATAAAAAATTTATTTATATAAAAACAAGCGGTTGTTTGCAAATCTGCAAACAACCGCTTTTATTTCAATTATTGCCCTTCCGTCGGCGGTGCCGCTGTGCTCTGCGTACTTTCGCTTTGCGAGCATTCAACGCACTCTCCACTGCCTTCAAGCGAACCGCCCGAGCCCGCAGGCGGGAGCCCGCCCTTCTTTTTGCCGTACAGCACCTTTAAAAGTATCGGCGTTAAAATAGAAGATACGAGTATGAGTAAAACCGTCATAATCATAAAGTCTGCGGGAAGACGGTTATCGCCCAAAGCAGAACTTGTAACCGCGGCGGTAACAATAAGCGCAACTTCGCCGCGCGCCATCATTCCAACGCCACCTATTGCACTTTCACGCCAGTTGTATTTAAACGCCTTGCATACCGCGCCGCAACCCAGTATTTTGCCCGCAAGCCCTACGAGAACGGCAAGCAACGCAAAAAGCAGTATGGCAGGATTTAGCCCCGCAAATTTAATGCTTGAAATACCTATATTCGCAAAGAACACGGGCGCAAAAACGGTATACGTGGCTACTTCCACCTTGCTGTCGGTATATTCACTTGCGCGGTGGTCGGTTGAAAGCACTACGCCCGCAAGGAAGGCACCCGTTATATCGGCAACGCCAAAAATGCGCTCTGCAATCCAGCTGAAAGCAAAGCAGACAGCAAGCGAAAATATGGGAATTCTGTGTGTGGCGGGCCAGCGCTTATCAAGCCACTTAAAGCACTTTGAAAGCCCCCAGCCGGCAAGCCCCGCAAAGATAAAAAAGCAAATTATCATAATTACGGTGCCGTATATGGTCGATTTAAAGGCTTCGAAGCCGTTTTCCGCAACAACCGTTCCCGACTTTGCAATGCCCGTAACTACCGATAAAAGTACTATACCTATTATATCGTCGATTATCGCCGCGGAAACTATAGTCGTGCCGAGTTTGGTATTTATTTTGCCGAGTTCCTTTAAAACCGAAACGGTGATCGCAACGCTTGTAGCTGTCAGAATTGTGCCTATAAATACCGAGCGGTACAAGCCCGTTTGTGAAGTTCCCAGCCCGATATTCCCAAACGGTAGCGAAATTAAAAAGCCCAAAAGTAGCGGCAAGCCTACGCCCGCAAGCGCAATTAAGAACGCCGAAAGTCCCACGCTTTTAAGGCGCTTTATATCCGTTTCGAGTCCGGTTGAAAACATTAAAAGTAATACGCCGATTTTCGAAAAGACGTCCAGCCCGTTGACCGTATCGTTAAAGCCCGCCAGCAAATCACTTTCGGGCAGAGTAAACAGCGCCTGGTACGTGCCCGCTTCTTTTGCGCCTTCAAAGCCTATAAGTGTGTAGCCGCACAAATCGCCGAAAATTGCAGGCCCGATGATTATGCCCGCTATTATATAACCGAGAACCTGCGGCAAGCCCATTTTTCTGAATACCAAGCCCAGTAGCTTTGTTGAAAAAAGTATTATGGCGAGCACCGCCACAAAACCTATTGCCGAATTACCTTCAAACATTTTTTACCTTCCGTTAACGAGCGTATTATAGTATTTGAAATGTAAAAAGTTAAGCGATTAAACGACGGTTTTCAAATTTTTTAAGGCGCGTTATTATTTAACATAAAAAGAACCCCTGCGCCAATACGTCGGCACAGGGGATTATTTATTTAATTTTAATTTCGGTATCGCCGCCACGGCGGTGCTTTTTAAAGCCTGCTGGTTTATAAACCGTTCACAAGTTTTTTAACTGCGAAATTAAAACCGCACTCGGGAATCAGATACCGTAAGTAAACTTGTACATTGGAGTTTACCTTCCTTCCCTTTTCATTGTTTTTGCTAAGTAAATTACCATCGGAATTTACCCCCAAACAATATTTTCAATTTTTTCCCTTACCATATAGAGACGGCTGCAAAGCAAAACCGACTTTAAATAATTAACCTTGACCCGCTTTCGCGGCTACGTTCCTTTCATATAGCTTACTCCGAATATTTATGTTGGTACCAAACATTTTTTGTAAGTTATTTTCTTTTTGTACTTTCATTATAGCAGGTATTTCGTATTTGTCAATAGGTATTTTAAAATTTTTTAAGCGGAAAAATTTTCCGCATTTATCATATTTAACCGCAAACTTCTGCAAAAACGCGCAAAAAATTCTTGTAGGCGAACTTTTCGATAACGCGCGAAGAAATTTTTGCATTGCTCAAATATTCTAAAAGCGACGGCATACGCGTGCAGTCTTCAAGATTTTGAGTTTCGGGAATACCGTCGAAATCGCTGCCTATTGCAACTACGTCTTCACCACCGACGTTTATTATATGTCGCAAATGCTTTTCAACGGCTTCGAGCGCGTTACCGCCGCCCAAAAAATCGGCGCAAAAGTTTATTCCTGTAATTCCGCCACAATCGGCTATTGCACGTATTTGTTCGTCGGTTAAATTGCGGCTTACTCCGCACACACCTGCGGCGTTGGAGTGGCTGGCAACAAGCGGCTTTTTTCTGCCGCGCAAAAGTTCGTTTGTACCACCGTCAGAAAGATGGGAAACGTCTATTATTATTTTTAAGCGGTCAAGCTCTTCCGCCGCCGCGCGTCCCAAATCGGTAAGCGGCTGCTTGCCGCGCTCGTAAAGCCACTCGGGGAGCGCGCCGCCCTGCTTTTCCGTCATAACTTGCGGCATTTGCAAATTGGGGAAAGCGAGCGCGTTTGGCACGTTCCAAACAAGCGATGCCATTCTGACGCCGTCCGCATACAGCTTTTCAAGTCTTGACAAATCATTGCCTATAAAGCCGAGATTTTCAACCGTGAGAATACAGCCTGTCTTCCCCGTTTTTACGCACTCAAAAAAATCCGTCGTGCCGCAAACGGGCATGGCGGTTGTTTTATTTTCTTCAAGCGTGTTTTTATACAGCTCTATACAGCGTTCAACGGTTTGTTCGGCGTTTTCGCCCTGAGTAAAAACCGCAAAACACTGTGCCGTACACTCGCTTTTTTTCAATTTTTCAAGCGTTACCTGCAAACTTCCGTTTACTATACTTTGTCCGCTTGAAAGGCTGCGCGTCAAAGCGTCGCAGTGCATATCGGCGTAAATCATTTTCGAAAGATAAGACTTAAAATTTTTCTCACCGCTTTGGGCGGTTTAATGCAAATTACCGTCATTACTCCCCCTTCGGGGCGCACATATGCCGCGTTTAACACGGCAACGCCCATTTTAAATGCCGTCGTTCACGACGATGAGAGCGCAGTTTTCCGTCTCTAAATACGCGTTTTTGCCTTCCACCACGTTCGATATTCCGCGCGTGCTTCCGTACGGAATATAGTCGGGGTAAGCGTATTTAAGCTCTCTGCTATTCATTATATGCAGCGGCGCGCCAAAAGGTAACGCAGAAACCGTTTTTGAAAGAAAATTTCCCAAAAAAATTTTTCCGCTTGCAAGGAACATAAGCGAGCCGTTCAAAAACATTGTGCAGGGAACGCCGCTATTAAACGCAATGCGCATAAGGTGAATATTGCCCAGAAAATGATCGGCTCTTCCGCCGCCGCCGCCGTAAATTTCAATACTTTCGCATCCTGCGGCAATAAGTTTGTAAATACCTATTTCGCCGTCGGTCATATCTTTTTCGGCGGGGTAAATTTCTTCGGGAGCAGGTTCGGGAGCACACAACACAGAATCGAAGTCGCCCACGTTCTTGTCTATGCGCACTTTGCCGCGTGCCCAGTTATAAGCGCCGTCGCAACAAAGCACCAGTGCGTTTCCACAGTCGATAGCGCCGGAGTACGGTTCGCCGTTCAATAAAAGTATACCTTTCATTGCCTTATTGCGGAGATTGCCGCCGCCATATCTTCGACGTCGCAAATATCGTCTTTACCCGCCGATACGGAACTATACTCCTTGACTGCCTTTACGCCCTTGCGGTTTCCGAGCTTACGGAAAGTCGTACCGTAAACCGAAACTACTTTCGGATTGCCCATAAGATAACGCACAAGGTCCATGACGTGAACGCCGAGGTCGATAAGAGGACCGCCGC
>CAZQFP010000077.1:0-5167 GCA_964592605.1 uncultured Clostridia bacterium | reverse complement strand
CGTCAACGTCTAATTTACCCCAAGGAAGGTTGACTGCGTCCTTTTCGGCATAAATTTTAATAGTTTTGCCGTTTACGGTGATGCTGTCTTCGCCTGCAACAACGGAATCAGCGTACTTATATCTGCCCTGTGCCGAATCGTACTTCAACAAATGAGCAAGCATTTTGGGGCTTGTCAAATCGTTGATAGCTACAATCTCGTAGCCTTCCGCGTCGAACATCTGTCTGAAAGCAAGACGTCCGATACGGCCGAAACCGTTAATTGCTACTTTTACATTTGCCATAAAATTCAATTCCTCCGAATTATGAGATTTGCAAATTTAGTTTGATTAAAAACGTGGTAATTATAACAGAAAGCCGAATGCAAGTCAAACGATTTTCCATATTTTGGCTCCAGCCAAAGCCCTACGTTTTCTTCTATTATACTACATATCGTTTTAAAGATAAAGTTAATACGGATTGTTTGAAAATTTGCCTTTTTTTCATTTTTAACGACGCGAATGTGTGTATTTGTAGCTAAAAATGTGCGTTTTTATCAATATTTTTTAAATATATTTTAAAAATAGGCTTGAAAATCCGCTTGCAATGAGTTATACTAGATAAGGTATTTATTTACCTTATTATATTTTATATTTCGTTCGGAGGTCAATATGGCATTGGTTTCGGCAAAAGAAATGCTGGAAAAAGCAAGGGACGGCAAATACGCCGTAGGTCAGTTCAACATTAACAATTTAGAATGGACAAAATCGATTTTACAGACCGCGGAAGAGCTTAAAGCTCCCGTTATTTTAGGCGTTTCGGAAGGCGCGGGCAAATACATGACGGGCTTCAAAACCGTTGCCGCAATGGTTTCGGCTATGATTGAAGATTTAAAAATCACCGTTCCCGTTGCTCTTCATCTTGACCACGGTACATATGAAGGTTGCTATAAGTGCATAGAAGCGGGCTTCTCTTCCATTATGTTCGACGGCTCCCACTTCCCTATCGATGAAAACATTGAAAAGACCAAGGAACTTGTTGCGGTATGCAAGAAAAAAGGTTTGAGCCTTGAAGCCGAAGTCGGCGCAATCGGCGGCGAAGAAGACGGCGTTATAGGAAAAGGCGAATGCGCTGACCCCGACGAATGCAAAAAAATAGCTTCACTCGGCGTTACTATGCTTGCGGCGGGCATTGGCAATATTCACGGCAAATACCCCGCCAACTGGGAAGGACTCAGCTTTGAAACGCTTGCGGCGGTTAAAGAAAAAGTCGGCGATATGCCCCTTGTTCTCCACGGCGGCACGGGTATTCCCACAGAAATGATTAAAAAGGCTATTTCGCTCGGTGTTGCTAAAATAAACGTAAACACCGAATGTCAGCTTTCCTTCCAGGCGGCTACGAGAAAGTACGTTGAAGAAGGCAAAGATTTGGTTGGCAAGGGCTTCGATCCCCGCAAACTGCTTGCTCCCGGTTGTCAGGCAATTAAGGACACCGTTAAAGAAAAAATGGAAATTTTCGGTTGCATAGGTAAGGCTTAAACCTTTCTATATACTCTTTTGCTCACCCGATGTCGGGCTTACGTAAGAAACATACGAAAGATAAAAAATCTCCGCTTAAATAAGCGGAGATTTAATTTTAAACTTTTGTGCTTTGAATTGTTGCGCGCAAACTGCACATACTGAAAGCATATGAAAAAGAAACTTATTATAATTGCAATTATTTTTGCCGCGGCAATTTCAATACTTGTCGCACTCCCCGCCTGCAACTTTGACCCGAACGGCGATATAAAATCTATTACAAAACCGTATATAACGTCATACGAATGCGTTGAAGCGCGCTTCGGCGAAGAAAATTTGCTTGAAAAATACGAATTTATTAAAATAACTTTAATCGACGACAAGCAAATGGAGCTTTCCTATAAACCTAAGGACGGCGATAAAAAAACGCATATATGCAATTACGAAATAGACGAAAAAACGCGCGAAATTTCGGCTGACTTCTGGCTGTTCGGCATAGAACACAGAGAAAAAATTTCTGTTGAGAACGGCGAGTTTACGATAATGAAAACACTGTTTTCAAAGCCGCTCGTAATGAAATTTCAAACAAAATAACAAAAGCGCCCCTGCCGTTACCTAGGCTGGGGCGCTTATAAATTTTTTTATTCGGGTTTGTAGTTGCCGGTTATTTCTTCAAGACCTTCCGTGTCTACTTTGCCGAAGACAACGTCGTCGCTCGCTTCTTCACCGCTTTCGGCAACGTCAGCAACAACGCTTTCCGAAGTTTCCGCTTCGTCGTCGTATATAGCAAAGTCGTAATCCATCTTAACAAGATTTTTATCGATATACATCATCTGTAGCTCGCGCATCTGCTTTGCGTTACGGTTGACGGAACATATATACACGATTAAAAACGCCAAAAGAACTAAAACGAACACGCCGAGTATTGAAAGCGTTATTATATTTTCAACCGTTAAACCGGCTAAAATTTCGTTTATCATACTAATATTTTACAACCCCGTTATTATTATGTCAAGTTTTAATTTGATTTAATCGACAAAACGTTGTATAATGCCAATTAGTAGCTAAGGAGTTCATATGGGCGAAGACAAAAGAAGTTTAAAATCGCGGACAAAAATCAAAAACGCGTTCATTACACTGACTATTGATCACAAGCGTGAAAAGCTGAGCGTTTCCGAAATTGCCGAAAAAGCCGAAATTAACCGCTCCACCTTCTATTTGCACTACAACGACGTTGCTGACGTCGAGCGCGAAATAGAGCGCGAATTCGGTTCGGCTATATGCGCCGAAATAGATAAGTTCAACATTTCAGATACTTACGGCTCTACCTATACTCTGTTTTCCGCCGTAAACGCAATTTTGGAAAAAGACGAACTCTTAAAAAAATATATTCTGCTTTCGGCGAACTCGGAAAACGTTAAGGCAAAGCTAAAAGAAATGCTTACTAAAAAAGTGGCGCAGGCAATTTTAAGCGATTTTCCGCACGTAGACAAAAACCGAGCTGCGTACTCGGCGGCGTATGCGGTAGCCGGCGCGGTTGAAAGCTACGTTGTTTGGGCGCGAGAAGACAACTCGCGGCAACCGGCTGAAAACTTTTTGCAAAGTCTTAGCGCCGTTACCGAATATATTATTCAAAGCGTAAATTCAATATAACTTTGCGGACGGGTGGTAATCCCGTCCTTTTACATATTTTTCCGCAATAATAAATATATTATCTTTATGAAAAAGATTATGTTTTGCGGCGGCGGAAGCGCCGGACACGTTATACCCAATATTGCGCTGATTGAAGAACTCGGAACTAACGTCTTACCCGTATATTTGGGCACAAACGGCGTTGAAAAGAGCATTTGCGCGCAAAACGGCGTAACTTTTTTTGAATATTCCGCGCCCAAGCTAGTACGCGGGAAAATTCTTTGCAACCTTGCGTTACCCTTTAAACTTTTAAAAAGTATTAAAGAAGCCGGCAAAATTCTTGACGAAGTTAAACCCGATTTGCTGTTTTGCAAGGGCGGCTACGTGTGCGTTGCTCCCGCCTTTGCCGCAAAAAAGCGGAACATTCCCGTAATATCGCACGAATCGGACGTCAGCGCAGGGCTTGCTAATAAGGTTATAGCAAGAAACTGCAAAAAAGTTCTTACCACCTTTCCTGCCGCGGCTCGTCAGTTCGGCAACGGAATTTGCACGGGTTCGCCCGTGCGCAAAAGCGTTTTCGGCAGAAATTCAACCGAAGCGCGCGCACACTTCGGGCTTGATATGCGCCCTACTCTCGTAGTTTTGGGCGGCGGAAGCGGTTCGCACATAATCAACGAATATGTACGAAAAATTGCCCCTAAAATTTGCAAAGATTACAATATTTTGCACGTTTGCGGCAAAGGAAACGTTGTTGAAACCAACATATCGGCATATAAGCAGATAGAATTCGAAAACGACATGGGGCTTTTATACGCCTGCGCGGACGCGGCTGTATCGCGGTGCGGTTCTAACACGGCAACCGAACTTGTTGCGCTTAAAATACCAACTCTTTTTATTCCGCTCGAAAACAAGCGTAGCCGCGGCGACCAAATTAAAAACGCGGAATATTTTAAAAACAGCGGTTTGTGCAGAGTTATGCGGCAGGGCGATATTTCTGAAAGTGCGCTTGTTTCGCAAATATATCAACTGTTTTGCGACGACAAATTAAAAACCGCACTCGCGGAAAACTCCGTCAAGTGCGGTAACGATAAAATATTGAGAGAAATTTACGGCTGTCTTAGAAATTGATTATGCCGTAGCCGCCGAGCACAATTTTAACGGCAATAAGCAAAAGTACCACGCCGCCGATAATTTCGGCAATGCTTCCCTTCTTTTTGAAAAGTTTGCCTACTTTAACGCCTATTACGACGCCGACAAGCGAAATTATAAAAGTTGTTACGCCTATTATTATTACGCTTACCCAAGCCCAAAGCTGAAGGTTATCTACCCCTATCGAGTTAGAAATTAGTCCGTTAAGGCTGAATCCTACGGCAAGAGCGTCTATGCTGGTTGCCACACCTTGCAACAGCACGCTCACGAACGAGAAATTTTTAACCTTTAACTCTTCTTCTTTTTTTGAAGTAAGCTCGCGTATGCCGTCGTAAATCATTTTGCCGCCTATTATAACAAGCAGTGCAAACGCAACCCAATGGTCGAACGAATCTATGTAGTCCATTACGGCAAGCCCTACGTAGAAGCCGATAATGGGCATCAGCGCCTGAAACAAACCGAACGTTATAGGTATTATAACCGCCGTACGCTTTTTTAAATTTTTATAAACCATTCCGTCGCATACCGAAACGGCAAATGCGTCCATCGATAGGGAAATTCCCGATAGGAAAACGGTTAAAATAAGTCCCCAAACCATATGCAATGAATATAGCACAGATTGCGCGAAGTGTCAAACTTAAATATTGACTTTCGCGCATAAAATTTTTTGCAAAAACGCTTTAAAAGCGTTTGCTTTTTTTTATAGTTTTTGTATAATAGTATTGCTGTTTGGTTTTGTTATAGAACAAAATTTGAAAATTTCTTAATTGAGACATAGCGCAGTTTTACGGAGCGGCTCGGTTAGGTCGAAGGCTGTGGGCTGAAAGTCATAGTTCAATATTGAGGTGTAGCGCAGTTTGGTAGCGCGTCTGGTTAGGGACCAGAAGGTCG
>CAZQFP010000076.1:0-5276 GCA_964592605.1 uncultured Clostridia bacterium | reverse complement strand
ACCACGGACCTTCGCTTATCATCTGCTACGCTCCCTGCATCAACCACGGTATCAACATGACCAAGAGCCAGCTTGAAGAAAAGGCGGCTGTTGACTGCGGTTACTGGCAGCTTTACAGATACAACCCCGAAGGTGAAAAGTTCACGCTTGACAGCAAAGAACCTACCGGCGACTATCAGGCGTTCCTTGCAGGCGAAACGCGTTACGCTTCGCTTGTTAAAACTCAGGGTGCGGACGTTGCAAACGAATTGTTCAAGCAGACCGAAGAGTCGGCAAAAGCAAGACTTGAAGGTTACAAAAAACTTGCAGGTCAGGAATAACAAGGCAATGCCTTGACTAAATTTCTTAATTGCTTTTGTGCAATTTGAAATAAACTGCAAGTCAAACTTAAAGTAATTACAACAAAACAGCCCCGCGGCAATATTGCCGCGGGGCTTATTCGTTTAAATTTTTTAAACAATACGTTTCAGTTGCTCTAATAGTTACCTATTATTTTTCTACCTTTACAAAGCCTTTACGGGGTTTGTTTTTTATAAACAGTTTGTATCGGAACGAGTACAAAACTATTGCTATTACCGCCGCGCAGATTATAGCTATTACTATTCCTGCGGTTACCGGCGATATATCAAGCAAATCAAGACACCTTACGTTAATCCACATTTGGTTGATTTCACCGAGTTTTTCGCCGAAATCCAACATTACCACGCTACGCGACGTTATGTTTGCGGGCGGGTATTGCGCAAAAAGCTGTCTGCCGCGGTTTATGTTGTCATAATCGTCGCCAACAACGTAGAAATCGGACTTATCAACCGTTATAGATTTTTCGCCGCCGAAGAAATAACCTAATTTGTAATCAAACGTTTCTTCCGCGCTGTCGTCGGCTTCGTAGTTCCATTTCATATACTCGAACACCGTATCGCCCGCTATTGCGGAAGTATAGCCTATATAATACATATTTATTACGGCGTTATCGGGGCGGGAAATATAGTTTACAAACGCTTCCGCCGCTTCACGCTTTTGGTCGTCGCCGTCTATGCCGTTTTTTAGCATAACCCAGCCGTCAAACCAAAGATTTGAACACTCGTACGGAACGGAATACCAAAGCTGGGTTTGATCTTCGTCCGCTTCGTCCATTATATGAACGGCGTCGCCCGACCACTGGTAGTTGGCTACTACTTTGCCCGTTACCATATCGGCTTTTCCGCTGTCGGTTTCAAAAGAATACACGTTTGCTTTAATTTGCTTCAAAACGTCTTCCGCCTTTACGATAGCTTCGGTTTCTATATCGTTTAACAGCGTACTGCGCATTTGTGCGGAAAGATTGGAATTAGTAAGCTGTTCGCCGTGCACTATACCCAAAGCGGCAAAGTACGAATCGCGCACGTTATCTTTTACGGTTACCTGTCTTTTATAGTCTTCGTTTAAAAGTATGCCTACTGTGGAAACATCTTCGGGATTGTTCAGTTTTTCTGGGTTGTATACAAGTCCCGTTGTTCCCCACATATAGCAAGCGGCATACTCGTTCCAGTTATATTCGGTAAAAACTCCGTCGATAAACTGCGAAACGTATTCACTGTAAAAGTTGTTTTCGCCGTTGAAAAAGTTATCGGAAAACTTTTCAACCTTATTTTCGGCTATAAGTTTCATAAGCATATAGTCCGACGGGCACACCAAATCGTAAACGTCGCCCAAACTTAAACGGTTGTACAAGTCTTCATTCGTGCCGAAAGTAGAATATTCAACCTTTACCTTATAGCCGTAATTTTCGTAGAACCAATCCGTGAAATCGTCATATACGGCATTTTCGCCGAAAATACTGTCTTGCTCAGTAAACGGATTTTCAACGTCAATCCGTTCGTCTTCTTCCCATCCGCCAAGGTCGATATATTCTTCCCAACTGCACACGCGTAAAGTTACGGTTTTTTCGCTTTCGGCACAGCCTGCAAAAGTCAATGCTGACGCGCCGAATATGCAAACGGCCGCGGCGGTTGACAAAATTTTCTTGAATTTTATCATTTTTTCGCCCCCTTCTTTCTGCCCGAAAGCACGTTCATAATAACAACGACCGCGATAACTATTACAAAAATCAACGTGGAAAGCGCCCAAAGCGCAGTTTTTATTTCCGTTTGACTGCCCTTTGTTGCATTTACAACGTAAGTGCTTATTGTATCGAACGTCGAAGGCTTAGTATAGGTTGTTACGAAATAGTCGTCCAAAGAAAGAGTTACCGCAAGCATAAAGCCCGAAAGTATTCCGGGAATGAGCTGCGGTATGACCACTTTGAAAAGCGCCTGCGCGGGCGTTGCGCCCAAGTCGAGAGCGGCTTCGTACAAACTGTTGTCCATTTGCTTCAATTTGGGAAGTATGGAAAGATACACGAACGGCGCGGTTAAAACAATGTGCCCTAAGCCGAGCGGTATGAACGTATCTTTATCAACGTGCAAAATTACGATTAGCAAAATGCAAATAGAAAAGCCTGTAACTATATCGGCGTTGACTACCGGCACCTGATTTGCGGTATTTATCAGCGCTTTGGGAATTTTTCTGGAATAGAACGTGCCTATTGCGCCCAAAGTCGCCAACACGGTTGAAATTGCGGCACAGATTAAGGCAAGCAAAAGCGTTCCGAAAATCATATTGCGCAACTCTTCGTTTTTAAAGAGATTTATATAGTTTTCGAATGAAAACGCGCTTATTCCGCCGCCCACCATACTTGCGTCGGTAAAAGAATATACCACAAGCACCAGAATGGGAACGTACATAAACGCAAGCACTAGCGCAAGCCATACTATACGGAGAGCTTTTTTCATAGTACCGCCCCCCTGCTGTTAGAATCTTTATCGCTGAAACGGTTTGTAACCAGCGTTACGATAAATATGATTACAAGCAATACGAGCGATATCATAGAGCCGTTGTTCCAGTCGTAAGCGCTGAAATAACTTCCGATTAAACTACCCATTATATACGTGCTGTTATAGAGCATATCCAAAGCGACGTAGTTTGTCATTGAAGGCAGTAAAACCATGGTTATGCCGGAAACTATACCGGGAATAGAAAGCGGCAATGTTACCCTTAAAAATACGGTAAATCTGTTTGCGCCAAGGTCCGAAGCCGCTTCCAAAAGGCTTTTATCTAGCTTTAAAAGCGACGTGTATAGCGGCAAAATCATAAACGGCAGAAAGTCGAACGTCATGCCTATTACTGAATTTAAAAAAGGATACGCCGCCAAATTGCCTTCCAAAACGGACAAAATTTCTTTTAAAGCCGTTATACGCAGTGTGAAATTGATCCACATTGGAAGTATAAACAGCATTAAAAGCACGTATTTCTTTTTAAAATTGCTACGGGCAAGTATATACGCCGTGGGGTATGCGATAACAAGGCAAACAAGCGTTGTGGTTGCCGCAAGCAAAATACTGTATAAAAGCGTACCTAACGTGTTGGTGCTTGTGAAAAAGCCCGTGAAATTATCGAAAGTGAAATTGCCCTGACCGTTTGTAAACGCATAGTACACTATTATAATAAGCGGGGCTATTACGAACAGCACGAGAAACAGCGCATACGGTATGCAGAGCTGACTTCTGTTAAAACGCAACCTTTTCATTAACTCACTCCTTTTCCTGTTCTGCCGTAACTTTAAGCGCGAGTTTGATTTTGTCTTTGGGAATAATTATGCCGACTGTATCGCCCGTGTTCCACAAATCGGGGCATGAGAAAACGTAATCTTCTTCGTTTTCTTCCGTTCTTACTATATAGCGGTAATGGTCGCCCTTGTAAATCATTGAAATGATATTGCCCTGCGCGCCGCCCGCATCCTTATCGTCGGTCATCTGTATGCTGCGGGTATCGACTTCAACCGCAACTTCAGTACCCGTTAAATCCAGCTTTTCGCCGTTTGCCGTAATTAAGTAACCTTCTTCGTCGAGACTGGAACCCGCATAAAGCTGCGTTACGTCGCACTCGAATTCGCCGTCGCCGAATTTAACCGTATTGTTTTTGGTGATTACGCCGTCGTACTTGTTAACGGTGTAGACCTTTTCCATAAGGTGTATGCCGTCCGGCTCTATGCGAAGCCCGATAACGCTTCCAACCGCGGCGGTATAAGTGCTTTGAATAACGATTTCGAATTTGCCGATTTCAACAGTAATTTCGTAGTGAACGCCCTTGAATACCGAAGAAATTATTTTGCCTTTCAGCTGACCTTCGCCGGGCTGGCATATTTTTATGTCTTCGGGACGAACTACTACGTCCACAAGCTGGTTAATTTCGTAATCGTCAAGGCAGTTAAAAGTTGCTCCGCAGAATTTTACTTTGAGCTTGCCGACAACAGCGCCGTCGAAAATGTTGCTTTCGCCTATAAAGTCGGCAACGAAAGTGTTTACAGGCTCGTTGTAAATTTCGGTCGGAGTGCCGATTTGCTGAATTTCGCCGTCGTTTATAACGACTATTTTATCGGACATTGCAAGGGCTTCTTCCTGATCGTGCGTTACGTAAATAAAGGTTATGCCCAGCTTTTTGTGCATCTTTTTAAGCTCTATTTGCATTTCCTTGCGCATTTTTAAATCGAGCGCGCCCAAAGGTTCGTCCAATAAAAGAATTTCGGGCTCGTTTACTATTGCGCGGGCGATTGCGATACGCTGTTGCTGTCCACCCGAAAGCGTGGAAACGCTACGCTTTTCAAAGCCTTCCAAATCGACTATTTCAAGCGCGGTTTTCACTTTTTTATCTATTTCCGCCCTGGTTAACTTTTGTTTTTTAACAATAGTTTTACCGTTTTTGTCGGCGTATGTGTTTTCAATTTTTTTAAGGCGCAGTCCGAAAGCGATATTTTCGTAAACGTTTAAATGCGGAAAGAGCGCGTATTTCTGGAATACGGTGTTTACCGGACGTTTATTGGGCGGAAGGCGGCTGATATCTTCGCCGTTCAAAAGTATTTTACCCGACGTGGGAATATCGAAGCCCGCAATCATTCTCAGCGTTGTAGTCTTACCGCAACCCGAAGGTCCTAAAAAAGTTACGAACTCTCCCTTTTTAACTTCAAGATTAAAGCAGTCCACCGCCACCGTTTCGTCATCGAAAACTTTTCTGACGTCGATAAGTTCGATAATGTTTGCGCCGTTTTCCATGTTAATTTCTCCTGAAAAAAATAAATAAAGACGACCCTTTGAAAGGTCGTCTTTACGTAGTTGCGCTTTATAAGCGCGGAATAACGCATATCTTGGTTTTGGACTTTTTAGAGTCTATATAGCAAATACTTTTACTACTCTTATTGACCG
>CAZQFP010000075.1:0-5408 GCA_964592605.1 uncultured Clostridia bacterium | reverse complement strand
CCATTGCGTCTTTGCCGAGTTTTTCACTCATAATATTGAAAGCGTCGTAAACGATATTCTGTGCCGTTCCGCGCTTACCGTCGTACATAATCTGGTTAACGAGTTTTGTTACAACCTTTGAATTGTACACGGGATCGGGTAATACGTCCCTTTTGGGAACTCCGCCTCTTCTAGGCATAATTTCTACCTCCTTAAATTTTGGGTTTTTAAATAAGCTATTGCTTGCTTTTGCGAGTGCAAAAGTAGCAAATCTTCTCCGCTACCTACTTAAAAAGTTGAATTAACTGTTTAGATGCGAGCAGAACAAGGAGCGGGGCGGCTTTGCGAAGGCGCGTACACAGAAGTACGTAACTGAGCAAAACGTAAACCGCGACAAAGCTATGCGAAGCATATAAATTGTTAAACGGTATCGAATACTGCCTACTCTTCTTCGGTAAGGGTGATATATTCCGAAACAAGTAGGGTTACGTTGCGATAAGCAACGCGAATTGTGTTTTAAATTAAAATTAAGACTTGGGTTTTTTAGCGCCGTAACGAGAACGCGCCTGCATTCTCTTGGAAACGCCTGCGGTATCGAGCGCACCACGGATTATGTGGTAACGAACGCCGGGTAAGTCCTTAACTCTTCCGCCCCTGATGAGAACGGACGAGTGCTCCTGCAAGTTATGACCTTCGCCGGGAATGTAAACGGTACCTTCCTGCTTGTTCGTAAGGCGCACCCTTGCAATCTTTCTTATAGCAGAGTTAGGCTTTTTAGGTGTGGTAGTCGTAACCGACAGGCACACGCCGCGTTTCTGGGGGCAGTTGTCCAAAATGGGCGACTTGCTCTTTGCAACGTACTTTTCTCTGCCTTTTCTTATAAGCTGATTTATTGTGGGCATTTTGTTCCTCCTTGTTTTACTCGGAAAATTCCTGTGGAATATATCATCCTTGCCGCCACCCTTAAGGCGGCAAAGCGATTGGCATTTTTACAATTTTCTATATTATATAAAGGCAAACGCACAGTAAGCCATATTAAAAAATGCAAAAGTTATTCTAACAATAATTATTTTAATTGTCAAACGTTTTTTACAATATTTTACATTAAGCCGATAAACTGAAATAAAAAATAAAGTCCCCGAACGCTTTTTGCCGTTCGGGGACAAGGTTGAGTTATTATATCGTTAGATTATGCGCCCTGCGAAGTTCCGGTTATCGTGAACTGCACGTTCGAGAACTCGCAAACTATTCCGCGGTTTGCAAACAGGCAAAGATACATATAATCGTTATCAACTGCAACAAAGTCGAAGTCGGTATAAGTTTTTGTGTAGTCGTGCGTGCCGTCGCTGAACGCTACGTTCACCGTTTGACCTATTCTTTCGATTGAAACGGTATATGTCGCTTCAGCCGCAACAGTGGTTGCATTGCCCGCCTTTTTAATGGAACCGCCCTCATGCGCGAAAATTGCGCCACCGCCTTCAGCCAAAGCGCCTGCGGCAACGAAATTGCTGTTTATAGTTGAGCTGTAGGTATCAACGAAAATATCGTCGCGGAGCATCAAACCAAAACCTGCCTGGCTATTTGTCTTGTTGAAAGATTTAATTTTTACTTCAGCACTTGCGGTGAAGTTTTTGTTTGCGTCAATCTGAATAAACGCCGCACCGAATCCGTCCTGCGAATCAGTAAATTTACCGTTATTGTTTGCATTGCCGAGCGTAAACACGTCGTCGGTATAATTGAACTCGTAAGTATTTAACTTGCTTGCCCCGCCGACTTCGCCCATAACGGTTTTGTACCAATTTACGTCGCCCGTCTGAGCCAGAAGGTTAGCCGCATGCGCCGATGCGTCGAACGCTTCGTACGTGGGCTTTAAATAATCTACCTTAACCGCGTCCGCAAAGTCGGCTTCTTTTGTGGGAGCGGCTACGTCTTTTACCGTATTTTTAAGTGCGCAATCCGTATTTTTAAGCGCCTGCGCAAACTGATAAGCAACCATTTTTGCGCCGTATTTATTTATATGCGTATCGTCGCGACCGTCGGGAACTTTTGTTTCGCCTTCAAGTTTATAAGTAGTATGCGCGTGGTAATTAGCCGCCGCGGCGTTGTCCTTTTTATATTCGGTTGCCGTAAGCCCCGTCAAATCGATAACGGTTGTGCTTGTTGCCGCACCAAGCGTTTTTATTGCTTCGGGGTAATTTCCGTCCGTAGTTACGTGAACTTTTGCACCGGTATAGCTTCCGCTTGCGTCATATCTCGTAATCGGCGTGCACAGTATGGGCGTTGCGCCTTTTTCTTTTGCAACCTTTACGTAGTTTTCGTAAAGAACGTACTGGAAGGAATCGCCCTTAGCCGTCGTTGCCTGCGTATGGGGTGCGCTGGGGTCGGTAAAACGTGCGGGTTCGGCACTCTTTTCGTCGTTATGACCGAAACCGATAATAAGATAGTCGCCGGCACTTATCGAACTGGTAAGCGTTGTGTAAGCGCTTTCCGTTAAAAAGCTCTTTGAGCTTCTGCCCGAAAGCGCAAGGTTTACAACCTGTTCTTTCTTCACGTTCAAATATTCGTGCAACTGCGTGCCGTAGCCGTAGCGGGGCAGATAATAGTTGTCGCTGAATTCGCAAACGGTACTGTCGCCTACCACGTATATTTTGCTATTTTCGGCAAGCGGTGTTGAACCGTCGCCTTCGTTACCGCCGCAACCTGCTAAAATTGCGCTACACGCAGTAACCGAAAGAGCAACAGTAAGCGCAAAGGGCAATAATTTTTTGAATTTGGATTTCTTCATAACGTCCCCCAAAAAAATTTTTACTATATTATTTTATCACAATATTATTATTTGTCAATACGGAAAATTCCCCAAAATGCCGTCAATTCAGCGTTACGTTTTTCAAACTTTCGTACTTTTCGGCGGCAATGCGCGTCAAAAGCGCGGTATCGAAACCGCCGCCGAACGCGTCGTCAGAAATGGCTTTTGCCGTAAACACGGTGTTAACGGGAAATTTAAGATTTTTAATTTCGGTAAGAATTCTTCCGCTCTGTTTGGTACCCATAAAGTCGCCGCCGCCGCGGAGCTTTAAGTCGGATTCGGCAATTTCGAAACCGTCGGTGCAGTTTTTTATTACCGAAAGCCGCTCGCGCGCTTCTTCGGTGTCCGTTCCCATCAGCAAAAAGCAATAGCTCTTTTTGTCGCCCCTGCCGACTCTGCCGCGCAACTGGTGCAACTGTGCAAGACCGAAACGTTCGGCGTTGTAAATAATCATCGTGGTCGCGTTGGGAACGTCTACCCCTACTTCTATAACCGTGGTTGAAACAAGGCAGTCGTACTGCTTATCTTTAAAAGCCTGCATTACCGCGGCTTTTTCTTTTTCCTTCATTTTACCGTGCAATAGCGCTATGCGCACATTCGGCATTCTTACTTTAAGGTCTTCGAAAAGTTCGGTAACCGACATAACCGTACCTTCGTCGTCTTCTTCAATTTTCGGGCAGACGAAATAGGTTTGGTTGCCTTGCTTTGCCTGCGCCGCAACGTAGGCGTACATAGCGTTATACTTGCGTTCGGGAACGATTGACGTGGCAATATCTTGCCGTGAACGCGGTTTATCTTTAATTGTGGTTATATCAAGATCGCCGTAGAATATCAGCGAAAGTGTGCGCGGGATGGGCGTTGCCGACATAACTAAAACGTCGCAACTTTCGCCCTTATCGGTAAGCTGAGAACGCTGAGCCACGCCGAAGCGGTGCTGTTCGTCGCAGACGGCAAAAGCAAGATTTTCAAATTCAACGTCATCCTGAATTACGGCGTGTGTACCGCACAAAATTTTACACTCACCGTTTTTCAGTCTGCCTTTAACTTCGCGCTTTTCTTTAGCAGTCATAGAACCGACGAGCGCTTCCACGCCGTAATCGTAAAAATATTTTTTTAAAAGTTCGGCGTTCTGACGGGCAAGAACTTCGGTAGGCGCAAGCATTACAGCCTGATAACCCGATTTAACCGCCATATATATGCCGGCGAACGCAACCGCCGTTTTTCCGCTACCGACGTCGCCCTGCAATAACATATTCATTTTATGCGGCGAATGAAGGCAATTAAAAATACTTTCCACCGCCGACTTCTGACCTTCGGTAAATTCGAAGGGAAAGCGCGAAACAAATTCCGCCAGCTGACTTTCCGTAACCGAATACTTATTCAGCCGCACTTCTTCGCGGTCGCCCTTTATTACCTTGAATGCGGAAATCAGCAAAAAGTATTCTTCAATGGCAATTCTGCGCGCTCCACTGCGAAAGTCGGCTATACTTTCGGAGCAATGCACCTTATAGTACGCTTCAGAAAGCGAAGAAAGCTCGTATTTATTTTGCAGGGCAACGGGAATATTGCTGACGAGCGCAACCTTTTTAAGCGCCTGCCGCACCGCCACGCGCACCACTCCTTGCGTTAAACTGCCCGAAAGCGTGTACACGGGAATAATGCCTTTAAGCCCCGATCTTTCGTCGGCACGCTCAAACGACGGATTGACCATCTGACAGCCCATACCCTTGTTCTGCACGCGCCCGTAAAAAAGATAGACCCCGCGCTGTAATTTGGTAGCCACATATGGCTGATTGAACCAAATTGCGGTAAACATATAGCCGCCCTGCTGACAGCGCGCCTTTACGTAAGGAGTGCGCGCATTGCGGTTTATTTCAACGTTTAAAACTTCGCACCGCGTCAATATGTAGTCGTTATGATACGCGTCCTTTAAAAGCGTTTCGTTGCGCAAATCAAGATAGTCGCGCGGGAAATGACGCACCAAATCTTCGACCGTATAAATATTAAGTTTGTTAAAATCGCGTTCGCGCTTTTCGGAAATATATTTTAGCGAAGAAAGCTGCATAATTCACCGTAATAAACTAATAGGGAAGATAAAATCTTCCCTTTAATTGTGATATATGTTGTGGGCAATTAAATTGCCGCATTATTCAAGTGATACCATGTAATAATATACCGGTTGCCCGCCGAAGTGGAAATCCACGTCGCAATCGGGGAATTCGTCCGAAATTTTGCCTGCAAGGGCTTCGGCGTCTTCTTCCTTCACGCCTTCGCCGTAATACAGAGTAATCATCTCGTGTTCGTCGTTTTTAAGCGCTTTTACAAGGCTTAAAGTAGTAGAATCAATATCTTCGCCCTTGGCAAGAATACGCTTGTTGTCAAGCCCGATAATGTCGCCTTCTTTAAGTTTAAAGCCGTTCATGGTGGTGTTACGCACGGCGTAAGTTATAAGCCCTGCGGAAACGTTGTCTATGGCGTGGGTCATATTAGTTTTGTTTTCGGGAACTGAGCTTTCGGGGCTGAACGCCAGCGCCGCGGCAAAGCCCTGCGGAACGTTTTTGGTGGGAATAACGTGAATTGTTCTGTTATTTACAAGCGCCTTTGCCTGTTCCGCGGCAAGTAT
>CAZQFP010000074.1:0-5556 GCA_964592605.1 uncultured Clostridia bacterium | reverse complement strand
TATAAGAAAGCGCGTTTACACTTTCCCTAAGATGGGCGAAAAGGCTTACTTTGTTGCTATTCCCACGTCGGCAGGTACCGGTTCGGAAGTTACGCCGTTCGCCGTTATTACCGACGAAAAGAGCGGAGTTAAATACCCGCTTGCAGATTACGAGCTTCTACCGAATATGGCGATAATAGATACAGATTTGCATATGTCCGCGCCCAAAGGGCTTACGGCGGCTTCTGGTATAGACGCGGTTACGCACGCATTGGAAGCGTACGCTTCGGTTATGGCTACCGACTACACGGACGGGCTTGCTTTACAGTCGCTTAAGATAATATTCAAATATCTTCCCGAAGCCTATGATAACGGCGCAACGAACGTTGAAGCAAGGGAGAAGATGGCAAACGCCGCAACTATGGCGGGCATGGCTTTTGCAAACGCGTTTTTAGGAATATGCCATTCCATGGCGCATAAGCTAGGCGCGTTCCATCACCTGCCGCACGGCATAGCAAACGCGCTTTTGATTAACGAAGTAATAAAATTCAACGCGGCGGAAGTTCCTACGAAGATGGGTACGTTCAGCCAGTACGCATACCCCAAAATGCAGAGAAGATACGCGGAAGTTGCCGAATCTCTCGGTTTGGGCGGGAAAACCGACAAGGAAAAGGTTGAAAACCTTATAAAGGCGATTGATAAATTAAAACAAAAGATAGGCGTTAAAAAGACGATTAAGGAATACGGAGTTGACGAAAAAGACTTCCTTGACAATCTTGACGAAATGGTTGAACAGGCGTTCGACGATCAATGCACGGGCGCAAATCCCAGATACCCTTTAATGAGTGAAATAAAGCAGATGTATATTAACGCATATTACGGCAAGTAAGGAGTAAGAAATGAATAAAGATTTGATTTTTGAAAGGGCGGACAAAAAAATTTACCGCGACGGCGATAAACTTGTTAAAGTGTTCAGCGAGAATTATTCTAAGGCAAATATTTTGAACGAAGCATTGAACAATGCAAGAGTGGAAGAAACAGACCTTAACGTTCCAAAAATACGCTCTATTGAAGTTGTTGACGGCAAATGGGCAATTATTTTAGATTATATCGACGGCACGACCTTGCAGCAGCTTATGGAGCAACATCCCGAAAAGCAAGATGAATATTTAAATCTTTTCGTTGATTTGCAGATGACTGTGCTATCTAAAAAAGTGCCCATGCTGAACAAACTGAAAGATAAAATGCAGGCAAAAATTTCGGCAACTGGTCTTGACGCAACCACGCGCTACGAATTGCACACTCGCCTTGATTCCATGCCCAAGCACACGCATCTTTGCCACGGCGATTTTAACCCCACGAACGTTATTATTACCAAGGACGGCACGCCGTATATAATTGACTGGGCGCACGCAACGCAGGGTAATTCGTCCGCGGACGTTGCAAGAACTTATCTTTTGTTCTATCTTGCCGGCAAAAAAGAACTGGGCGACAAGTACTTGAAACTTTACTGCCAGAAGAGCGATACTGCAATTCAGTACGTTCAACGGTGGATTCCCATTGTTGCGGCTTCGCGTCTTGTAAAAGCACCCGAAAGCGAGAAGGAATTTTTGCACGGCTGGGTTGACGTCGTTGAATACGAATAATTGTAAAATACAGATTAAGGTCGGCAAAAAGCCGACCTTTTTTCTTTGCATTTTGCATATAAAATGATATAATAAAATTATGAATGGTATGTTGTGTTTTGTTGCGGTAGAATTTCCCGACGACCAAAACGTAAAAGGCTATAGTTTTTGGTACGTTTGCGATTTTGAAGGCGCCGCCGAAGGTGATAGCGTTTTAGCGCCGCTTGGCAGACACAATAATTTGCAAAAAGGCGTAATAAGGGCTGTTCGCTACGATACTGAAGATAACGCGCCCTTCCCGATGCACAGCATAAAGAGAGTAAAAAGTTTAAAAAAGGCTGATATAAATGTTTAAAATTGTAAACAAACGCGAACTGAATTCAACCGTTACGATGATGGACGTTTACGCGCCGCTTGTCGCAAACAAGGCACAGGCGGGACAGTTTATTATACTCCGTGTGGATGACGAAGGCGAGAGAATACCGCTGACTATTGCCGGCTTTGACCGCAGTGCAGGTACTGTTAAAATAATATTTCAGATTGTCGGCGGCACGACAATGCGCCTTAATGCGAAGGCCGTCGGCGACAGTATCGCCGATTTTGTCGGCCCATTGGGCTGTGCTACGCGTACTGAAGGAATTAAAAAAGTCTGTGTTGTAGGCGGCGGCGTAGGTTGCGCAATCGCTTTGCCTGTTGCGCAGAAGTTCAAAGAGCTTGGCTGTGAAGTTCATTCTATAATCGGTTTCCGCAACAAAGATTTGCTCATATTGGAAGACGAGTTTAAGGCGTGTTCGGACAGGCTTACCGTTATGACGGACGACGGAAGCTACGGCAGACAAGGCGTTGTTACGGCGCCCTTGCAGGAAGCTATAGAAAACGGCGAAAACTTTGACGAAGTTATAGCCATAGGACCGCTTATTATGATGAAATTCGTTGTGCAAACGACGAAAAAATACAACGTTCCTACAACGGTTTCAATGAACCCCATAATGATTGACGGAACGGGAATGTGCGGCGGTTGCCGACTTACCGTTGGCGGTAAAACAAAGTTTGCTTGCGTTGACGGACCTGATTTTAACGGCTTTGAAGTTGATTTTGACGAAGCTATGGCGCGCTCGAACGCATATGCGGAGTTTGAGAGTAAAGAGAGAGAAAGAGAAAGAGCGTGCAATCTCTTTAAAAAGGAGACAAAGTAATGGCTGTTCAACCTAAGAAGAATGAAATGCCCGTTCAACCTGCAAAGGTGAGAGCGCGCAATTTTGAAGAAGTTGCCTTGGGCTATACAAAAGAGCTTGCCGTTGCCGAAGCTCAAAGATGCTTAAACTGTAAAAACCGCCCCTGCGTGGAAGGTTGCCCTGTAAACGTAAACATTCCTGATTTTATTTCAAAAGTAAAAATCGGAGATTTCGAAGGCGCGTACGATATAGTTTCGCGCAGTTCTTCACTGCCTGCGGTTTGCGGCAGAGTTTGTCCGCAGGAAACGCAGTGCGAAAGCAAATGTACGCTTGGAATTAAGTTTGAGCCAGTTGGCATAGGCAGACTTGAACGGTTTGTTGCCGATTATCATAACAAAAACTTCAAAGGCGAGCCTGTTTTGCCGAAAAGCAACGGTCATAAGGTTGCTGTGGTAGGCTCGGGACCTTCGGGACTTGCCTGTGCCGGCGACCTTGCTAAAAAAGGTTACTCCGTTACCGTTTACGAAGCATTGCATGTAAGCGGCGGCGTTCTCGTTTACGGAATACCTGAATTCAGATTGCCTAAAAGCATAGTTCATAAGGAAGTGGAAGCGCTTAAAAAACTGGGCGTTGAAATTGTTACAAACGTGGTTATAGGCAAAACGCTTACTGTTGACGAACTTTTTGAAAAGGGCTTTGAAGCGGTGTTTATAGGCTCTGGCGCAGGATTGCCGCGGTTTATGGGCATTAAGGGCGAAAATTTAAAGGGTGTGTATTCGGCGAACGAGTTTTTAACGCGCGTAAATTTAATGAAAGCCTATCGTAGCGACGCCCAAACTCCGGTAATGCACGCAAAAAAAGTTGCCGTTGTCGGCGGCGGAAACGTTGCAATGGACGCCGCGCGTACGGCGCTAAGGCTTGGTGCCGAAAGCGTTTACATAGTTTACAGGCGTTCAATGGAAGAATTGCCCGCGCGCAAAGAAGAAGTTGAGCACGCGCAGGAAGAAGGCATTAAGTTTGAAATTCTGCGTAATCCCGTAGAAATTTTAGGTTATGAAAATTCCGAAGACAAGCGCGACCCGAAAAACGGTTTTGTTAACGGAATTAAGGTAAGAAAGTGCGAACTCGGCGAGCCTGATGAACGCGGTCGCCGCCGCCCGGTAGAAATAGAAGGCAGTGAATACGTTTTGCCCGTTGACTGCGTTATTATGTCGATAGGCACAAGTCCCAATCCGCTTATAAAAAATTCTACTGCCGGTCTTGACGTTAATTCGCACGGCGGAATTATAGTGGAAGAGAGTAGCGGCAAAACTTCCAAAAACGGAGTTTATGCAGGCGGCGACGCGGTAACGGGTGCGGCAACCGTAATTCTTGCAATGGGCGCCGGCAAAACTGCGGCGAAAGCAATAGACGAATATCTTTCCAAAAAATAACAATACTGGTTTTATGGTAATTATGGAAGAAGTGTATCAGGTTTTTGACAACGCGCAGCAAATTAACGTATACAACGAAGGCGTTAAAACTGTTTACAATGCCGGCAGTGCGGCATATGAAAAAATACTTTCGGGCTGGAACGAACTCTTGCAGGGATCGCACCAGATGCCCGCTTTCGGAGTAAGTTTAAACAGAGAAACCGTAAAAGCGATTGCGCACGGTCTTTGGGCGGAGTTCTGTTTTGAAGGCGAATACGAGTGCGGCGGTCTGCCGTTTGAAAAGTTACTTGTTAAGGTGGAAAGTGAGTCGCAGGGCTTCAATTTAATACGGTATACAACTGAATACGGCTATGACGGCAGATGTATTTATATTGACCTTGTAAGCAAGAATATGAGTAGTTTTTACGATATTTTGCTTAATTTATAAGATTTAAATAGTACTATGCCACGCATAATTGCGCAAAATTATATAAAAAACGGCGGGTAACAAGATACCCGCCGTTTAATTATAATCAAATTATTTAATTTATTTTTCAAGCGATTTTTTGTATGCCGCGATAGCTTTTGAAAGCTGGTCGGGACAGGAAGTGCCGTTGCGGCAAATAACGCCCGATAAAAGGTTTTCGATTTCGTCTATGCTTTTGCCTTCGCAAAGACGTGCAACGCCTTGCAAATTTCCGCTGCAACCGCCTATAAATTTAAGAGAGTGCAGTTTGTTGTTTTTGTCAACTTCGAAAATAATTTGTCTTGAACAAGTGCCGGAAGTGTGGTATGTAAACATTTTTTCTCCTTAATCGCAAAGATTTTCGTAAATTACCGAATATAAGTCGGCGGCTTTTTCTTCCCATTTTTTATAAATCGCCTTTGCGGTCTTTTTATCGGGAACAACAAATTTAAGCTCTAAAATCGGCTGGACAGGCGCTAAAATTTTAAGCGAAACGGTAAACGTGCCGTCCATATTCTGAAAGTAGTCCGAGCGGCACTCCTGACGGTTTCTGTACCGCGCGCTGTTCTTTTTAACAAACTGCGAAATTTCCTCGCGCACGCTTTTGGGAATATTTATATAGAAGTTCGCAAGCGATTCTCTGCCGTCCGGCGTAATTGAGTATAAGGTGTCGTCATCCTCGCCGACAACGCAGATAAAATTATCGTCCAGAAGCTTATGAATTACGTTTACGCAGTCCATGTATCCCATCCAGCTGTTGGTGGTGGAACACATATCAACGATAGTGCGTTCGGACAAGGCGCTTTCCATCTTGTCAAAAACAAAAAGAATTATTAATTTGTTGGTGGAAGTTTCGCCTGTGTTCAACATAATTTATTAAAAAATTCTAAAAAATGCAA
>CAZQFP010000073.1:0-5777 GCA_964592605.1 uncultured Clostridia bacterium | reverse complement strand
ATTTGGTAAGTTTAATTTAAAAAGCATTGGAAAAAAGGCGGGAGCAGTTATTGCTACGGCAACTACAGTAGCATTATTGGTATCACTAATATTGCCATCAATTAGAAGTGCTGTACATTGTTTCTTTGTTATTGAAAAGAAATTGTCCGACTATTTCGCTATACAAGCAGCATTAGTTGAGATAAATGCAAATAATGTTAAGTATAATGTGTCTCAATCTGAAGATGAGAGGGAGAAGATAGCAGAAAAGCAGATGAAATGGGCCAATAAATTCAGGTCATTATCTAATGCTTTAGCCACCAAAATGAAAAAGGCTGATACTTCTTCTCAAAATACCTTGGAGAAAGAGTCACAAGCAAAATATACGATGTCAGATGTGGAATCCTCTGCTAAGGTATCCAGGGCGGTATAAGAATTTATTTTGCAGTTTTCAAGCTGCGCGCTTTCAACGGCGCGGATCACGTCGGAAAGTTTACCCACGCCCGAAGGCTCTATTATTATTCTATCGGGGTGATATTCTGCATAAACCTTTTGAAGCGCCTTTGCAAAATCGCCTACAAGCGAACAGCAAATACAACCCGAGTTTAGTTCGTTAATTTTTATTCCCGCTTCCGCCAAAAATCCGCCGTCAACGCCTATTTCGCCGAATTCGTTTTCAATTAAAACTATGTTTTCGCCCGCGTAGGCTTCCTTTATAAGTTTTTTGATAAGCGTAGTTTTGCCCGCGCCGAGAAAACCCGAAAAAATATCTATTTTAGTCATAACTCTGTCTCCTTCAATTTTAATGAAATTTTACGCAAATTATCTTCGCGAACATTTTTCAGCGTCGATAGCCAACGTAAACATAAGCGCATACAGCGCGTCAGCCGGACTTGCCACGTTAATTACGTATGTATCGGTAAGATGAAACAGCTCTTTACTTACTTTCGCGACGGCACGCCCCGAAGAATCGTAAATAGAGTAGTCCCACTCCCAAAAGTCCCCTTTAATGCTCCAACCTTTAAAATCGAGTACGTACGCAGGTTTAAAAAAGGTAAGCTGTTTTTTCAAACTGCCAACAAAATTATTGCCTACGTACAAATCGAAACGCGGAAGAAAAGTAAGAACGGTCTCTTTCACAGTTCCTATATGCACTCCGTGGCTATCGAGTACGTGCAGTTTATGTCCCCAACTTAATTTTCCTTCAACCGTGTAAACAATATTTCCGCTTTCGTCGTAAATATTGTATGAATCGAACCACGAGAAAATTTTTTGCTTAAAAAGTAATTTCATAATTTTTCTTATTGTATTGCTCAGTAATTTTATAACCTTTTTTAAATCTTGTCAAACTTTTAAACGCCCACGGGCAATGCCCGTGGGCGCAACAATAGCGAAACGCACTTTAAAAAGCGCTTAATAAGTCAGCTTTCTGAAAGAGCCGTCTTCCTTATGTATCATTATGCTTGCATCCTGATTGTCGGCAAGCGTTTTGCAATAGCTGATGGCTTCCTTCTGGGTTTTGAAAAGTTTAATAGCCTTTTCGCCGCCGGCAGCCTTAATCTGCCACATTCCGTCTTCCTTGCGCTTAGAAATATGATAGACCTTGCTCGTGCTCTTTGCTGCAGGTTTGCTTTCAGCCGTCTTAGTCTGCTTTGTTTCTGCGGATTTAGATGCGGCTTTGGGTTTTTCGTCCTTCTTTTCTTCCTTAACGCTCTTCGTCTGGGCAGAAGTTTCGGACTTTGTTTCCGTTGTCTTTTCTTTGCCGCCGTTCTTTTTGGATTTTTTTGCGAGTACTATCGCTAAAACGATTATAGCAATTAAAAGCACCACGCCGACCACGATGACGATAAACGCCCAAAGCGGTAAGCCGAGAATTTGATCCGCAAGTAAATTAAACATTTTTACACCTTTATCTTAAGTAATCAATATTTGGTTATTGTAACGCTCTTAATTTTAATTGCCGTTTTGGGAGCGTAGAAAGTCTGCGCTATGGTGCGCTCCTTCAAGGTCTGACCCGAAGGTTCTTCAATTTTAATTCCTACGTTTGCCGAAACTCTGTAATCGGAAGAAGCACTGCCGTAAGTATTTTCAAAATAGTCGGTAATTGCTTTTTTAAGATTTTCAAACTCGGTTTCCGCGTCTCCGTTTGCAAGCTGTGCAAACACCGTGTAGTTTGAAGCCGAATAGCTTGTAGACGAACCCGTCTGAATTGAGAACATAGAAGTTGCGCAGTTGTTTTCAAAGTTAGCCGCAATAATCTGGTCGCTCGTCGGCGTTACGTAAACTTTCGGCGAGCTTGTTTCTTCGCCTTCCTTCTCGTAGTAACGCATCATTTTAAGGCTACCTAAGTCCGCGGTAAGCGCGCCGTTATTTATAACCTGCTGAATGTTGTTTTTGAATTCGCCCATTACGGTTGAAAGCGCACGCTCTTTATTAACCTGCATAACGGGAGCCGCACCTTCCGTACCTGCGGCAACCGTATTTCCGTCCTTGTCCGCCCAAACAACGTTACCCTTGCTATCGGTTTTGTATTCGGGGTTGTAGTAAACGGACGGGGTAAGTTCGCCGCTAGTAAACAGCTCTTCGTATTTCTCGGCTTTGCTATACTGTTCGAAATACTCGGCAAGCGTATCGCTGTTTGTAATGCGTTCGGAATAATCGTCGGAATATTCGTAGCCGCCGCCTACCCAGTCGTTAGTGGAATAGTCGTGAATTATAGTGCCGTTATAAAAGCCGCTGTCAGCAAGTTCTATAAAGTGCTGAACGGTCTGGGGGTACATATTTCTGTACAAAGTATAGTCAACCGAATATTCTTCGCTGTTGAACTCGAACGTAATGCGTGCCGAAGGGTGCGCCGTGCTTACAGTACATCCGGCGGTTGCCGTTGCCGATACGGTCAAAGCCACAGCCGCTACAAGCGTTGCCGCTATACCCTTTACTAATTTTTTTCTACCCATTGCCATATTGTTTTCCGTTTAAAATACCTGTTGATAATTATACTATTTTATTTTAGCTACTCTAATAGATTTAGTCAAGTTGTTTTTAGAGATTTGTCTAATTCTTTTTAATAACCTTACACCATACGTCATCCTGAGCCTTGGCGAAGGAGCCCATTTTATTTGCGCTTGTTGCGGGAGATTCTTCGCGGCGCATTGCTTGCTCAGAATGACGTATGCAGAAAAAAAGCCGTGTGCGGCATTGCCGCACACGGCTTAAATTGCTTTTTAAATTATTCCAAAGCTGCGGTTGCGCCTGCTGCTTTAAGGTCAGCAAGGATTTTTTCAGCTTCTTCTTTAGCAACGTTTTCTTTAAGCACGCCGCCCTTTTCAACTGCCGTTTTAGCTTCCACAAGTCCAAGACCGGTGAATGCACGAACAACTTTGATAACGTCGATCTTCTTAGCGCCTGCGTCTTTAAGAACTACGTTGAATTCGGTCTTTTCTTCAGCTGCGGGAGCTGCTGCCGCTGCGCCTGCTGCGGGAGCTGCTGCTACTGCTACGGGAGCTGCTGCGCTTACGCCGAACTTTTCTTCAAGAGCCTTTACAAGCTCGCTTGCTTCAAGAAGGGTCAAACCTTCGATTTCTGTAACTATTTTATTGATATCTGCCATTGTTATTTTCTCCTAAAATATTTTATAATTTATTTTTTTGCGCTTTATCAGGCAACGCCCGCCCTTTTAATTTTCGGCTTTAAGCCTGTTTTTGCTGTGCTACCGCATTCAATGCGCGCACAAGTCCCGATACCACGTTGTTCAACACGCCTGCAAGGTTGGTTGCGGGAGCGTTGATAGAACCGAGCATCTTTGCAATGAGTTCTTCCCTTGAAGGCATAGAAGCAAGCGCTTTAACGCCGGCTTTGTCCATGTAAGCGTTGTCAACGAACGCACTCTTCAAAACAATCTTTTCGTCCAAATCCTTAGCCGCTTCAACCATAACCTTTGCGGCGGACGTTTCGTCGCTACCGAAGGTAACAGCCGTGGGGCCGTTAAGGTCTGCGTCAAAGTAATTAAATCCCAAATCGTTGAAAGCCTTTCTTACAAGCGTGTTTTTGTATACCTTGTATTCGCAGTTTGCACTTCTGCACTTGTTGCGAAGTTCGGAAACTTCCTTAACGCTCAGTTTGTTGTAAGATACGAAAACAACCGATTTTGCGTTTTTAATCTTTTCGGTAATTTCCTGCACAACAACCTTTTTGGCTTCGAAATTGGCGGACTTTCTCTCTTCGTTATTTTCTGACAAGTTTTTACCTCCTTGATTTATTAGGTAAAAATAATTCCTTGTGCGCAGAGTGCACAAGGAATTCCGAAAATTTCTTAACTGAATTTAACCTGTCCACCTAAGCGGGAAATTAAGCTAAACGCACCCGCCTTCTTCGGCGCAAAATTACATTACCGTAAGGTATTTTAATTTATAATAGTGTACTTGTCAACCTTTTTTACAGAGCTTTTTTAAGATTTTTCAGCATAAACTTCAACTGGTTTAAGCATTTTTGGTTCTCGCCGAACGAAACAAAACGTGCACAGCTACTTAAAATACCGCCGATATATCTGTAAAACTCCCGCTTAATTTCCGAAGAATTTATGCTTTCAATCAAATAGGGCGCAACCCTTTCGTACTGTTTTAAAAACTTTTTGCCGCCTTTGTCGCTTTTAAGAAAGCCGTTAAAAAATCCGTTTAAAATAGAAAGTTGATTACCTGTTTTTTCCTTACCGCAAAATTCCGCACACGCATAAAATAAGGTCATAAGTGAGTTCCGCAACATTTTTATCTAATGCATACATTATATAATGCAAAAGTCTATTTGTCAATTACTAATCAAATATACAATAATCTACTGTAAACATTATATATTGCGGAGATTATATATGAAATTACGCGTACTTGATATTTTAAAAGAAAAAGGCAAAACGAAATATTGGCTTTATATTCAAATGGGTTTAAGTTATCAAAACTTTAACAATATGGTAAACAACAAAACGCAGAGCATTAAATACGAAAATTTGCAAACTCTTTGCGACATTTTAGAGTGTACGCCAAACGACTTATTTGAAGATTATCACAAATAAAAATATTAGACAAAATACTAAAACTGAGATTCTTCACTTCGCTATGCTCGTTCAGAATGACATAGCGGCGTCATTCTGAGCCTTGGCGAAGAATCCCATCAATAAGCCGCAAAAGCAAGACAAACAAAAAAACACCCGTCAAAGACGAGTGTTTTTATTTTTAATTTAACTTAACCCTTGTTATAGGAAACGCGAACGCCGGGACCCATAGTTGAAGTAAGAGTTACGCTCTTAATATACTGTCCCTTTGCGGTTGCAGGCTTAGCCTTAACGATAGCGTCCATAAGCGCGGTGAAGTTTTCGGTAAGTTTTTCAACGCCGAACGACTTTTTGCCGATAGCAACGTGGATGATTGCGGTTTTGTCAAGGCGGTATTCAACTTTACCTGCTTTAACTTCCTTAACAGCCTTTGCAACGTCCATAGTAACGGTGCCGCTCTTAGGGTTGGGCATCAAGCCCTTAGGTCCGAGAATACGACCTATACGACCAACCATACCCATCATATCGGGAGTGGTAATCATAACGTCGAAATCGAACCAGTTTTCTTTTTGAATGCGCGCAATGGTTTCTTCGGCGCCTACGTAATCTGCGCCTGCTGCCTGAGCCGCGTCAGCCTTGTCGCCCTTTGCAATAACGAGCACTTTCTTGGTTTTACCTGTGCCGTTGGGAAGTACGAGCACGCCGCGGACCTGCTGGTCTGCCTGTCTGGGGTCAACGCCCAAACGAACGTGAA
>CAZQFP010000072.1:0-6019 GCA_964592605.1 uncultured Clostridia bacterium | reverse complement strand
GCGTTATGATGATGGTAAACGGCGTTCTTGTTCTGGTGGACGCGGCGGAAGGTCCCATGCCGCAAACGCGCTTTGTAGTTCAAAAGGCGCTTGAAATGGGGCACAGACTGATAATAG
Organism: uncultured Clostridia bacterium; assembly: GCA_964592605.1. Lineage (GTDB taxonomy): Bacteria > Bacillota > Clostridia > Christensenellales > Borkfalkiaceae > Coproplasma. The sequence continues at coordinate 5,902 of CAZQFP010000072.1, read as the reverse complement.
TCGTAAACAAAATAGACCGTCCCGACGCGCGCTTAAACGAAGTACAGGACGAAATCTTAGAGCTTTTGTTAGAGCTCGACGCATCCGACGACCAGCTTATGTCGCCCGTTGTATGGTGCTCCGGGCGCGACGGCACTGCAACTTTGGATTTGAACGAAAAAGGTAAAGATTTAACTCCGCTTTTTGAAACTATAATAAACCATATTCAGCCCATGGAAGTAGATACTCATGGCGCGCCGCAGCTTCTCGTTTCTTCAATAGACTATAACGATTACGTAGGTCGTATAGGCGTCGGCAGAATAGAGCGCGGCACAATAAAGCAGGGACAAGCCGTTACCGTTTGCAACTACAATAACGTACATTTGCGCGAAAACGGCAAAATAGTAAATTTATACCAGATTGAAGGCTTACAGCGCGTTCCGTGCGAAAGCGCGAACGCAGGCGATATAGTTTGTTTTTCGGGACTTGAAAAAATAAATATCGGCGACACCGTTTGCTCGCCCGACTGCGTTGAACCGCATAAATTCGTAAAAATCACCGAACCCACGGTAGAAATGACTTTTTCCGTAAACGACAGCCCGTTTGCCGGCAAGGACGGAAAATGGGTAACAACGCGGCACCTTCGCGACAGGCTTTTTAGAGAGCTTTTAAAGGATGTATCACTGCGCGTTGAAGAAACGGAGTTTGCCGACAGCTACCGCGTTTGCGGCAGGGGCGAAATGCACCTTTCAATTCTCATTGAGAATATGCGCCGCGAAGGCTACGAGTTCCAGGTTTCCACGCCGCGCGTAATGTACAAGGAAATCGACGGCGTAAAGTGCGAACCTATTGAACGTCTTATAGTTGACGTGCCCGACGACGCTACCGGCGCGGTTTTCCAGAGTATGGGCAACCGCAAGGGCGAACTTCTGCACATGAGCGCAGTAGGTACGCGTACAAGGCTTGAATTTCTAATTCCCGCCCGCGGACTTTTCGGCTATAAATCCGAATTTTTAACTTCGACCAAGGGCGAAGGCGTTATGAACAGCGTGTTCTTCGAATATCAGCCCTATAAGGGCGACGTTTCCCGCCGCAACACCGGCTCTCTCGTTGCGTTTGAAACTGGCGAAGCGGTAACTTACGGACTTTTCAACGCGCAGGGCAGGGGGACTCTGTTTATCGGCGCGGGTACGCCCGTTTACGAAGGAATGGTTATAGGCGAAAGTCCCAAGAGCGACGACATAAACGTAAACGTCTGCAAAACCAAGCATCTTACAAATACACGCTCCAGTGCCAGCGACGACGCTCTGCGCCTTATAACTCCCAAGCGTATGAGTTTGGAAGAGTGCCTTGAATTTATCGGCGACGACGAACTTTTGGAAGTAACGCCCAAAAATATACGCGTAAGAAAACGCATTTTGGACAGCGAGTTGCGCGCAAAGGCTAATGCAAAGCTAAAGAAAGGTCTGGCATAAAAACAACGTTATAAACATAAAATAAACCACCCGATAACGGGCGGTTTATTTTTATTATATGCGGGGGTGCGCATGGAAGAAAATCATACTCTAACTATTGAGCAGTGCAAAAGATTGACGGCTACGGCAATTTTAAGCGTTGACGCTTTTTCCGACAGACAGATAATATTAAGCTATCAGGGCGGCAGAATAATTATCGCAGGCAGTGGTATGAAGATTACAGGCTTTTCCAAATCGGGCGGTCAGTTTTCCGCAACCGGTGAAATTATTTCCGCGCGCTATGCCGCAAAGGGCACAAGTTTCAGGCAAAAATTCTTTAAATAGTTTATAACAAACATAGTTAAGCGGAACGCTTATGCAAATATTTATTTTTATAATTTGCCTGCTTTGCGGCGTTTTAAGCGGCGTTGTATACGACGTCTTGTATATAGCCCGCTCGCTAATTTGCGGCACAAATAAAAAAGAATACACGGTAAAGGACAAAATTTTTATAATAGCCTGCGACGTTTTATATTGCCTTGTGTTTGCCGCGGGCTTTGTTTTTGTGTCTGTGCTGTTCGATTTCGACTCGCTCAGAATATATATGCTTATAGGCTGTGTGCTCGGCGCGTTCGTATATTTAAAAAGTATTCATTTAATTGTTGCATTTTTAATAAAAAAAGTTTATAATAAACTCGAACGTAAGCTAAACGACGTAAAAAGTCGGAAGGAGAAACACGGTGAACGAAAAGCACAACCGCATCGCAGCCGCCGTAACGGTAAGCGCAATATTATTGGTCGTAGTGCTCGTCGCAGTGCTGGTGTATCAGCTGATAACAATCGCCGTGATAATACCGCGGCGCGAAGAGCTAAAAGCCCAAATTGAACATTACGAGCAGCTTGTAGAAGACGCCGAAAGCGATTTGGAATGGTTGCAGTCTGAAGAGTATCTCAAATGGCTGGCAATTCAAAACGGTTACGGCTGGAAAAACTGATAAATTTACGCATGCCGCAATTTTGTGTGCGGTAAACTCTTATGAAAATTTCAGCAATAGATATCGGTTCTAATTCCGTCCGCCTTGCCACAGTGTCGGACGGAAAAACTTTATATAAACGCCTTGCAACAACCCGCCTTGGCGAAGGACTGTGCTTTTCGGGGAACTTAAGCGGCGCGGCAATAGAGCGCACTGCACGGGCGGTAGCCGCTTTTTGCGAGCAAGCCAAATCGGAAGGTGCGGACAAGGTGTACGCGTTTGCAACGGCGGCAGTCCGTTCTTCTCAAAACGGCGCGGAATTCGTGCGGCGCGTAAACGATCTTTGCGGTTTAATCGTTGAAGTTTTAAGCGGTGAAACCGAAGCCGGGTGCGGCATTATGGGCGCTTTGCGCGGCAAGGACGGCGGCATAATCGACGTGGGCGGCGCAAGCACGGAAGTAACTATAAGCGTAGGCGGCAAAACGCTTTATACTAAGAGTGTAAACGTAGGCACTGTGCGGCTTAACGACGCGGCAGGGCGCGATAGACAAAAATTATTGCAGGCAATCCAAGAAAAACTGCCAGAATACGGCGATTTTAAAATACCTTGTTTTGAAAACGGTGATAAATCTCTTTCAATGTGCGCAATAGGCGGCACGGCTTCGCGGCTTGCGGCGGTAAAGCTGGGTGTAACCGAATACAGCCCCGAAATTACCGACGGCACAATTTTAACGCTTGAAGATATGCGCGTGCTTACGGACAAGCTGTTAACTTTGCCCGTTGAAACCATACGCAAAACCACAATCTGCAAAAACTCCGCGGACGTTGTCGGCGGCGGCAGTCTGCTAATGCTTAAAGTTATGCAAAAATTCGGCTTAAAGCAGATAACCGTTTCCGAAAGCGACAATCTGGAAGGCTATATAATGCTTAAAGAAGGTGCGCTGTGAAAAACCGTATTGTAAATATATTCGTTTTAATACTTTCGCTCGCGGTTGGTGCATACTGTGTATACGCTTCGTCTGCCGCACGCGAAAACTGGGCTTTCATACCCATGAACGCGGCGCTTGTGTTGCTGTTTTTTCCGTTGGCAACAATATTTCACGAAGTGGGGCATATGCTTTTCGGCGCAACGGTCAAAATAAAAGTTGCCGCAGTGCGCATAAGAATTTTCCAATCTTCAAGTATAAAAATCGTTCCCAAAACCGACAAAAACTTAAAGGGAAGAATGATTTTTACGTCTTTCGGCGGACTTTTCTTAAATCTGATTTTTATAGCGCTGGGAACGCTCGCGCTGTTTATTGCCGAAACACCTACGGAAATAAGCGCCGTTTTGCCGGCTTCGCTGTATTTGTTTGTGTTTAACGCAATTCCGCTTGAACTTGAAAGCGGCAAAACCGACGGGCTTGTAATTTCCGAACTTACAAAGAACACCGATACGGCAAAAGTTATGCTTGCGGTTTTAACGGTGCAGGCACAGGTATTAAACGGAAAACCTATTGAAGAAGTTGACGAAGGTTTGCTTTTAAACGTGCCGCAAATACGCGAAGACGATATAAGTTTTATTTCGTTAACAGAACTCAGGTACGAATATTTCAAAGCCAAGGGCGACGAAGAACAAGCCGAAAAATACAGAGCCAGATTTGAAGAACTAAAAAAAGAATATATGTAACAAAGCGCCGTCCGCGAACTTGCGGACGGCGCTTTGTTAACTTATTCTGTAAAGCCTTCCGAAGCAGTTCGGGCAAACTCTGCCCCAAACTTCCGCACGGGTTTTACATACGTGGTTTCCGCACGTTGCGCACTCAAAAAATTCTTCGGTAAAATCATCGTTTAAAAGTTTTTTGCACCCGAATTTTTCCATAAAAAAAGTATGTAAAATAAGTAACTTTTTATGCCGCAAAATTGATTTTTTCTTTCAAACACTTTACTTCGATTATATAATATGGTATAATAAATAAAAGTGAAAATTTTTTTCAAGGAGCTAAAATTATGCCCGAAAAAATAGACAATAATTACGACGCCAATTCCTTGCGCGCACTCAAAGGATTAGAGCCTGTGCGCGAGCATCCCGGCATGTACATCGGACCTACCGACGAAAAGGGTCTGCATTGCCTTGTAAGGGAAGTTATAGATAACTCTATCGACGAAGCCCTTGCCGGCTATTGCGATACCATTGAAGTTACCATTACGCAGGACGGCTCGTGTTCTGTTAAAGATAACGGAAGGGGAATTCCTACGGGCATAAACGCCGACGAAGGAATAAGCGGCGTTGAACTCGCCTTAACAAACCTTAACGCGGGCGGCAAGTTCGGCGGCGGCAACAAGGCGGGCGGCTATAAAATATCTTCCGGACTTCACGGCGTGGGCGTTTCGTGCGTTAACGCGCTTTCCGATACTCTTACCGCCGAAGTTTGTCAAAACGGTCATATCTTCCGTCAGGTTTACCACTGCGGTATTCCGGAAGAGCCGCTTAAAATCGTCGGCGATACCGATAAAACGGGCACTACTATAATATTCCACCCCGACGCGACCATACTCGAAACGGTTGAATTCAACTACGATACGTTAAAAACGCTACTGCGCGAGCTTTCCTATCTTAACAAGGGGCTTACCTTAACGCTTACCGACTACCGCGGCGAAAAGGAACGCCACGACAGTTTCTGCTATGAAGGCGGCGTTGTGCACTTTATAGAAGATATAAACAAGGGCAAGGAAACTCTGTTCGAAAAGCCCGTTTACTTTGAAGACAGCGAAGGGGACGACAGATTTCTGGAAGTTGCAATACAGTATAACGATAGCTATTCCGAACTGATTTTCCCGTTTTCTAACAACATTCGCCAGCCCGACGGCGGTACTCATTTGGACGGCTTTAAAGCCGCGCTTACAAAGGTTATAAACGACGCTGGCAAAAGGCTGAATATTTTAAAGGAAAACGAAAAACTTTCGGGCGACGACGTCCGCGAAGGTATTACGGCGGTTGTTTCGGTAAAAATTGCCGACGCGCAGTACGAAAGCCAGACGAAGTCGAAACTTTGCTCAACGTACGTGCGCGGCTTCGTTCAGAAAGCCGTTACCGAAAAGTTCGGCACTTATCTTGAAGAACACCCTACGGAAACGAGAGAGCTTATAATGCGCTGTATTACGGCGCAACGCGCGCGCGAAGCCGCACGCCTTGCCCGAGAAGAAACGCACCGTAAAGGCGTTTTGGAAAGCACCAAGCTCCCCGGTAAGCTCGCCGACTGTTCGGACAAGCGTCCCGAACTTTGCGAAATTTATATAGTGGAAGGCGACAGCGCGGGCGGTACTGCAAAGCAGGGGCGCGACAGGCGCTTTCAGGCAATTCTGCCGCTCCGCGGAAAAATTCTCAATGTTGAAAAGGTGCGTATAAACCGCGCGCTTGAAAACGAAGAAATCAAGGCAATGATAACGGCTTTCGGTTGCGGAATGATGGAAAATTTCGACGAAAGTAAGCTGAGATACGACAGAATTATTATA
>CAZQFP010000071.1:0-6184 GCA_964592605.1 uncultured Clostridia bacterium | reverse complement strand
CTTTCTTTCAACTGTCTCGGCCTTTGCCATATAGGTTTTCATCATTTCTCCTTTATTTTTGCGCCGTAAAACGCTTTGTCTTCATCTTTAAACGTAAACATATTTTATTATTTTATGAAATTTCTGTCAAGCCGTTTTGTATTGGGTTTGTAAAGTTTTTTACAAATTTTAAATTATTTTTTACGGCGGGTATTTTTGTGCGAAAACACTGGTAAAATGTGGTAAAACAAGGCAATTTATGTGGCAAACAGAGCTTTTTTGCACTTGTCAAACATATATTAAGGTGGTATAATAAAGTTATGAAAAAAATACTTATTCTTTCCGTAACCGCAGGCAACGGACACAACGCCTGCGCGCGCGGCATGAAAAATAAACTTGAAAGTTTAGAAGAGTGCGAAGTTAAAATAGTTGACCTTTTAAAAGAATATTCCACTAAACTCAACTACTGGATTTCTGATACGGGCTACTCCATTTCGGTGGGAAGGCTTTTACCCCTTTATAACGCGTTTTACGAAAAATATAAAAAACTGCCCCCCGAAAAGCGCTACCGCATTCCTTCGCAAAAGACGGTTTGCTCGGTTTTAAACGGACTTATGCGCGAAATTCTCGAATTTAAGCCCGACGTAATTTATTCAACGCACTTTTACGGCGCCATTGCGCTTACAAACTTAAAACTTGCGTATGACTTGCCCTTTGTCAGCGTGGTTTCCAATCTCGATTACGTAAATTCCCCTTTCTGGGAAGCGGGTATCGGCGTTGACAAGTTTGCAATTCCCAACGAAGATTTCATTGAAGAATGTATTGAAGAAGGCTATTCGCGCGAACAGCTTCTCCCCCTGGGCTTGCCCGTAGACGGAAGAACGCTTGAAAAAGTTGAAAAGAGCGAAGCGCGGCATAAGCTGGGGCTTGATGACGGCGTTTTTACCGTTATGGTTATGTTCGGCGGCGGACACTGGGGCGGCGGTTTTAAAATATTTAAAAACCTTGTAAAGTCGCTTAAAGGCAAGCGCGCGCAGATTATAATGATAAACGGCAAAAACAAAAAGAGTTTTAACCGTATTCAAAAGACTAAATTCCCCGAAAATATTAAGATAGTCAACGTGGGCTTTACAACCGACGTTCCCCTGTACCTTTCGGCGGCGGACGTAATTATAAACAAATTCGGCGGCACAAGCGTTACCGAAATGATAAACAAGCGCGTGCCCATGCTTATAACCGAAAAACTTGCCGCACAGGAAAAGCACAACCTTGTTTATATGAAAGGCAAGGGCGTTGCGCTTTCGTTTAAAAACAAAAAAGAGCTTAAAGCGCAGATTTTAAAGCTGTACGACAATCCCGAAATCTTAAAAGAGATGTCTGAAAAAACGTTGCCGCTTATAAAGCCCGCAACCGAAGAGCTGGCAAAATTTATGCTGGCGCAACCGAAAGCCGACTACTCGGCACTCGAAGCCCAAATTAAAGACTGCAACGCGGTTAAAAAAGAAGTCGTTACCGCACTGAAAACCGCCGACAAATCGTCGCGCAAACGCAACAAAAAGTAAAATTAAAATAATCCCCTTTGTCTGACACAGACAAAGGGGATTTTGTTTTATTTAAGATGCAAAGCGCTAACGTATATTCTTACTTCTCTGCGCTTCCGTCTTCGCCTTCGGGTTTTTCATCCGCAGGCTGTTCGCCGTTTTCGGTTGTTTCTTCGTTTTCCTGCTTTTTGTCTTTTGCGTACACAAGCAAGCGGCAGATAGCCGACTCACCGCTCTTTTTGTCGGTTTTGTCAATTTCAATAACTATATATTCGGGCACCTGCGCACCGTTTATCTGGTAAACGCCGCCGCTGTATACAAAGTTGTTTTTCTCGTCCGCAAACTCCTGCGTGTGGTTGAACATAGCCCCCACCGCCACGTCGGAAAGTTTTAAATCTCTGTAAGCCTTATCTCTTTCGCAGTTGACGTAGCCGCCATCAGCAAGTTTTGCTTTAATTGCTTTTACGTTGGCAAGCGAAACTATGCTTGTGAGTTCTTCCTTCGAAATGCACTCGCCGCCGTCGTCAATGCGTTCTTCTTCGGGTTCTTTAAGCCGCTTTTGCTTACGCGCGCCGTACAGACGGAACAGCTCCGCACGCTCCCTTCGCCGCGCCTTTTCGGTGCGGTAAATTTTGCGTGCAAACTCGTAAATAGTGAGCACAAGTCCGATAATTATATAGATATAATACACTGCCGAACGCCATGCAACCACTACGCACGTTAAGAGTGCGGGCGTTGCAACCGCCGAGAATGCGGTGGTTATAACGGCTTCTAGCGCGCCCGAATTGCCCGGCGTGGGAATTATAGTAACCGACAGCGAAGCGTAAACGTTGAGCGCCATTACCGAAATAAGCACGCTTATACCTTCGTTTACAAGCTCTGTCGGCAATGCGTTGAACGTACGCATTATGAAATACGGGAACGCGAACGACAGTAAAGTTTCAGTTATGCAGAAAACTATTAAAAGAATAAAGTTAAGCGGCTTGTGCGCCATTATCGAAAACGCCGCGCGGAAATCGTTGACCGTTTTCTGCGCCTTGGTCATCGCTTTTTCTTTGTTTTTAACTATTTTTACCTTAGCGCCGATATTAACGGCAAACGAAGTTAGCGCGCGCGACATTTTGGGCAGTAGTGCGAAAAGCACTATCATTACGGGTAAAAACATATTTACGGCAAGCCCTATCCACGCGCCAGCCATTATCAGGTTTTTAGAAAGGAACGTTCCCTTGCCGTCAAGCAGACTTAAAACGCCGGTATTGCAAGCCATAAGCAACAGGCTTAAAAAAGTCCAGCAGAACATCTGCGCAAAGTACTTTATAAGCACTACCGCGCTTGAAACGCCGCCCGATAAGCCCTTTTTGTGCAGATAGTGAATCTGCATGGGCTGACCGCCTGCGGCAAAGGGCGTTATATTATCGTAAAACTTACCTAAAAACGCAACCTTACTGCTCGTGCGCAAGTGAAGTTTGCCCGTAGTAGTCTTCATAACTACAACGTACTTCATCCATTCGCAGAAAAGTATTACAAGCAGTACAGCAACCGAAATAAGAGCAAACTCCCAGCTTCCCTGCGCAAATATATCGCCAAGCGACAAGGCTTCGTCGCCCATATCGGAAACGATTTGCGTCATCGCCCATATGCCGAGCGCAATTACGCCGAAAAGAAATATAAAGCTGAGCCAGTTGTATTTTTTACGCTTGGGCGGCGGTGCAGGCTCGCCGTCAAGGCTTTTAAGCGCTTCTTCGGCGTCCTGAATTTTTTTAACCTTTACGCCCTTACCGCCGTTTGCATCTTCTGCGGTTTTGTTCTCAACGTTTTGCGCCGCTTCCGTACCCGAATTTTGGACTATCGCGGTGTTTTCAACGTTGGCTTGGCTTTGCTCCGTATTTTCAACCGACTGCGCGCCGACCGCAATTTCTTCCGGGTTATTCTGTTTTTCAGTGTCTTCGCGCATTGTTGCTCCTGTCAATGTTCTTATATTACCGAATATTGTAACATATTGCGCCGTGCTTGTCAATATTCGACTTAAAGCGCAGCTTTTTTGAATTAACCGTTTATAAGTACCGCTTTAATTCTCTTAACGCCGGCGGAAACGTTTTCCTGCTTAACTACTTTGAACGTTCCGAGTTCGCCCGTGTTTTCGGCGTGCGGGCCGCCGCAGATTTCCTTTGAAAATTCGCCTATGGAGTAGGTTTTTACCCTTTCGCCGTACTTGCTTTCGAAAAGTCCCGTAAAGCCGCCTTCTTTTGCTTCTTCAAGCGACATTTCCTTCATTATTACGGGCACTTTATTCTGTATTTGCTCGTTTACAAGTCTTTCTACTTCGGCAACTTCTTCGGGCGTGAGTTTGCGCGCGAAGTTGAAGTCGAAACGCAGTCTTTCTTCGGTTATGTTACTGCCCTTCTGTTGAATATCCGGCGAGCAAACTATTTTGAGCGCCGCCTGCAAAAGATGCGTTGCGGTGTGCAGACGGGTGGTTTCTTCCTTGTGGTCGGCAAGTCCGCAGGCAAATTTCTGTTCACTGCCCGCGCGCGACTTTGCCTGATGTTCGGCAAACGCGGCTTCGTAGCCTTTTACGTCAACCTGCAAACCTTTTTCGCGCGCCATTTCCTGAGTTATTTCAACGGGGAAGCCGTAAGTATCGTACAGGTGGAAAGCCGTAACGCCGTCAATCTGTCCGCCAGCCGTAAGCGCGGCGGCAACTTTTTCGAATTCGCGCAAGCCCTGCTGTAAAGTTTTAGAAAACTTGTCTTCTTCCTTTGTAAGCTCTTCCGCAATGCGCTGAGAGTTGCGCACAAGTTCGGGGTAAACGTCTGCGTATTTTTCAATTATCGTATCGGAAACGGCTTTAAGCGCGCCTTGCGGCAAACCTATATTTCTGCCGAAACGCACCGCACGGCGAATAATGCGCCTTAAAATATAGCCCTGATCGGTGTTGGAAGGCACTATGCCCTTCGTGTCGCCAAGCATAAATGTTGCAGTACGCACGTGATCCAAAACCACGCGGAACGCACGTGTAACTTCCGTGCTTTCGCCGTATTTATGTCCAGTGAGCTGTTCTATTTTGCTTATAGCGTTTTCAAAAATGTCCGTTTCGTAAACGCTGTCTTTGCCGCCGAGTATGCACAGCGTGCGCTCCAAGCCCATACCTGTATCAACGTTTTTCTGTGCAAGCGGCTCGTACGCGCCTTCGGCGTTCTTGTTGTACTGCATAAACACGTCGTTCCAAATTTCAAGGAATGTGCCGGCAGGAGCTTTTTCAAAATCGTATTCTCCCAGCTTGTCCGCTTCCTTGTGGTTGCGGATTATATGCATTTCGGTATCGGGACCGCAAGGACCGGTAGTTCCCGCAGGTCCCCACCAGTTACCGCTCTTGGGCAAAAAGTAAATGTTCTGCGGCAAAATTCCGCACTCTTTCCAAAGTCTTGCGCTCTCTTCGTCCTTGGGGCAGTCCTTGTCGCCCGCAAAACACGTTACGGCAATATCTTCAACGGGAATTCCCAGATACTCTTTCGAAGTCAAAAACTCGTACGACCAGGGAATCATCTGCTGTTTGAAATAATCGCCGAGCGACCAGTTGCCCAGCATTTCGAAGAACGTGCAGTGCGAGCTGTCGCCTACTTCGTCTATATCGCCGGTGCGCACGCACTTTTGCACGTCGCAAAGCCGCTTGCCCGCGGGGTGCTTTTCACCCAAAAGATAGGGCACCAGCGGATGCATACCCGCCGTTGTAAACAAAACCGTGGGGTCGTTTTCGGGAATGAGCGAAGCCGAAGGTATTACGGCGTGTCCCTTGCTTTCAAAAAATTTAAGGTACAGTTGTCTTAAAGTTTCCGACGTAAGTTTTTTCATTTATTTTTTTCCTTTAATACTTAAAATTATAACCGTTTGTGCATTATTTTTTAGTAACGGAGTAGCCGTCCTTAGAATCCTTTACGGCGTAGCCCAGCGTGTCTATTTCCGCGCGGTATTTATCGGCGGCGGCAAAGTCGCGCGCCTTTTTAGCCTGCCATCTCTTTTCGGCAAGTTCGGCAACTTCTTGCGGAACGCTCTCCGCCTTTGCGGCAACTTCTTCAAGGTATGCTTTGGCGTCCTTTTTGAAAAGCCCCAAAAGCGAATAAGTATCTCTTATCTGCTTCACGTCGTCCGCGGCGGTTTTATCTCCGCTTTCTATCTTTGCCGAAACCTTTTTAAACAGTCCGAAAAGCTCCGAAAGCGCAAGCGCGGTGTTGAAGTCTTCGTCCATGTCTTCGTCAAACTTCTTGTCTATTTCCGCGTTGCCCGCACCGCCCTTACCGAACTGTTCTTCGGCTCTTTCTATTATCTTATAAAAAGCCGTAAGATGCTTTTCTGCTTCTTCGAAAAAGCCTTCGGTAATGTTTACGTCGTTGCGGTAATTGTTTTGAAGCAAGGCGAATTTAATGGCTTCGTTGGTGTATTTTTTAAGCAAATCTTCCAAAAGCAAGCTGTTGCCAAGGCTTTTGGACATCTTTTGCCCGTTTACTTTAATAAGTCCGTTATGCGTCCAGAATTTTGCAAACTGCTTGCCCGTAAGACTTTCGGTCTGCGCAATTTCGTTTTCGTGATGGGGGAACACAAGGTCGCGCCCCTGGATGAATGAATATTACCTCCGTCTCGCATCTCTCGGGTGCTTTTGAAGCCGC
>CAZQFP010000070.1:0-6297 GCA_964592605.1 uncultured Clostridia bacterium | reverse complement strand
CCTTCTTCGGGAATGGGAGCGGGTCCGTGTTCGAATCTGCCGGAAACGCCTTTGGCAACGCAAATCATATTTTCAACGTCTTTAGAATATTGCATTACGTGTTCCTCCGATTTTATTGCGGTATATGTACCGAAAGTTATTATAGCACGCTCCGCCGCTTAATTCAATTATTAAAAGGCAAAATAAACAAATTTTTTTGCGCTTTACGACGCTTTTTTTGTTTACGGATGCTTAAAAAGTTTTATAATTATAGTATAGAAGCGTCAATCCGTAACTTTAAGGCGCGTCGGAGTATTCAATGCTTTGTCGGCACTGCAAAAAAAATACGGCGACTTACAACGCCGTTGAAATAATAAACGGACAGAAGTTCGAAAGTCATCTCTGTCCTTCGTGCTATGCCGAACTCTTCGGCGGGCTGAATTCGCAGGGCGATATCTGGGCGGGGCTTTTCGAAAGCCCGTTACGCGAAGAAAAGGTTTGCCCCGTTTGCGGAACGACTTACGGCGACTATCAGCGTAGCGGACTTTTGGGCTGTGCAAGCTGTTACGACGTTTTTAAAGACGAGCTTTTGCCGTCAATCCAGCGCATACAGGGCAAAGTGCGGCATACCGGCAAAGTGGGTTCCAACAACGACGATTTGGGACTTCACCGCAGATTAAAAACCTTGCAGGAAGAGCTTGAAACCGCGCTAAGGGAAAAACGCTATGCCGAAGCCGGCAGGCTAAACAAGCGTATTGACGAAATAAGCAAAAGACTTTACGGGGGCGCGGACAATGACTAACGTTGAAAATTCTGTCGTTTCCACGCGCGTGCGCCTTGCAAGAAATTTGGAAGGCTACCCGTTTCCTTCTCACTTAAAGGACGAAAAACAAGCCAAGGAAATAATACGCCACGTTTCGTCGGGACTGTCGCGGCTGGACGAATTCAAGCTGTACTATATGGACCAGATTTCCGAAGCGCAGGCGCAGGCTTTAAAGGAAAACCATTTAATAAGCCCCAATTTAATTAAAAACAAGCGGTATTCCGCAGTGCTTTTAAACCGCGAAGAAAACGTTTCAATAATGATAAACGAAGAAGACCACCTTCGCGAGCAGTGCATAGTAAAGGGGCTTGATTTGCAGCTTGCGTACGACACTATGTCCGAAATAGACGGCCGCATTTCGCAGTCTATGAAGTTTGCTTTCGACGAGCAGTTCGGCTTTTTAACGGCTTGTCCCACAAATCTGGGAACGGGGCTCAGAGTTTCGGTAATGTTCTTTTTGCCGGCGCTTACAATCAACGGCGTAATGCCCAAAATACTTCGCAGTGTTTCGCGGCTGGGGCTGACCGTGCGCGGAATTTACGGCGAAGGCAGCGACGCGGAAGGGTACATGTACCAGATTTCAAACGAAGTAACTCTCGGAGTTACCGAAGAAGAAATTTTGTCGCAGGTTGAAGAAGTAGTTAAAAAAGTTTGCGAGCTTGAAGAAGCCGAGCGCGAAAGACTGAAAATCGGACCTGCCGCACTCGACGTTCAGGACGAATGTCTGCGTTCTTTGGGAATACTCACAAACTGCGCAAAACTTACCACCGAAGAGCTTATAAGATACGCCGCCGGAGTAAAGCTGGGAGCGTGCCTTGGCTATATAAATCTTGCCGACGTTTCAGAGATTGACGACCTTGTAGTAAGGATGAGACCTTCCAACATAAACGCGGCGGCTGACAGAACGCTTACCCCGCTTGAACGCGACATATACCGCGCCCAATTCACGGGAAAGCATTTAAAAAAGCTGATAACCTGAACGGTTTTAACACATAAAAATAATTGACGGAGAAATACCTGAATGGATATTTTCAACAAGTTTACCGATAACCTTCAACAAGTAATTTCGCTTGCCGAAGAAGCGGCTAAAATTTACGGCAGTAGCTATATAGGTAGCGAGCATTTGGTGTTTGCAATGCTTAACTGCCCCGACTGCACGGCTTGCAAAGTGCTTACAGGTTGCGACGTTTCCGAAGCCGCATACCGCGAATATTTTGCACGCTCAATCGATAAACAGTCCAACATAAGCGGTTACACGCCGCGCACGAAACACATGATAGAGCGCGCGCTTGAACTTTCAATAGATATCAACGGCGAAGATTCGCTTGCTGGTACCGAGCATATGTTGCTTGCCGTAATGTCTTCCACCGAATGCCTTGCAATGCGCATATTATACGCTTTGGGCGTGAATATGTCGCGCCTTGCAAGCAAGCTGGAGCTCGCCATGAACGGCGGCTTGCCCGACGAAGAAGAAGGTGAAACCGATAATTCTTCAGACGTGCTCGAAAATATCTTTTTCATAAAAAAGCCTTCTATGTCCGCACCCAAAAAGTCCAAGGACGGCGCGGGCGGCAAACCGCTTGATAAAAGCGTTTTGCAGTACGGGGTAGACCTTACCCAAAAGGCGCGCGAAGGCAAAATAGACCCCGTGATAGGCAGAAAAAAGGAAATAGATAAAATTATACAGGTGCTTTCGCGCCGCACGAAGAACAACCCCGTGCTTATAGGCGAGCCGGGCGTTGGTAAAAGCGCGGTTGTGGAAGGGCTTGCGCAGGCGATTGTAAAGAACGAAGTTCCCGACCTGTTAAAGAACAAAATCGTATTTTCGCTCGATCTTGCGGGAATGGTTGCCGGCGCAAAATACCGCGGCGACTTTGAAGAGCGCTTGAAGAACGCAATAGATTCAATTAAAAACAGCGGCAACGTAATTTTGTTTATAGACGAAATTCACCAGATTGTCGGCGCAGGTTCGTCGTCTGACAACGGAATGGACGCGGCTAATATTTTAAAGCCCATGCTTGCGCGCGGCGAGTTGCAAACTATCGGCGCAACTACCTTGGAAGAATACAGAAAGTATATTGAAAAGGACGCCGCACTCGAGCGCAGGTTTACGCCCGTTCAGGTTGACGAACCCACCGTTGAAGACACGGTCGAAATTTTAAGGGGCTTGCGCGATAAGTACGAAGCCCATCACAAAGTGGTAATAACCGACGAAGCCATAATTGCCGCGGCAACTCTTTCCGACAGGTATATAACCGACAGATTTTTGCCCGACAAGGCGATAGACCTTATTGACGAAGCGGCTTCGCGCGCGCGCCTTAACGCAATGTACAGCCCCGAAGAAGTTAAGGAGCTTGAAGAAAAGTTAAAGCGCTTAAATCTTGAAAAGAACAAGGCGGCTAAGGGCGAAAACTATACGCAGGCACAAAAGCTAGTTGACGAAATAAACGAAATTCAAGAAAAAATAGATAAACTCAATACCGAATGGAAGGGCGAAAAGCAGACCACTGCGCCCAACATAGGCAGTAACGAAATTGCAGATATTGTAAGCGGTTGGACGGGAGTGCCAGTGTTGAAGCTCACCGAACAGGAAAGCGAAAAACTGTTGCATCTTGAAGAAAACCTTCATAAGCGCATAATAGGGCAGGATGAAGCCGTTTCGGCTGTTTCAAAGGCAATCCGCCGCGCCCGCGCAGGTCTTAGCGAGCCGAACAAGCCGATAGGTTCGTTCATTTTCGTAGGTCCTACGGGCGTCGGTAAAACCGACCTTGCAAAGGCGCTTGCCGAAGCCATGTTCGGCGACGAAAAACTTATGATAAGGCTCGATATGTCCGAATATATGGAAAAACATTCGGTTTCAAAACTTATCGGCGCGCCCCCTGGATATATCGGCTACGACGATAACAACGGCGGTCAGCTTACCGAAAAGGTGAGAAGAAAGCCCTATTCCGTAGTGCTTTTCGACGAAGTTGAAAAGGCGCACCCCGACGTCTTTAACGTGCTTTTGCAAATTCTTGACGACGGCAGACTTACAGACAGCAAGGGCAGAGTAATTAACTTCAAAAATACGGTCATTATAATGACTTCCAACGTCGGCGCAAGCAGAATTAAAAAGATGTCCAGTTTCGGTTTTTCTTCGGGCGACGAAGCCGAAGAAGGCTACGACAATATGAAAGACAGCATAAACGAAGCGCTGAAAGAACAGTTCAAACCCGAATTTTTGAACAGACTTGACGACGTTATAATTTTCCGCAAACTCACGAAGGACGAAGCGGGAAAAATCTGCTATAAAATTATAGACGCGCTTTCCGAGCGGCTGAAAAATAAGAATATTTCGCTCAATATCGCGGACGCGGCAATGGAGAAAATTCTTGACGAAGGCTACAACGATATGTTCGGCGCAAGACCGTTGAAAAGAATTGTGCAAAAGCGCATTGAAGACAGACTTTCGGACGAAATTCTTGCCGGGCACATACTTGACGGCGAAGTAGTTACAGTAGACGTAAAGGACGGCGAATTTACCTTCCGTTCCGATAAGGTATAGTTAAATAAAAAGAAGCGGCGCAAGTGCATTAAGCACTTGCGCCTAATTTTTAAATTTAAGCCCCCGAAAGGGGGCGACCTGCCCGCTTAGAAATAAGCTAATGCGTGTAAAAGCGTATTTTTATACGCCGTTACCGCAAGGACGGTCAAGTTCGCCATGCAATAAAGCAAGGCAGGACAAAGTTCCCTTCAACTCATAACAATTCTGTTGCGTATTCCTTGAAATACGCAATTCCGGTAAACCTGCTTTTTACAGGTGAGTTTATGCGCGGGCCGCACCGCTAGCCAATCAGGCGATCTATAAGCATGAAGCTCGCCACGAACTGTCAACGCATAGTAAATGTATGTCAATTCGGAGTGTCCGGAGCGCAGCAGTGCGAAAAATAAAAAATCTTTGCCCTTTTGCATATTTTAACACGTTAAGTTTAAAATAGCAATGTCATACTGAGCGTAGCGAAGTATCTTGTGGGATCCTTCACTTTGTTCAGGATGACGAGTTGAAGCGCGGGCCGCACCGATGACCAAGAGCCAACTCCTCCAAAGCCGTTAGCGCCGGACTGCAACACTGCATAAGCGGAGCTTGTGGCGCCGTAGTAGCCGGAGCGCAGCCAGGTTCGGTGCGAAAAATAAAGAACTATTGCCCTATGCGCACATTTTATCATATTAAGTTGTTTGCCGCAAATCTATTCCGCCAAAATGTTAGTAAAAATCCCGCAAAACTATTACCGCATTGCAAAATTGAAAAATTTAATATATACAATATATTGTGTAATGTTAAAAATTTTCAATACAATATTTTGTTTTATCGGTTGACAAAAGCAAACCCGCTTGTTATAATTAAATTCCAACTGAAACGCCGCGCCGCAACTGACGAAATTGCGATTTAACGCAGGGAAGCCGCACGGTGTAACAAGTCGTTCGTCTGGGCTATCTGTATTTTGAGTAGCCCGTTTTTTATTTAAAAAGGTAACTTGATGAAAGGTTATATTCATTCGTTTGAATCGTTCGGTACGGTAGACGGTCCCGGTATTCGCTTTGTGGTATTTATGCAGGGTTGCCCTATGCGCTGTCTGTACTGCCATAATCCCGATACGTGGAATTTTAACGGCGGCGAAGAATATTCTCCCGAAGAAGTTGCAAAAAAAATAATTAAATACAAAAGCTATTTAACGGGCGGCGTAACCGTTTCCGGCGGCGAACCGCTTATGCAAATCGGTTTCGTTACTCAGCTTTTTAAACTTTTAAAGGCAGAAGGTATGCACACCGCGCTCGATACTTCCGCCGCGGGATTTAACAAAGACAACCCGTCTTATATAAAAAATATAAGAGAGCTTTTACAGTATACCGACCTTGTGCTTTTAGACATAAAACATATAAACGACGCCGAACACGTAAAATTGACGGGACTTTCCAATAAAGGCGCGCTTGATTTTGCAAAGTTTTTATCGGAAGAAGGCAAAGATACGTGGATTCGCCATGTGCTTGTTCCGAATATTACCGATAGCGACGAGTATTTAAAACAGTTGAAAGAGTTTATCGACGGGCTTAGAACCGTTAAAAAAGTAGAAGTTTTGCCTTATCATTCCATGGGCGAAGCAAAATATGCAAAGTTGGGCATAGATTACCGTCTTAAAGGCGAAAAGCCGCCTACGGCGGAAAGAATAGCAAACGCTAAAAAAATATTGAACGCGGAAATATAATTCAGGAGAAAAATAATATGAAATTCAAGGCTTGGGAAGGTTTTAATACCGGTAAGTGGAGCGAAGAAGTCAACGTACGCGACTTTATTCAGTGCAACTATACGCCGTACGAAGGCGGCGACGAGTTTCTCGCCCCCGCAACTCCGGCTACAAAAAAGCTGTGGAATGAAATATTGGTTCTTTCCGATAAGGAGCGCAAGGCGGGCGGCGTGTTAAATGCCGATACCAAAACCGTTTCTACGGTAACTTCGC
>CAZQFP010000069.1:0-6329 GCA_964592605.1 uncultured Clostridia bacterium | reverse complement strand
CCTCGCCCTCGATTTTGTACATCATACCTTCCATTTCTTCAAAGCTCATAACGCCGGAAACGACGTCGCTTCTTATCATAAAGGGCGGTATGCAGTAGGTAAAACCCTTGTCAATCATAAAGTCACGCGCATAGGTTAATACTGCGGAGTGCAGTCTTGCTATATCGCCCGTAAGGTAATAAAAGCCGTTGCCGCTTGTGCGCCTTGCGCTGTCAAGGTCAATGCCTTCTAAACTTTCCAAAATATCAAGATGATAGGGAACTTCGAAAGGTTTTTCGGCAGGTTTTAAAAACACCTTGCCTTCTACGTTGAAGCTGTCGTCCTTGCCAAGCGGCACGTCGTCGGCAATAATATTGGGAATTGAAAGCATTGCCGTTTTAAGCCTTGCTTCTATTTCCGCCGTTTCCTTTTCAATTACGGCAACGCGCTCGTTGTTTTTTACTGAAAGCGCCTTAACTTCTTCGGCTTCCTGCTTTTTGCCTTCACGCATAAGCGCGCCTATTTGCTTTGCAAGCGAGTTGCGCGAAGCGCGCAGACCGTCGCCTTCCTGCTGAAGGGCGCGTTTGCTTTTATCGAGTTCGATAATTTCGTCTACGAGCGGAAGTTTTTTGTCCTGAAACTTCTTTTTGATATTTGCTTTTACAAGCTCGGGGTTTTCACGAATTAAATTGATATCTATCATTGCTTATTCCCGCTTTGCGCGTATTTGCCGCGCTTAGGTTGACTTTTGGTAAAATTATACTTCAATCGGCAAGTAA
Source organism: uncultured Clostridia bacterium (assembly GCA_964592605.1). Lineage (GTDB taxonomy): Bacteria > Bacillota > Clostridia > Christensenellales > Borkfalkiaceae > Coproplasma. Next base: position 5,571 of record CAZQFP010000069.1, on the reverse strand, counting down.
TTGCAAATAAAACGGCGGCAAATATCTTGAAAAAATGTTTTATAAGTGATATAATATAATAGTTAAATTGTAAATTTAATTGCGGTTTTGGCTTTTGAGCCTTGGCGCAGACAAATTTTTGAACAAACGGAACGTCTGTATGAGCAAAATTATTTTCAAAGTGAACGACAAGAACGCCGAAAAACCCGAAGACGAAAGCAAAAAGACAGCCGAAGCGAAAAAAACTGACGCTTCGGTTGAAACTACTGCAAAAGGCGAAGAAACAGCCGTTGCCACCGTAAAGAAAACAACAGCTAAAAGCTCTTCTTCAAAGAGTACGGCTTCAAAAAGTTCGGCTAAAAAGTCAAGTGCGAAAGTAAAAGACGAAAAACAGCCCGAAGAAGAAAAAGATAAAACCGAAAGACAGCCTTCTACCGAAGGCGCGGTTCAGATTGCGCTTTTTCCGGGCGACGAACAGAAACCCAGAGAAGAAAGCGAGAATAAAGACGAAAACGGCGAAAATACCGAAGAAGTTTTCGATAAAGAAAAAATAATAAAATACTTTAAGCGGCATCCCAAAAAAGCCGTAAGCCAAAAAGTAGACAGATATTCGCCCAAACTAAACAAGGGCTTATCTACCGAGCAGGTGCAGTCAAGGTTCAGGCAGTTCCTTTTCAACGATACGAACAAAAAGTACTCCCGCTCTTACGCAAGCATTTTTGTGGGAAACATATGTACGTTTTTCAACCTTTTGTGCCTTTTTGCGGCTATTGCCCTTCTGCTTGCAAACACTAAGGGATTTTCGAACTACCTTGTTATTATTATTACCACCGCGAATATCGGAATAGGAATTTTTCAGGAAATACGTTCCAAACTTGCGATAGACAAACTTTCAATTCTTGCCGCCAACACTATTAAAGTCGTGCGGGACGGCGAAATTATAGAAATTCCCGTTAAAGAGCTGGTTTTGGACGACGTTGTTGTGCTGGAACTTGGAAATCAGGTGCCCGCCGACTGTATTCTTGCGGAAGGTTCGGTTGAAGTTAACGAAAGTTTGCTTACGGGCGAGTCGATTGCCATTAAAAAGCAAATTGGAGATATACTTTATGCCGGTAGCTTTGTTTCGAGCGGAAACGGCAAGTGCCGCGTTGAAAAAGTCGGCAAAGAAACTTACATTGAAAAGCTGACTTCCAAAGCTAAAAAATACAAGCGTCCCAACTCGGAGTTGATGAACTCTACAAAGCTGATTATAAAGTGCGTTTCCATACTTATAGTCCCCATTGCTATCGGAACGTTCTTTACCACCTTCCACAACATTGCCGCAGTTGAAGGCGAAAAGATTTACGAAGAAGTTATACCCTGGATTTTTTCAAAAGACATAAACTACGCAATTCAGCGTACGTGTACTGTAGTTATAGGTATGATACCTTCGGGAATGTTACTGTTAACAAGCCTTGCGCTAGCCGTGGGAATTATGCGACTTGCAAAGAGCCACACCCTTGTTCAGGATATGTACTCGCTTGAAATGCTTGCGCGCGTAAACGTTTTATGCCTTGACAAGACGTGCACTCTAACCGACGGCAGAATGAGAGTTAACGACGTTGTTATATTGAACGACGTAGGGCAGTATTCCATAAGCGACATTATGGGAAGTATGTTGCGCGAACTCGATAACAACAACCAGACTTCGATTGCACTGCAAAACCACTTCGGGTTTAACGAAAAGTTTGCCGCAACAGAAAGAATTGCCTTTTCTTCAAAGCGCAAATTTTCGGCTGTTACGTTCGATAAACTGGGAACGTTCGCTATGGGCGCGCCCGAATTCGTTTTAAAGCCCTACCCCGCTAAGGTTGAAAGAATTGTAAAGCAGTATGCGCAGATGGGATTGCGCGTTTTGGTGCTTGCGCACTCCAACGCCCCCATTGTTTCGGAAAAACTGCCCGCAATTATGAAGCCCGTGGCGATAATTTCGATTGCCGACAACGTGCGCGACGACGCGGTTGACACAATACGCTGGTTCCGCGAAAACGACGTTGAAGTTAAAGTTATTTCGGGCGATAACCCCGTTACCGTTGCCGAAGTTGCAAAACGCGCCGGCATAAAGAGCGCGGAAAAGTATATTTCGCTTGAAGGTCTTAACGACAAGGAAGTTGAAAACGTTGCAAACAAATACACCGTTTTCGGCAGAGTTTCGCCCGAGCAGAAAGCTATTTTGGTGCGCTCGATAAAGAGCGAAGGCAACACCGTTGCAATGACGGGCGACGGCGTAAACGATATACTTGCGCTTAAAGAAGCCGACTGCGCTATTTCGGTTGCTTCGGGCAGTGAAGCCGCAAGAAACGTAAGCCACCTTGTGCTTATGGACAACAACTTCAACTCTATGCCCAAGGTCGTAGGCGAAGGCAGACGCGTTATAAACAACATTCAGAACTCGTCTTCGCTGTACCTTATGAAGACGCTGTTTACGGCTATTCTTGCAACGATTTGCATTTGTATGCAACAGCCCTATCTGTTTATGCCGCAGAATATGTTGCTTTTGGAAACGGCTATAATAGGCGTGCCGTCCTTCTTCCTTTCAATGCAGCCCAACAAAAACAGGGTGCAAGGCAAGTTTATTTCGCACGTAATGAGCGGAGCGATTTCGGGCGCGCTACTAATGATTATATGTACTATGGCCGTATTCGTAATGCCTTACATTATACCGGGAATGTTCGGGCAACACACAAAGGCAATGTGCATGATTGCAATGACCTTCTCGGGATTTGTAATGGTATTCAGAATATGCCAGCCGTTCAACCTGTACCGAGCCATTCTGTGTATGTTTGTATTCGGAATATGTATAACCGGTTACGCCGTAGGACCTATTGCCGAAGCTATGCTATACTCGGGCTGGAACACGATAAGTTGGGAATACGGACAAATACTCACTATCGTCGTTGTTATCGAAGCCGCCTTCCCCATTTCAACCTGGCTTATCAAACTTTCGCGCGTGCTGTTGCCGACTACAGACAAAAGGCGCAAATGACGGCTTTGCCGTCATGTTGAGCTTAAGCGAAACATCCCATTGTTTCAACGGTTAGTTTTGTGGGATTCTTCGCTACGTTCAGAATGACAGTTGAATTACAGTATATTAAAAGCCGCAACCGACAAAAGTCGGTTGCGGCTTATTTGTTACCGTTAAATTATTCTTCCGTGTCTTCTTCTGGCGTTTCAGCGTCTTCTGCTACCGTTTCTTCGGGAAGTTCAGCTTCGGCTTCGTCGTCGCGCTCGGTTATAGCTATCGTTGCCACAGCGCCGTCTTTAAGGCGCATAAGCCTTACTCCGCGCGAAGCCCTGCCAAACTTGGAAATTGACGAGCAGTGCATACGGATGATTGTTCCGCCTTCGGAAATTATCATAACGTCGTCGTCTTCGGAAACCTGTTTCAAATTTACGAGCGCGCCAGTTACTTCGTTGAACGTGCCGGCTTTTATGCCCTTACCCGCTCTTCCCTGTACTCTGTAATCTTCCACGCTACTGCGCTTACCGAAGCCGTTTGATGCGACGGTTAAAATGTCTTTACTTTCGTCAACTACAAGCATATCAACAAGTGCGTCGTCTTCGCTTTCCAGCTTCATTGCGCGTACGCCTGCGGTATCTCTGCCCATCGAACGCACGCCAGATTCGTTAAAGCGAATACACTTGCCTGCGCGCGACGCAATCATAAGCTCGTCGTTGCCGCTTGTGAACTGAACGGAAATGAGCTGGTCGCCTTCGTTGAGCTTAATTGCTATTTTGCCGTTGCGGTTAATGCGCGCAAACTCTTCCAGCTTAGTCTTTTTAATAAGTCCGCCGCGGGTTGCAAACGCAATATAACCTTCGGCGTTTTCCTTTACGGGAATTACGTTGGTTATCTTTTCTTCCTGCGCAATCTGCACAAGGTTTACCATTGCTCTGCCGCGTGCAGTGCGCGCCGCTTCGGGAATTTCGAACGCCTTTATGCGGTATACCTTGCCGTAGTCGGAAAACAGCAGTAAATCGTCGTGTGAAGAGCAAACGAACATACGCTCGACAAAGTCTTCGTCCTTGGGTCTGTGCCCCGTTATGCCCTTTCCGCCGCGGTTCTGCGCGTGGTACTCGTTGACGGGCAATCTCTTTGCATAGCCGCCGTGCGTCATTGATACCACAACCTGTTCAACGGGAATAAGGTCAGCGTCTTCAATATCGCCGGTAAAGTCTACCGAAATTTCGGTTTTACGCTCGGAAGGGTACTTGCGCTTAATTTCAAGCAAATCGTTTTTGATTATTTCGAGTACGCGGCTTTCGTGCGCGAGAATATCTTTGAAGTCCGCAATCTGTTCTTCGAGATTTTTGAGTTCGTCGGTGAGTTTATCTACTTCGAGATGCGAAATTCTGAAAAGTCTTAATTCCGCAACCGCCGTTGCCTGTTTTTCGTCAAGTTCGAACTTTGCGGTGAGTTGCTGAACGCAGTCGGTCTTATCGCGCGCGTTTTTGCAGACTTCAACGACTTCGTTTATGCTTGCCTGCGCAATTACAAGTCCGCGCAATATGTGCGCGCGCTCTTCGGTTTTGTTCAAATCGTACTTCGTGCGGCGTGTTATTACTTCCTTCTGGTGTTCAAGGTAGTAATACAAGCACTCTTTAAGGTTAAGTACTCTGGGCGTACCGTCTACAAGCGCGAGCATTATTATGCCGTCGGAAACTTGCAGGTTTGTGTGCTTGTAAAGCATATTAAGCACAACCTGCGCGTTTGCGTCCTTTTTAACTTCAACGACGATACGCATACCGTCTCTGTCGGATTCTTCGCGTATATCGGCAATGCCTTCTATTTTTTTGTTTTTTACAAGGTCGGCAATATTTTCAATAAGTTTTGCCTTGTTTACCTGATAGGGTATTTCAGTTACGACAATGCGCGTACGCGTCTGGTTGCCGCTCTGGTACTCTTCTATTTCGCAACGCGAGCGAATAATTATACTGCCGCGTCCCGTTCTGTAAGCCTTTTTAATGCCGCTTCTGCCCATAATCAGCGCGCCTGTGGGGAAGTCGGGCGCCGTTACGTACTGCATAAGCTCGTCGATTTCAATTTCGGGGTTATCGATAAGCGCGATAACGCCGTCGATTACTTCGCCGAGATTGTGGGGCGGAATGTTTGTTGCCATACCTACGGCTATACCGTCGGAACCGTTTACAAGCATATTGGGGAAACGCGACGGCAAAACCGCGGGTTGCATACCCGTATCGTCGAACGTGGGGTAAAAATCAACCGTTTCCCTGTCAAGGTCGCGGAGCATTTCCGAAGCGAGCTTAGAAAGCCTTGCTTCGGTGTATCTCATTGCGGCGGCGGGGTCGCCGTCTACCGAACCGAAGTTACCGTGCCCTTCGACAAGCGGAAAGTTTATTGAAAAGTCCTGCGCAAGTCTTACAAGCGCGTCGTATACCGAGCTGTCGCCGTGGGGATGATATTTACCAAGGCAATCGCCGACGATACGCGCGCACTTTCTGAACGCTTTATCGGAATAAAGACCGAGTTCGTGCATAGAGTACAAAATTCTGCGGTGAACGGGCTTTAAGCCGTCCCTTACGTCGGGAATG
>CAZQFP010000068.1:0-6433 GCA_964592605.1 uncultured Clostridia bacterium | reverse complement strand
CCGGCGTTGAACACTTTATCAAATACGATTTGCAGTTTTTAAAGGATAAGGGCGTCGTTGTAGTTGCAAACGTGGCAGGCAAAACTGTTGAAGATTACGGCAAAATCTGCGCCACGCTTGACAGCTTGGTTGATATGGTAGAGCTGAATATCTCCTGCCCCAACGTAAAGGCGGGCGGTATGGCTTTCGGTATAAAGCCCGAAAGCATAGAAGAAGTTACTCGCACGGCAAAGTCGGCACTTTCAAAAACTCCGCTTATGGTAAAACTTTCGCCCAATGTTGAAAGTATAACGGTCAATGCGCAGGCGGCTGAAAGGGGCGGCGCGGACTGTATTTCGCTTATAAACACGCTTACGGGAATGGTTATAGATATCGAAAAGCGCAAACCGCTGCTTGCAAACAATACCGGCGGAGTTTCGGGCGCGGGTATTAAGCCGATTGCCGTAAGAATGGTTTACGAAGCCGCGCACGCCGTTAAAATCCCCGTTGTGGGAATGGGCGGTATAACAAGCGGCACAGATGCTGTTGAGTTTTTAATGGCGGGAGCGCGCGCCGTGCAGGTAGGTACGGCAAACTTCACAGAAGCAAACGCTATGCCGCGAATTATAAAAGAGCTTGACGACTGGCTTACAGCGCACAATATTGCCGACGTAAACGAAATAGTAAACACGGTTACTTTGAACTGAAGGAGTAAAATATGACCTACAAACAGCAATTCATAAAATTTATGGTAGAAAACGGCGTGCTTAAATTCGGCGAATTTACACTTAAAAGTGGCAGAAAAGCGCCCTATTTCATAAACACCGGCAACTATAAATCTGGTGCACAGCTTGCGCGGCTTGGCGAATATTACGCTCAGTGCATACAGGAAAACCATATTGAAGCCCAAACGCTTGTTGGACCCGCTTACAAGGGTATTCCGCTTTCGGTTGCAACGGCGGTCGCGCTCGACTATAAATTCGGCAAAGATTTAAATTACTGTTTTGACAGAAAGGAAGTCAAGGACCACGGCGAAGGCGGGCTTTTCGTCGGCAAACAGTTTGAAGACGGCGAAAAGGTAATAATAATAGAAGACGTAATGACTTCGGGCAAGGCTTTAAGGGAAATTTTGCCCAAGCTGAAAGCCGCCGCAAACGTTGAAGTTGCTGGTATGGTAATTTCGGTTGACAGAATGGAACGCGGGCTTGAAAGCAACCTTTCCGCCGTTCAGGAAGTGTACCGTGATTTCGGCATAAAGGTGTATTCCATAGTAACAATGGCAGATATTATTGCGGCTATTGAAGACGGCATTATTGCGGGCAAAGAATACCTTGACGCAATGAAGGCTTACCGCGCACAGTACGGCGTAGATTGATTTAAATGCAAAATAAAAGCGGCGGCAACTTTAAGTTGCCGCCGCTTTTTACAGCTATTCAAGAACAAAACACTAAAATCTTAAGATTTTTCACTGCGTTCAGAATGACACCGCCTTGTCATCCAGAACGTAAGCGAAGGATCTAATTAAAACTTTGCCGCTTAAAATTTTAAAAAGTTTTAAATGCGTAATTTTTTTGTTTATAGTAATCTATAATGCTTTGAAGCGCGTCAACGGTTGCAGTTTTGTCGGTTGCGTCGTGCGAAAGCAGTACTATTTTTTCACGGTTTGCAGGCGTTGAAATTGCCGCATCATAAAGCTGAGTGGGCGTAGCGTCGATAATTTCCGCGTCGCGCGTGGAAGCGTTCCAGTCAACGTAGCGCAAATCTCTGTCGCACACAGCTGAAATAAACTTGTTGTCAAGCCCGAAACTTCCGCCGGGAAAGCGGTATACGCAAGCTGATTTTCCCGTAATGTTTTTTATAACCTGGTTACAGCGGTCAATATCATTTAAAAGACTTTCGGGCGATTGGTAAATTTCGCTGTAACAGTGAGAATAGGAATGTATACCAACGGTGTGCCCTTCGTCGATTTCGCGCTTTATAATATTTTTTCTTGTAACGGCGTTTTTACCTACTACAAAAAACGTGGCTCTAATGTCGTTTTCTTTCAAAATGTCTAAAATTTTGGGCGTAACTCTGTCGCTCGGACCGTCGTCGAACGTAAGATAAATTTCTTTTCCGCAGTTTTGCACTTCGGCAAGAGAATAGTCGTTTTTAGTGTAAACGCTTCCCAAAAAAACAATTAAAATTGCGCACATGAAAAGTGCGGCGCATATAGCGGGCAGGTTTTTATTCATAACCTTATATTGCGCAATTATGTAAAATTTAACAGCAAAGCGAAAAATTTTCAGTAAAGTTCGGCGTTAATAACGGCGTCTGCAATGGCAATTTGAAGTCTGCGCATATCTTTTGAATAAATATAACCGCCGCTCACGTCGTTGCACTCGGCGCAAAGCCTGCGCAAATTCTGCGTAAAGCAGTTGTCGGTGTTGGCGCTTAAAAGTCCGTTCAGCCCCGATTTTATGCTTGAAACAACCGCAGTAGCCTTTGATTGGTTATATTCGCCTGTATCGAGCGCGTTTGCGCACTCGTATGCAAGCGTTGAAAGCGAGTTCAAAGTGTTTAAATTTCCGCGGTAAAGCTCCGCGCATTTGTTCGCCGTATCGGATTGCAATGCGTAAGTTTCTTTTTCTATTTTAAGCACCGAGCAGTTAAGATTGCGCTTTTTTAAGTTGTCGCAAATTTTTTCGGCGTCGTTTTCGGTGTAGTAGCAGGCAACGGTAACGTAAAAGGTATCGTCGTATTCAAGAATGTAGCCAGCGCCGCCGTATTCCGAAACGGCGGAAGAGATGGAAGAAGCCGAAACCGCGTTGTCGCGCATCGCGTAGCAAACAAAAAAGTAAGTTGATTTAAAGGTAATGCTACTTGCGCGGCACGAAACCGCACAGGCAATAATAATAACGGTGGCGGAAATAACGGCAACCAGTGAAATAATAAAAGCAACCGTTTTTCCGCGTAACTTTTCGGTAATATTCATATAATAATGTACTATTCAATGTTTTTACGTATGACGGAAATTTACGTTTGAGTTTGATTTCGCCGCTTCTAAATTTTACAACCTGTATAAAACACCATAAAAAACGCTTGCAAAATAAAATTTATTTGATATAATTATATCGTCGCTTGTAAAAGCAACAAAGTTTTTAATATCGGAACGCTAATATGGCTCAGCTGGTAGAGCAGCTGATTCGTAATCAGCAGGTCGCCGGTTCGAATCCGGCTATTAGCTCCAAAAAAGAGTATTGCAAAATTTGCAATACTCTTTTTTCTTACCGTCTTATTTACAAAACCAAGCAAAAATTCATATAATGTAATACTGCATTGGGGGAGCAATGACGTTAAGCGTTTGTTTGATTGTGCGCGACGAAGAGCAGGTAATAGGGCGGTGCCTTAACTGCGTCTCTAAGTTTGCCGACGAAATTGTAGTCGTAGATACAGGCTCGTGCGATAATACCGTGGAAGAAGCACGCAAGTTTACCGATAACGTTGCGTTTTTTGAGTGGTGCGACGATTTTTCCGCCGCCCGCAATTTTGCATTGGAACAGACGAACTGCGACTACGTTATGTGGCTTGACGCCGACGATACGATAAGCGATGAAAATTGCAAAAAAATAAAGTCGCTTATTGGCGGCGAAACTTTTGATATGGCGTTTTTACCGTATGCCGCAACTTTCGATAACGGTAAGCCGACCTTCGTTTATTACCGCGAAAGAATATTTCGCCGCGCCTTAAATTGCCGTTTTGAAGGCGTTGTGCACGAAGCTGTTGCGCCGCGCGGCAAAGTGGTTTACGGCGACGCTTTAATTTGCCACAAAAAGGTTAAAGCGGCAAGCGGATTAAGGAATTTGCAAATCCTTCAAAAGCAGATTGCCCGCGGAATATGCCTTGACGAACGCAGTAAATTCTATTACGGCAGAGAGCTTTTATTCAACAATATGTTTTCTGAAAGCGTTGCCGTTTTAGAAAACTTTTTGAAGGGCGACGGGTGGATTGAAAACAAAATTGAAGCGTGCTTAAATCTGTATCAGGCATATGCGGCGTTGGGCGATAACGAGCGGGCGGAAGCCGCGCTTTTAAAGTCGTTTACCTTTGCGTCGCCGAGAAGTCAGGTCTGTTGTATTCTCGGGCAAATATTTATGCAAAAAAATGATGAAAAGTCCGCCATATACTGGTACCAAGCGGCAATAAGAGCAAAAGACGATTTGAAGTGCGGTGGCTTTTTCAATCTTGATTATTGCGGTTTTATTCCTTATATGCAGTTGTGCGTGCTTTACGACCGCCTTGGCGATTACGAGCGTGCAAATGCCTGGAACGAAGCTGCGGGGGCAATTAAACCGCACAACAAAAATTATTTGAGAAACAAGAAGTATTTTCGTGAAAAATTCGAAAAAGGGGAGTAGTTTTTAATGACGGAAAAATTTATAATGAAGTTTTTAAATCGCTTTGACTGTGGTTGCGGCGGTGATAGCTATCACAGAACCGTTTACGTAAGAACGGTTATGGGAATTACCGGTCCTACGGGCGCAACCGGACCTACCGGTCCCAGGGGGTACAGGGGAGCCATCGGTCCTACGGGCGCAACCGGTGCAACAGGCGTAGCGGGAGTAACGGGAGCCACAGGTGCAACTGGTATGAACGGTGCGGTTGGTCCTACCGGTGCTACAGGGGCAACAGGAGCAACGGGGGTAACCGGTCCTACAGGCGTTACCGGTGCTACGGGACCGACAGGTCCTACAGGTCCTGCCGGAGCAACAGGTGTAACTGGTATTACAGGTGTGACAGGCGCAACAGGCGCAACAGGTCCGACTGGGGTTACAGGTACAACTGGTCCCACTGGTCCTACCGGACCCACTGGTATTGCAGGCGTAACCGGCGTTACCGGGGTAACAGGTCCCACTGGACCAACCGGACCTACAGGCGCTACCGGATCTACAGGTGTAACCGGTGTTACTGGCGCAACAGGTCCGACAGGTGTTAAGGGAGCCACGGGGGCTACCGGCGCAACCGGAGCTACTGGTGCAACAGGACCCAGGGGGCGTGATGCTGTTTTAAATGCCGTAGAAGATATTGCAGACGCTACCGACGCAACAAACGTGGTAACACAGTTTAATGCGCTTTTGGCAAATTTAAGAGCCGCAGGAATATTAAAGAGCGGCGATTAAAAAGTCTCCCGCCCGAATTAACGGACGGGAGTACATATTTTAAAACGGGATTGTTTATTTTTATATTTTTTGAAGAAAGACAAAATTTGATTGACGGAAAAATAAAATAATAATATAATATCAAAAAACGCAAGCAAATTAATTTGCTTAATTATTGAGGCGTAGCGCAGTTTGGTAGCGCGTATGGTTCGGGACCATAAGGTCGTGGGTTCAAGTCCCGTCGCCTCAACCAAATGCGAAATAGTTAGAACACCGAAAAACGGAATATATTTTCGTGAATGGTGTCGCGGGCTTCGTCGCATACCAATAAGTAAAAAGCACAAGGTAAAAACCTTGTGCTTTTTCTATTCTTCCACCCAGTGAACCCAACTTAGGGGGAATTTGTTACATGGTGGCGTAGTGCTATTTATTTTTCTTTATATCTTGCCAATTTATATTTGAAAGTATTTCCGCATTATCACCGCTGAAAAAGTCCGCTGTTGTTTCGCCTTTCAAATAGTACATAAACCAAGCGGTCATATATCCGTCCGCATACCGTAACATATCGCTATGGTCTTTGCCTTTTTCTCTTGCCATAACTTTCGTAACGCTGTCTGATATAGCATTGTAGTTTTCAGTCAAACCCCATAACGGGCATATTCCTTGTCCGTCGGTAGCAGTAGGTTCTTGTGTTTTTCCCGCATCAAAAGTTCCCGTTCCCGCAACCATAAAACAAGGAATATTGACTTTTGACATATCATAGCTCCATTCCAAACCCAACTGATTTTCTTGTCCCCAAAACGAACTCGGCATACTTGCCGTAAATACCGTTTTATACAAGTTACCGTTTGACTGTTTTGTTACGGCGTTTACTGCACCCACGCCGCCTTGCGAATGTCCCGCAATGCCGATATTATCCGTATCGATTTTGCCGTAAAACTTACTGCTTGTATCTTCGTTTAATTTCAATATGTAGTCAAGCGTTGCGGCAGACGACGCGCCCGTTCTCGAATTTTCGTCCTCGTTACCCGCTACTATAAAGCCATACGATGCAAGGTGTTTGAATACTTCCGTATATTTAGAGGCTTTTATACCCGTGCCGTTTGACATTATTACAAGCGGATATTTCACGTCTTTATCTTTCATTTCAGACGGATAATATATTTCATATTTTTTGTATGCGTTGTCAGACTTATATTCGTCATACGAAACATCAAGCTCGCCCATAGGGGTATATTTCTTTTCAATTTCACCGTATGGCGTTGCGTATTTGTAGTAGTTGCTCTCTTTATAACTGTTAATACCGCACGATACCG
>CAZQFP010000067.1:0-6642 GCA_964592605.1 uncultured Clostridia bacterium | reverse complement strand
ATTGCCTTTTTTGTACTTTTTCTTTCTTCTCTTCCTATGCAGTTGTCAAACTTCGTCCCGAAGTTTGCGATTCGACAAACTTCGGTGCCCGTAAACGGACAGTTTTTCAAAAGAAAAACATTGCTGTCTAAACCGACAGCCTAACTATATTAACAAACTATAAAAATGTTGTCAAGCATTTTTAAAAAAATATTTTAATTATTTTTTAATTCCTTGGCCGAAAAATGCCTGCGATACATCAAGCATTTTTTAAAATTTTTTCATAATTTTTTAATACGTTCCGGGTTTAAAAATGCTTGCGGTGCGTCAAGCATTTTTAAAAAAATATTTTAATTATTTTTATAATATTAAGCCGCCTGATATTCTTCTCTTACGCTAAAAATGATAAAATATTAACGGCAATTTCAGTAAATTAAAACCCGCCATAAAAAAGCGGATTTTAGATATATATTATTTAATTTCAATAAAAAATGTGATTAAATCAACTCAACTTATAAACAATTTCTTTTATATGTTCTGCCGAGCGGGAAAGCTCCGCCAATTCACCGGCAGGTGCGTCGATTATTAGCGCTCCGTCGAAACCCGCGCCTTTAAGCCGCTTTAAAACTTCTTTGAAATCCGTTCCCCCTTCTCCCGGTAGACATATTTTGCCGTTTTGGTCCATATCGGAAAGCCGCGCGCACGAAATTGCCCCCGACATATCATTGATATACATTTGATACGGGTAACAGGATTTGCGCGCCTGCTCTAAATTGAACACGCCCGAAAGCGTTTGTACGCGCTGTTTGAGTTCGCAAAACAAATTAGGGCGGGAATATATGCCGACAACGCAATTTTCAAGGCATAAATTCAAGCCGTAACGCGAGCAAAATTCGGCGACGTAGCCCAGACGTTCGGCAATTTCGCCAAAAACATTACAACCGCAATTTTGCACCGCGCCGCACAAAGCGTAATTTTTTGCGTCGAAAAGTTGCGCCGAACGTGCAAGCTGATCAAGCCAGTACAAGCCGTCGCCGCGAATACGGCGGTTTTCCGAAAACAACTGCGGCTCGAAATTTTGCGGCGCAACGCTTATACAGGCAACTTCCGTTCCTTCCAACCGCGGCGCATACTTTTTTGCAAACTCGGGACGGTATTCGTAAAAAGTCTGCAAATGAATTTCACTTGTTTCCGCACCAATCTCTTTAAGGTGCAAAAGCACGTCTTCCGTTTGATATAAATTGCGCAAGCACTTTGTTGAAACACCAACTTTCATAGCTATATTATATCACAAAAAAAGCCGAACGCAATAGCCGCGCAAAATTAAACTCTATTTTAATGTTCGCGTATGTACTTTGAAAGAGAATAGGCAATATCTCTATCGATAAAGCTGTTTACGGGCTTAAGCGGAAAGGCTATTGCCGCGCCGCTATATTCAGTATTTTCGTAATTCTGAGTTTGCGCGCCGCCCTGCTTGAAAAAGTCCGCCGCCTGCCCTTGCCCGTTATCTCCGCCTGTAAACGCGCGCACCGCCGTGAGCACCGAAGAAATTTCTTCGGCGTTTTTCAACGCTTCTTTCATACTGTCGTTGCCTAGCGTTTCGAGAACGGGTTTTACTTCTTCAAAAACTTTTTGCGCGCCGCCACCGCCGCCGTAAAGTAAAAGCGCAAGAATAATTAAAAGTTGCATAAAAAAATTCCCCTGCATATTTTGTTAATAACATTATATTCGGGGGTATTTTTTTTGACCTGCAAAGTCAGGCATATTTAACTGCGCTATGAATGATTTTAAAAGCTATTCCGACCAACAACCCGATAAAAAAGAAGTTAGCGGCAACGCCCAAAGTAGCAATACGGCAAACTACAACAACACCGTTGAACTTGCAAAAGTTTTGACGAAGGCGATGAGCGGCAAAACAGAAGGACAGATTTTAAGCACGATTATTTCAGAAGCCGAGCGCGGAAAACGCGAAGGCACGCTTACCAACGCCGACCTTGACAACTTTTACAACGCACTTTCGCCCATGCTTGACGGCTTTAAAAAGCGCAAGCTGAAAGAAGTAATAACCAGGCTGAAAAATATATAATCTTGTGTTGTAAATTTTAATGCGTCGCGGGCTTAAAAAGCCCGCGACGCATTTTTATTTTGTTGAAATTTTTTTACTCACGCAAAAAGACTTGCAAGAATTATTCCCGAGAAAGCTCGCGCACAGCCTGCAAAAACCTTTCACATTCGGAATAAGAATTGAACTCGCTGAGTGAAACGCGCACAAGCCCTTCACTCCCCAGTGCTTTGTGCATTAACGGCGCACAGTGCAACCCGCCGCGCACGCATACGCCGTAATCTTCCGAAAGTTTATATGCGGCAAGTTCCGACTGCATATTTGGCATTTCGAGAGCGACTATGCCGAACGGATTAGGCTTGGAATACAGCTTTACGCCCGCAATTTTACTTAAATTTTCAAGCAAAAAGCCCGTCATTTCCACAAGTTTTTGCGCCGCCGCCGACATATTTTCCTGCAAATACAACGCGCCTTCGAAAAGTGAAATTATTGCCGGATAATTAAGCGTTCCGCTTTCCAGCCTGTCGGGGTAAAAGTCGGGCATATTTAAGTTATTGCTTTCACTGCCCGTACCGCCCAGCATTACGGGACGGGGATTAAACCGTTCTGAAAACAACAGTGCGCCGCTACCCTGAACGCCCATCATACCTTTGTGCCCGGCTACCGCCAGCGCGTCTATGCGGTTTTTTTGCATATCTATTTCAATATGTCCGCACGCCTGCGCGCCGTCGCAAATCAAAAGACTTTTTTCCGGAATACACGCACGAACCGCCGAAATATCGGGCGCGGTGCCCGTTACGTTGGAAGCGAGCGTAATAACAACCGCACGGGTATTTAATGTTGCAAGGTTTTTTATAGCCGCAACGTCAATATTACCGTTTTTATCGAGCGGCGCATACTTTACCTTAACGCCCTTCCCCTTTAAATATTCAAGCGGACGAAGCACGGAATTGTGCTCGGTAACGGTAGTTACAACTTCGTCGCCGGCTTTCAGACCGCCTAAAAGTGCTATATTAAGGGCTTCGGTGCAGTTTTTTGTAAAAACCACCCTGTCCGCGCCGTAACCCGAGAAAAATTCCGAAAGAAGTCTGCGGCATTCGTAAACGCGTTCCAGACAGGCAAGCGAAAGTTTGTGCCCGCTACGCCCGGGATTTGCACTTGCCTTTATTGCGGCAAGCGTTGCGCAAACTACCGTATCGGGCTTAAAACCGCCCGTCGCGGCGTTATCGAAATATATCATAAATTTTTGCTCCGACATAAAATGATAGTAATTTATTATACTAAGGTAGAGCAAAATTATGACTGAAATCATTGCCGTTTTTCGCTCGCGCTCGCAGGCGATGGACTGCAATTCACGGCTCCGCGCAAACGGTATTCCCTGCAACGTTATAAACACGCCCAAGGAAGCCAAAGTGGGCTGCGGACTTTCCATCAAACTGCCGTACAATATGCTACGGCGCGCACAAGCGCTGATTGCAAGCGGAAATTATTCGGCGTTTTACGGTTACTATACCATGCAAAACTTATACGGCAAAATTTATATTGTCCGTTCATAAAATAAATTACCGTCCGACCGTAAAATTGCGGTCGGACGGCTTATATTTATAAATTTTTAAACGCGCTTGATTTTTATTTTACGGCGTGTTAAAATTTTTTTATGGAAAATAAAACGCAAAAGATACTTGACGGGCTTGCCGCGCTTTACCCCGACGCAAAGCCCGCGCTTAAATACAATTCGCCTTACGAACTGCTTGTTGCAGTAATACTTTCGGCGCAATGCACCGACGAACGTGTGAACAAAGTAACCGAAATTCTCTTTAAAGAGCACAATTCGCCCGAAAAAATGCTTACCCTTACGCAGGAAGAGCTTGAAAAATATATATTTTCGTGCGGATTTTACCACAACAAGGCGGCGCACATACTTTCGGCTTCGCTCGATATTTTAGAAAAATTCGGCGGCGAAGTACCCGAAACGTTGGACGAGCTGAAAACGCTTGCGGGCGTGGGGCAAAAAACGGCAAACGTTGTTTACGCTGTGGCTTTCGGCGGCAACGCCATTGCCGTAGATACGCACGTTTTCCGCGTTTCAAACAGACTGGGAATTGCCGAAGGCAAAACGCCCGCCAAGGTTGAAGAAGGTCTGCGCGCGGCTATCGACGAAGATTTATGGTCGAAGGCGCACCACTATTTTATTTGGCACGGCAGAAAAGTTTGCCATTCGCAAAAGCCCGACTGTATTAACTGTACCCTGAAAGATTACTGCAAATTTTACAATAAAACTAAATGACAAAATGAAAAGGAACGCTTTAAAAGGCGTTCCTTTTTTAGGGAATTTTCGTAGACAAATAACTAAATTTCAATAAACGTACCAAAGTATACAAATTGATATAAATAATAAGCCAAAGAAAAGAACAACCGCAACAATAAACAATATGAGACTCGCAATTTTAAGTGGTTTTTTTTCCTTAAATATAATACTCAAAACGGATAGTGTTATTGATACTATTATTATTGCAATAGCGACCCACACAAGGTATGCCATTCTCTCTCTGTTAACTTTTTCGAAGATACTGTAATAGTAATAAAACCTGACGGTAATGTTCTCACCGTTTTCGTCAATGCCAGGCAGCACGGCTACTTCACAGATAAGTTTGATAAAGTACAATGGTATTGTTATACAATTAATGATTATTTTCACAATTTCAGCGATAAAATCCGTTCTTCTTTTCATAAGACCCCTTATAAAAACATATCGACTAAAATACTTTCTATTTTTGTAAATTTATAAATATCTTAATTACATTATATTTAAACCAAATAAAAAAGCAAGGACTATTTTTTAACCTTGCTTTTTACTCTGTGAAATACACGCTTAAAGCGTTCCATTTTTTATAAATTTATATTCCGCTTAATACATTATAGCCGCGCATGAAAAAATCGACCACCAAGAAATTGCGAATATTACTGCAAGCCCCATAGATATAGCGCTTATTATAATACCTGCAAGAGCCAAACCTTTGCCGTTACCGTTCATACCCGGTTCCTGCGCTTTTTTATAACCCATAATCGAGCAAATAAGACCTGCTATTGCTATAATAAACGAAAGCACAAAGCCGACGATTGCCAAAGTATTACTTTCGGCAGATGCAGGTGCAGGTGTAGCGGCAGTTGTCTGGCGCTTTAAATTATCGGTTGCAACGCCGCAATGCGGACAAATAACGGCGTTATCGTTGATTTCTTTACCACAATGTGAACAAAACATTTTTCTTCTCCCTGTAATATTTTTTCCGAGATTACTCGGTTATTTGCCATTTGATTATAAAATAAATTATTTAACCTGTCAACGAAATATGAATATTTTTGAAAATTATGTGAAATTATAGGTTTTTATAAAAAATAAAGCGGGGAACAATACGTTCCCCGCCTATTTTAGTTTTTAATTAAACAGCGCCAGCTATACCAGCAAGAAGAGCTGCCAATACTGTGAAGATCAAAATAATGAACACAATACCAAGTATGCTTATTACCAAGCCGGCAATTGCAAGACCCTTGAGATTGTTGGTCTTTTTGTTTGCCAATACGAGACCGACAATACTCAAAACCAAACCTGCAACCAAAATGATTACGCCGAATATAATGCTGAACCATTCAACAACGCAACCTACAAGAGCAAGAATAAAACCGATAATAGCGCAAACGTTTACTTTTTGTTCCTGTGCGGGAGCTTCGGTAGCAACTTCTTGGTTCATTTTTTCAGTTGCAACGCCGCAATTAGGGCAAACAAGTGCGTTATCGTCAATTTCTTTGCCACAGTTTTTACAAAACATCTTTTTTCTCCTTTAAATTTTTTGCAAATAAAACCGTATTGCCGTTTTCATTGTCAATAAGACAATGAAAACCCCCATGGGGGTTAGTTTTATAAGCAGTTTTTACTTTTTTATTATATAATAAATACTATTAGCTGTCAACGAAATATACAAATTTTTTGAAAATCGTGTGAAATTATACATTTTATTGTCGTTCTATATTCTATTAAACTTTAGTAGCAAATATGCGAAAAACGCAAAACAGCTATTCTGTGAGATACTTAACGTTGCTCATTTAAACTTATAATTTAGGACGTATTTCAACTTAACATAGAAAAAAAGCGCTTGCAATGCAAGCGCTTTTTGCTTCGTATTATAAATTAAAGAACTTTTACGATTGTGCCCGAACCAACAGTTCTGCCGCCTTCGCGGATAGCGAAACGGAGCTTTTCTTCAACTGCTACGGGTTTGATAAGTTCAACCTTGATTTCTACGTTATCGCCGGGCATAACCATTTCTACGCCTGCGGGAAGTTCGATAGAACCGGTAACGTCGGTAGTTCTGATGAAGAACTGGGGACGATAGTGATTGAAGAAAGGAGTATGTCTGCCGCCTTCTTCTGCTTTAAGAACGTATACCTGAGCGGTGAACTTGGTAGCCGTTTTAACAGTGCCGGGTTTAGCAAGAACCTGACCTTTTTCAATGCCCTTTCTGTCGATACCACGAAGAAGTGCGCCTACGTTGAAGCCTGCGATAGCTTCGTCAACGCTCTTGTGGAACATTTCGAGACCGGTA
>CAZQFP010000066.1:0-6764 GCA_964592605.1 uncultured Clostridia bacterium | reverse complement strand
GTGATCCTGAATTTCAATATAAAAATCTTCGCCGAAAATATTTTTAAGCTCGGTAGCAAGCTGTTTTGCGCCTTCGTAGTCGTCAGCAAGCAGTCTTCTGGGAATGCCGCCCGCAAGGCACGCTGAAAGACAAATTACGCCTTCTGAATGTTCTTTAAGCACCTTATAATCGATTTTCGGTTTATAGTAAAAGCCGTCGACAAACGCCATTGAGTCCAACTGAACGAGATTTTTATAGCCTGCTCTGTTTTTGGCAAGCAAAATAAGGTGTTCGGCGGTGTTCGAAGATTTGTCGTGCATATCGCGCGTAACGTAAAATTCACAGCCGATTATGTACTTAATGCCGGCTTGAAAAGCCTTTTCAGCAAGTTGAAGCGTGCCGTACATGTTACCGTGGTCGGTTATACATACGGTATCAACTCCCGTTTTTTTGCAGTGTGCTATTAAATTGTCGATTTTGCACGCGCCGTCCAAAAGCGAATATTCGGTATGAACGTGTAAGTGAACGAAATCTGTCATTTGCGCCTTAATCTCCCCCTAAGGTATTTGCGAGTTCGAGAATTTTTCTCATTCTGTGGTTTATACAGCTTTTAGATATTTCCAGCCTTTGGGCAAGCTCCTGCATGGAAGCGTTTTTGTCGGCAAGCCGACATTCGGCAACGTCGAATAGCGGCTTGTCAAGGCTCTGCAAGCCGATAGTCTGTGCAATTACTTCAATGCCCTTAACCTGCTTAACCGAAGCAGTAACTGTTTTATCGATATTCGATACCGAACAGTTGTTAACGCGGTTAGCGTTATTCTGTCTGTCCTTGTGCTCTACGATTTTATTCAATTTAGCAAGGCTCTGTTTGCAGTCCATTGCGTTGAGAAGGTCTGAAATTACCTCCTTGCTCTTAACGTAAACAACAGCCGTATCTTTGCGTTCAACGTGCTTTGCCAGCACTTCGAAATCACACAAAAGCTCGCATAAATCGTTTGCCGCAAATTTGTTTGAAAAAACTATTTCAAAATGGTAGCCAGTGCGACTGTAAGTACTTTCTCCGGGTAACGTACAACTGCCGCCGCCCAAAAATGCGCCCTTTAAAAATGCGGCCTTACACTTTTTTTTCGCTACAAGTTTGTCGTCGACGCCGAAATTTAAGTATTTTTCGTCGCCTTTTACAACTACAATGTCTGTTTCTTTTAAAAATTCTTCGGATTTTTCGCTTACGCATTCGAATGCGAGCTTGTCTCTGCCGCTCAACAAATCGAACTTAGCACCAGAAACGTTCAGTGTTAGATTAAAAGAATTTTCAAGCAAATCAGTAATAAATTCAGCGGTTTTTTCGTTTTCGGTAACAATTTCGAAGCCGAAAACTCCGTTTCTCGTCAAAATGCTTCCGCTCGTTCTTATAAACGCCGAAAGCATTGCACGCAAACAAGCCCCGTCCTGGGGGCTTGCCGAAGTTATTTCGTTTTTAATTTCTTCCGTAAAACTCGCCATTTTAAATATTTCTGATTTTCCACTCTTTAAATCTGAAATCGGGCAGTCGGCCGTCGATATTATCAATCTGCATAGGATCAATATCGGCTTCCGCCAAAAGCTGTTCAGCAATTTTTGTGTCGCCAACTCTATCCGCCGAATGCGCATCAGAATCTATAACGAACCGCACGCCCGTTCTCGCCATTAAATTTAGCTCTTCTGCGGAAACGTGCCGCTTTTTTGTGTTAATTTCAATATACGTGCCGTAGTCCGCACAACATTTTGCAACTTCTTCCAAATTGCAATAACACTTGTAATTTATATGGGTCAAAATATCGATAGGATTGTTTTTTACGGCGTTAATATAGGCTTTCGTAGTAGTTTGAATAACCTGGTCCGAAGGTTTTTTACCGAATTTGTACGCCGAATAATTTTTAACCATTATTTGATAGAAATCAGACAAACTCTTATATTTTAAAACTTCGTGGATTCCGCAGAGAAAAATATCGAAATGTTCGTAATCGCTTTCCTTCATATCGGCATTGCCGTCGACGGAAATAAGGTTACTCTCCATTCCCATCAGCACCTTAACGCCGGTAAGTTTTTCGGCTTCTTCAATTTCGGCGCGCAAATCCTTTAAATTTTTACGCTTTAATCCGAAAAGCAAATGGTTAAAACCGTGATCGGTTATGCCTATTTCTTTTAAATTTTTAGCTTTTGCCGCCATTGCGTTTTCAAGTACGGTATTTTTTCCGTGAGAATACGGAGTATGTGTATGATAATCAGACGTAAGTTTCATTAAATTCACCTATGTACACCACTTCTTCTTCCAAAACTATGCCCGTCTTTTCAAAAACATTGTTTTTTACGGTACAAATCAATCTGTGAACGTCTGCGGCACTGCCGCCGTCGTTAATAATAAAATTTGCATGACAGCCGCTTACGTATGCACCGCCGCACCTAAAACCCTTTAATCCGCAATCGTCGATAAGTTTTCCAGCACTGCAACCTTCGGGATTTTTAAACACACAACCGCAGCTTTTTCCGTGCGGCTGAATTTTGCGCTTTTCTAAAAAACTTTGAATTTTTTTTGCGCTCGCTTCACGGGGAACGGCGTATTTCGACAAATTAAGCCCTGTAATTACACCGTTTATATCACGCATAGTACTATGCTTATTGCCAAATTTACAGTTTTTATTAGATATTTTGCACGTTTTTCCGTTATAAAAGTCAACGTTTAAAATATCTTCGCCTATATGCCTTTGCGGAACGCCGCCGTTCATAAGCGCAAGCCCGCCAAGCGTTGCGGGTATTCCTGCAAGGTATTCGTAGCCGCCAAAACCGTTTTTTAAACAAAACTTTAAAAGTGCGGTAACCGTTACGCCGCAATCGCAGTAAATTGCGTCTTCTTTAACAATAATTCCGTTTAACTTTTTTGTACTTATTACGTACCCGTCAAATCCGTCGTCGGCAACCAGCACGTTCGAACCGTACCCCAGCACGACAAACTTTTTGTTTTCTTCCGCTAATGTATCGTATACGGCTTCAAGTTGCTCTACGCTTTCCGGAAAATAAGCCACCGTCGCCTTGCCGCCTAAGCCGTAAGTTGTATATTCCGAGAAATTGAATTTATCGGTTCTTAATACGCTTTTGAATATTTCCGCCCGACTTTCATTCAAATTCACTTGCCGCTCTCCTATATTAACATTTTTTTATGCGTTTTACAATTATTTAAGTATGCTTTTCAATTTTTTTGCGTCATTATTTGATGCGGCGCGCAAAATTTCGTCAACGGTTGCCTTACTGCACGGCGCAACCAGTCTGTATTCGAACGTTAAATTCTCCATAACATGCAAATCGTCTTCATAAAGCGCATTCCCTTCGGAAAACAGCCCTAATTTAGATATATCGTTACTCTTTTCAAACAAATATTTGATAAACTTCTCTGAAAGCGCCGCTTTTTTACTCTGTGTTGAAGTAACCGAAATGTTTTGATATAAATCGTTAAACTCCGTTACCGGCTTAAATTTGTACGCCGCACCCCTGGTGCGCAACCTGAAAATATCTCTTTGAGTACCTAAAAGATATTTGCATTTACCGTTCAGAAGTTTTACGTAAGCTGAAGTTGCCTTATCGCTCTCAGCGCCGCCGATACCGCAAAGCACTGCACATACTTCGTAAAAATTGTTGTTTCCTTGATTTATTATGCAATTTTCATTGGTAACGTCGGAAAAATCTGCGCTTTCGTCTACGGTTAAAAGACAATAACCGCCGTTACACCAACTGTAAAACGGCGTATCGCCAGTGAAATAGCTTTCAAAGCCGTATTCGCCCGCACCGTAGGAAATCATATCGGGAATTGTTCCGCGTTCCAGATTTTCACGCGCGGCGTCGGCTGTAAGCGAAGTTACTGTTAAATAACAGCCCGAACTTGCCGAGAAACTTTCACCGACGGTTTTTAAATACCCCGCACGAGAGCCTTTGCCGCCTTCAAAACTGTCAATCTGCCATACTGTAAGCGCAGTCATTTGGCTTTTATCTGCCGCCGCACTTTTACTTTTTGGTACTAAAACGGCAACCGCCGCAATTATTATAGCCGCAAGCACAACAAACGATAACGCGCGCTTCAGTTTGGGTTTTTTGATTTTTTGCATAGTATAATTTATTATGCAAGACCTATAAAAATACATGGGGAGTACCCGAAGATACTCCCCCGTCCGTCCGCCGAATGCGGACGGCATTTGGCAAACAGACTTATATATTAAAGCGTTTGACCGCTTGTAATATTTATTTTGTGCCGCAAAAACGTATTTATACAAAAAAAGACCGGTTTTACCGGTCTTTTTATTATTTAATTATTCTTCTTCGTCGTCGGGAAGTTCAACGTTGTGGTAAATGTCCTGAACGTCGTCCAACTCGTTGAGCCTATCAAGCATTTTTTCAAAAGTTTCCTGCTTGTCCGCATCAAGTGTAATGTAGTTTTGCGGTATCATTTTAATTTCGGCTTCAAGGAAAGTAACTTTCTTTTCTTCAAAATACTTTCTTGCCGCAGACCATTTTTCGGGCGTGGTGTAAACTTCGTAGACGTCGTCGCTAACGGTATAATCGTCGGCTTCGGCTTCAAGACAGTACTCCATCATCGTATCTTCGTCAAGTGCAACTGTGCGTTCAATTACGAATACGCCCTTGTTGTCGAACATATACGAAACGCAACCGTTCTGACCCATCTGACCGCCGCATTTAGACATTGCCGAGCGAATATCGCCTGCCGTTCTGTTAACGTTATCTGTAAGAGTTTTAATAATAACTGCCGCACCGCCTACGCCGTAGCCTTCGTAAATAAGTTCTTTATAGTCCTTATCGCCAAGCTCGCCAGCCGCCTTTGCAATGGAACGCTTTATATTGTCGTTCGGCATGTTTGCGGCTTTCGCCTTAGCTATAACGTCGGCAAGTTTTGAGTTCGTATCGGGATTGGGATTGCCCTTTGCCGCAACGGCAAGTTCTCTGCCGATTTTAGTAAAAACAGCGGCGCGCGCGGCGTCGGTCTTGCCTTTCTTTGCCTGAATATTGTGCCATTTTGAATGTCCTGACATATTATCTCTCCTTACGCATTTTAAGTTGATACATGGCAATACCCGCAGAAACTGCCGCGTTAAGGCTTTCGCAGGTGTTGCTCATAGGAATTTTTACTTTATAATCGGAACTTTTTTTAACGCTTTCGCTTATGCCGCCGCCTTCGTTACCTATGCATAGGCAAAACTTTTCGGGCGGATTGAACTTAAAAATATCTTCTCCGTCCATATCGGCGCTGATAAGCGGAACGCCTTTAAGTGCGTCCAAGACTTCGTCATTGCTACCGCTATAAATTTTTACGAAAAATATTCCGCTCATACTCGCGCGAACAGCTTTGGGCGAGTACGCGTCGGTACAGTTTATTAGATAAACTTCGGAATAGCCCGCCGCGTTTGCCGTACGGATTATTGTTCCCAAATTACCTGGGTCTTGTAATCTGTCAAGCAAAATACAGCTAAATTCGGGACTTTTAATCCTATTTTGCGGCAGTTTTACCGTTGCAAGCACGCCTTGCGGCGATTTTTCGCTTGAAATATGGCTAAAAACCGCATCACTGACGATAATTGCCTGCGGGTACTTTTCGGCAAACTTTTCCGTACAGAAAACCGTTTGTATGCCGCAGCCCGCCGCAATGCACTCGTCTACGGGCTTAACGCCTTCAACTACGTACAGCCCGCACTCTTCACGGTACTTTCTATCTGCTGAAAGTTTAACAATTTCCTTAATTTGCGGATTTGCTTTGGAAGTTATAAGCATAATTGTTCCGATAAAAAATTAAGCCTTGTAATAAGGCTTAAATCTTTTTTATAATGCTTGCTTTGCCTTTTCAGCCAATGCGCTGAACGCCTTAGCGTCGTTTACGGCAAGGTCTGCAAGAATTTTTCTGTTGAGAGAAATGCCGCAGACTTTAAGTCCGTGCATAAGTTTGGAATAGGAAAGTCCGTTAAGTCTTGCCGCAGCGTTAATACGCGCAATCCACAAGCTACGCATATCGCGCTTTCTGAGTCTTCTGCCAATATAAGCATAATTCAAAGACTTCATTACCGCCTGACGGGCAATTCTGTACGACTTGGATTTGTTGCCGAAATAGCCTTTTGCAAGGCGCATTATCTTTCTACGCTTTTTCAAAGCGTTTACCGTTCTTTTAATAC
The DNA here is from genome assembly GCA_964592605.1 of uncultured Clostridia bacterium. GTDB lineage: Bacteria > Bacillota > Clostridia > Christensenellales > Borkfalkiaceae > Coproplasma. The sequence continues at coordinate 578 of CAZQFP010000066.1, read as the reverse complement.
GCATAATTTAAGCCCTCCTTAACCCTTATAAGGAATCATTGCTTTTACGTTTGATTCCTGTGCATCGGAAACGAGCGTTACTTTACGCAAGTTTCTCTTTCTCTTTCTGTTCTTGGTTTCAGCCTTGTGGTTTTTGCCGCAGTGGGGTTTTTTAACCTTACCTGTGGCAGTAAGCCAAAAGCGCTTTTTGCTGCCGCTATGTGATTTCTGCTTAGGCATATATTCTTTCCTCCAAATGAATATTTCTTAATTTGTAGATTTTGCCGGCGAAAGCATCATTATAATGTTTCTGCCTTCCGTCGTGGGCTTTTTGTCCTGAACGGCCTTGCCGCCCAAGCCTTCGAAAAAGTCCTGCATTACCTTAACACCCTGATAAGAACGGGAATTTTCTCTTCCCTTCATTCGTATAGAAACTTTTACTTTGTTTCCCGCTTCGAGGAATTTGAGGCACTGCTTGGTCTTTACTGCGATATCTCCGACGTCAATCGTCATAGATAAACGGATTTCTTTAATTTCGACTACAGTCTGATTTTTGCGGTTTTCCTTGTCCTTTTTAGACTGCTCGTACTTGAATTTGG
>CAZQFP010000065.1:0-7010 GCA_964592605.1 uncultured Clostridia bacterium | reverse complement strand
GGCAGGTCGCCCCCTTTCGGGGGCTAAAATATAAAATCAAGCGCAAGCGTTAAACCGCTTGCGCCGCTTTTCTTTATTTAATTACTCCAGCTCGAAAGCGCCCGTATAAAGCTGATAATACTTTCCTTTTTGGGCAATAAGCTGTTCGTGGTTGCCGCGTTCGATAATTTCGCCGTGCTCCAAAACCATTATAGCCTGACTGTTTCGTACGGTGGAAAGCCTGTGCGCTATTACAAACACCGTTCTGCCTTCCATAAGTTTATCCATGCCCTGTTCTATTAGCTTTTCGGTTCTGGTATCTATTGACGAAGTAGCTTCGTCAAGAATAAGCACGGGGCACTTTGTAACCATTGCCCTTGCAATGGCTAAAAGCTGTCTTTGTCCCTGCGAAAGATTTGCGCCGTCGCCCTTGATAACCGTATTATAGCCTTCGGGAAGATGACTTATGAAGAAGTCCGCATTGGCGAGCTTTGCCGCCTTTATACAGTCATCGTCGGTTGCGTCAAGTCTGCCGTAGCGAATATTGTCCATTACGGTTCCTGTAAACAGATGCGTATCCTGCAAAACAACGCCCAGACTGCGCCGTAAATCGTCCTTGCTTATATTCTTTATATCAATTCCGTCGTAAGTAATCGTGCCCGACTGAATGTCGTAAAAACGGTTTATAAGGTTTGTAATTGTAGTTTTACCGGCACCTGTAGAGCCGACAAAAGCTATTTTCTGCCCCGGTTTTGCGTACAAAGTTATATTCTTTAATATAACTTTTTCGTCCGTATAGCCGAACACAACGTCGTTAAAGCGTATATCGCCTTTAAGCGGAACGTATTCAAAGCCGCCGTTCACAGGCTTTTTCCAAGCCCATTTACCGCTTTCGAATTCGCCGAAGGTAAGAGTTATATTTCCGCCCTTGTCTTCCGCCTGTGTATCTACCATTTCAAAAATTCTTTCCGCACCGGCAAGCGCCATAACTATTGCGTTAAACTGCTGAGAAACCTGCATTACGGGCATATTGAACTGGCGTGAAAACATAAGGAACGAAACCAGCATACCTGCCATTACCGCCATTCTGTTAGCTTCGTCGGCTTTTATAACCGAACACTGAATGGAAAGCAAGCCCGTTTCACCGCCAAGCGCCAATATAAGAGCGCCGACCAGCGCAACCAGCACGTACTGCAAATAGCCGAGATTGTTGTTGATAGGTCCTAAAATGAACGAATATGAATTTGCGCGTTTGCCCGCTTCGTTCAGGCTGTCGTTTAAAACTTTAAAGTTTTCGCGCGCTTTTTGCTCGTGGCAGAAAACTTTTATAACCTTCTGTCCTTCGGTCATCTCTTCTACGTAGCCGTTCAAATCGCCAAGCGCCTTTTGGTGCGTAAGATAATATTTTGCCGACTTGCCGCCTACGTATTTAGTAAGGAAGATAATCAATACGAGCACAGCCAATACGACAAATAAAAGCGTTGCGCTGTACATTACCATAAACACAAATACCGCAACAAGCGTTATTGCCGAAGAAATTATCTGCGGTATAGTCTGCGTTAAAAGCTGGCGCATTGTGTCTACGTCGTTGGTGTATAAGCTCATAACTTCGCCGTGAACGTGAGCGTCGAAGTATTTTAACGGCAACGACTGCATTTTTGCAAACATTTCGTCGCGCATCTTCTTCAACGTTCCCTGCGCAATGTACATCATAATGAGATTGTACGCAAACGAAGAAGCCGAACCGGCAAAATAGATACAGCCCATTGCTATAATGTTGGGGTAAATAACTCCCCACATATCGGAATTTGCGCCGTGATCTATAAGCTCGGTAACTATATAAGAAACGCGCGAAGCCGCCGTTACGTGTGCGATAGAAGCCAGAATTACGAAAAATACTACAAAAACAGTTGCGGTTTTATTGCGCGAAAAAGTGTACTTTAACAGCCTTTTCATAGTTTTCATAGGAGATTTTGCGCCCTTACCTTTTACGCGCGGCACACCCCTGCCGCCTGCGGGACGAACGGAATTAGCGTTCATTTTCTTCACCCCCTTTAATTTGGGAGTCGTAAACTTCCCTGTAAATTTCGTTTGTCTTTAAAAGTTCTTCGTGATTGCCTATACCCGAAATTTTGCCTTCGTCAAGCACTATAATCCTGTCCGCATCCTGCACGGAAGCTATACGCTGGGCTATAATAATTTTGGTTGTCTGCGGAGCGTATTTGCGGAGCGAAGCGCGAATGTTTGCGTCGGTTTTGGTATCGACCGCCGATGTTGAGTCGTCGAAAATGATTACCGAAGGTTTTTTAAGAAGAGCGCGCGCAATGCAAAGGCGCTGTTTCTGTCCACCGGAAACGTTTACGCCGCCTTGACCTAAATCGTAGTCGTAGCCGCCGGGAAGAGCTTCTATAAATTCGTCCGCACAAGCCTGTTTTGCGGCAAAGCGCAATTCTTCGTCGGTTGCTTTTTCGTCGCCCCATCTCAAATTTTCGGCAACGGTACCCGAAAATAAAACGTTTTTCTGCAACACCATTGCAACTTTAGTGCGGAGCGCATCAAGGCTGTACTGCCTTACGTCAACTCCGCCCACTTTAACCGAGCCTTCAGAAACGTCGTATAATCTGGGAATGAGCGAAACGAACGAAGTTTTGCCCGAACCCGTTGCTCCGATAACGCCGATAGTTTCGCCTGCGGAAATATGTAAATCGATATCGGAAAGAACTTTTTTATCGGCTTTCTGCGAATACGCAAAAGCGACGTTTTCAAAGTCGATTGAGCCGTCCGCAACTTCCGTTACGGGATTTTCCGCCTTGGGAAGGGTAGTTTTTTCGTTTAAAACTTCGCAAATTCTGTCCATACTGCCCTTGGAGAGCGAAATAAAGTTAAGGCACATTGCAACCATCATAACGCCCGAAAGTATCTGTGCAGAATACTGTATAAGCGTTTGAATTTGCTTGGGACTGACGTTACCGCCCAAATTCCCGACATACATATTAGAGCCCAAAGTCAATATAATTATGTTTACTACAAACATAGCGAGCGTTACGCAAGGCATCATTACGGTGAGTATTCTTTCAGCTTTGACGGAATATTTATATACTTCACCCGAAGCCGCTTTCATCTTTGAAATTTCTCTGTCTTCGCGCACGTATGACTTGACAACCCGTATTGCAGTTAAATCTTCCTGCACAACCGAATTGAGTTTATCGTAGCGTTTGAACATTGCCCTGAAATGCGGTGCAACCTTAAACATACAGATAGAAACGACAATTCCCAAAAAGATTGCCGCACCGGCAAAAATGAGCGCCATGAAAGGTTCTATTATCAGCGTCATTATTATTGACGAAATGAACAGCACCGGCGCGCGAACAAGCATACGTATGCACATTTGATATGCGTTCTGTACGTTTGTTACGTCGGTTGTAATTCTTGTAATAAGGCTTGCGGTGGAATAATTATCGATGTTTGCAAACGAGTAGGTTTGAATGTTGTTGTACATATCTTCCCTTAAGTTATGCGCAAACCCGCATGAAGCCTTAGCGGCAAGTTTACCGCCCCACACGCCGCAAAGCAGTGCAAAAACGGCGCAAACTATCATAAGCGAAGCATATAAAAGTAACTCGCCGACGTTTACGGCGGCAATTTTAGCTTCGGCAAGATCTTGCAACTGACCCACTATGAAGGTCATTAAAAAGGGAATTATAATTTCCATTACCGCTTCACCTACCATAACTATGGGGCAAAGAATCGACGGCGTTTTGTATTCCCTTACGCTTTTTAAAAGTGTTTTAATCAATGTTGTCTCCGTTTAAAAGTTTTAAATAGTTTCTATTATTTTTGATAAAAGTCTGTCAAGTTCTTTCTGTTCGTCTTCGGTAAGCGACGATTGAATTATACCGTCGCACTTTTCCATAAACAATTTGTCTTTTTCACATACTTCCTTACCCTTTTCGGTAAGACAAAGACTTTTAGAACGTGCGTCGCCGTCCGAAAAGCTGCGGGTAAGAAAACCGTCGCGTTCCAAATTGCACAAAAGCGTTGAAACAGACGAAGCCCTTAAATTAACAAACCTTTCTATGTCTTTCTGGCATACCCTTTCACCCTTTTGCTCGCTTTTGTGTATAAACGCCAAAGCCGACATCTGAATGGGCGTTACGCCGTACTCTGAAAAGAGCGCGTTGTTTTCTCTGCGCATATGCCTGTGCAGATAACAAATTTTTCCGAACAGTCTTTTATTTTCCAAAACAAGACTCCAAAAATAATTCGATTTCTAACTGTTTGAATTCGTATTAAATTATATCTATTTAATATATGTTTGTCAATAAAATGCAACTACCGTTAACAAAAATTTTTTTGATTTTTGAAAGTTGTTTTCGCTTGCAAACGTAAGCCGTATGTGATATAATCACTTGGAAATTTAATGCGGCCCTGTGGTCAAGCGGTTAAGACGGAGCCCTCTCAAGGCTCAATCCCGGGTTCGATTCCCGGCAGGGTCACCAAAACGAAGCAATTCGAACTTTTTTCGAGTTGCTTCTTCTTTTTGTCTTTTTTCGGGATCGAGCGGCTCGTCGGTTGTTTTCATTATGATTAAAAAGCGCTCGCCGTCGAAAATAACTTCTTTGATAAACACGTCGAACAGCCGCTTCATATTCTCAAGACTTTCGGCTTTATCGGCGCATTTTACTATTTCGGTATAGTTTTTCAAGAACGAAATCACTCGCGCTTCTTTCAGCGGCAGAATTGTTTTTATTTCTTCTTCCGCAATTTGCGCTTCCAACGACTGTTGCGTGTTACTCAGTTCAATCATCTTTGCTTGCGTATGTTGATTGAATATCCCTTGACAAATCGCATTAGTAATGTTTGCAAGCTGTTTGTCTATGTCGGCTTTTTGCCGTTTTAGTATTCTTAATTCCTGCGGTTCATCCAAATCGGCGTTGTGTATTTCAGCCGCTTTTCTTGCCACTTCTCGAATAAAGTTATCGTCTTGCAACGCTCTAATGATTGCGTTATATACGGCTTTTTCAATCACATCTTTTCTGATGGCTTTGGACACGCAGTTTTGCGCGTTCTTTTTCTTTGCGGCACATTTGTAATAGGTATAAATTTCGCCAGTCTTACTTGTGCCGCTTTCTCCGACCATAAGTTCGCCGCACTCGGCGCAAATTAGTTTACCGCTTAAAATAAATTTTTCTGCCGCCTTTGAACGTGCCGCCTTGTGTACATTTTCGGTTAGTTTTTCTTGCGCTCTGTAAAATGTTGCTTCGTCTATAATCGGCTCAATCATATTTTCATAGACTTCGCCACCGTATCTGCACTTGCCTATGTACTTAGGGTTATGCAATAGTTCAGATACCCGACCGAAAGAAAAGACATTGCCTCTATGTGAACGAATACCGCTTATTTTCAGCCAATCAACCAATTCCTTGATAGTCGTTCCACCTACATAATCGGAAAACAACTTACGAACAATTGCGGCTTCACTTTCTACGATCTTATATTTCTTGTCCACGATGCAATAACCGAAAACGGGTTGTATCCCTGCGGCATTGCCTTTTAGACAGCTTTCACGCATACCGCGTTTAACCTTTTGAGAGAGCTCGGCGGAGTAGTACTCCGCCATGCCCTCGATCATAGATTCAAGTATTATTCCTTCAGGGGTATCGGTTATTTGTTCGCAAGCGGATAAAACTTTTACGCCGTTCTTTTTAAGCGTCGCTTTGTTCATCGCGCTGTCGTAACGATTGCGCGCAAATCTGTCAAGCTTGTAAACAATAACAAACTCAAATGACTTGCTTGCACTGTCTTTTAGCATTTGTTGGAATTGTTCACGCTTATCGGTTTTGCCCGACACAGCGCGGTCTATATAGTTCTGAATAACAGTGTAACCGTTTCTTTCGGCGAACTCGTTGCATACGCGCAACTGTCCTTCAATGCTTTGCTCGGTCTGCTTTTCGCAACTATACCGCGCATAAATTACCGCTTTCTTTGTCATGTAGTTTCTCCTTTATCTTGTATCTGTTCGGGATTGTCCTTAAAATACCTTACGATTGCCTTTGCAAATTCCGTTACAAAATCATCGGTATATGAAATCCCATTTGTTTTTATTTCGTCCGTTCCAATAGCACCCAATATGCTATTTTCGACCTGTTCGCCGAGAATGTATTTCGGCTGCGCCTGATTGTTTTGTCGTTTCAATTCTCCTTATTTTGATGCTACGACATACTATGTTCTCTTTGTCGAACGGCTACAATGTTCTCTCGCCCTATGATTACAATGTTCTCTCATCATTTATAGCGTTCGTCCTCCTTATAATTTTTTTAAATATAGCCCGACTCAACTGTTCGTTTTGTCGGGCTACATAAAATTGTTTTATTTATTTCTTTTTCATCTGTTCCAACTCGCTCTCAAAGAAATCGTCATATCCGTCTTTGAGCTTCGCAAAGTCAGTATCATGCCGTGCAAGCAATTCTTCATAGCCTATCTGTATAAGCTCAACTTTGGTATAACCGTATTCTTTCAAAAACTCATTGATCTTCTCTAAAAGCTCACGAGGTATCATTGTTTGAAAGTTTCCACTCGTTGCTTTCCGCTTATCTTTGTTCTTCTCCTCATACTTGCGGTTTGCAATCCGTTGAGGAGTATTTTCTTTGCGTGTTACCATAACTCACCTCGTAAAATATATTCATCGTATATATACGATAGCATACTTTTACTGATTTGTCAATAGCTTACACCCAAATTCCTTTCGGATTTTTGAAAATATCATATTCGTCGTCTTTGCATCTTTTAAAACGCTCTGCCTGTTCGGGAGTAGTGTATTTAAGTAAAGACGTGCTTTCGCCGCGCTTTGCGCCGTAACGCTTGGATATCTTTTGATAAAAGCATTCTTGCAAAACAGAGTATGACATTTCTTCGCCACGCTGTTTCCAAAACTCGGAATGGCATAAAAGCGGGTTAGTTGTAAGTCGCCTTGTTTTGTAAATTGGAATCCCATCCTCATCTCGCATTTGCAATTTGTTTCCGTTTTCGCT
>CAZQFP010000064.1:0-7053 GCA_964592605.1 uncultured Clostridia bacterium | reverse complement strand
ACTAAAATTTCGGCAACCGCGCAAGGATGCGTAAAATACGGCTCGCCCGAAGCGCGCTTCTGCCCGCCGTGCATCTGCTCGGCGTATTTGTAAGCCGCAATTAAAACTTCACAGTCTTCTGCGGAATAGTTGTTGTTGATTTTTGTAAGTACGTCCATATTATTGCTCCGCTATAAGTCCGCTTACCAAATTATACACGCGGGAAGTTTTTAAATCCGTTTTAACACCGCGGTTTACTTTAAGTATACCGCTGTCGAATGAAATGAGCTTCAGCTCTTCAAACACTTTAAGCGCGAAAAGTGCCTGCGCCTTACCGCAACCGAAATTAAAACTTGTTGCGGCGGCAAAGGCGTTTGCGCCTTCAATCAGTCCTTCGTTTGCCGATAAAATCGCAAAAATTTTAAGCAAATCTTCGCGTGCGCATAAAAGTTTAGTTATACACTCGGGCGGCTCCGCTTGCTCCAAAACGTAAACATGCTTATCTTCAAGCGATAGTTGCACAGGTGCGCCGCCGTCTATATATATTACCTTTTCAAAGCCGCTTAAATCGGCTTCCGCCGACGGAGCGACAAGAATTACCGAAGAAAAACTTTTTGACGACGGAACGAAAAGCTCCACGTTAAGTTTACAAGCGTTTTTATACTTTAAAGCCGAAGCGTATTCGGCGGCAATAAACACAGTGCCGTGTTTTTTGCAAGTTGCCATCTCGTTTTCAATTTCTTCGTGCGACAAATAGTCGATTTGGCAGTTTGCATTTTGTGAAGTAAACGCGTTTACCGTCTGCACGGCAATTTCATCCGACGCGTATTTCCCAGCTTCCCTGTCGTAAACGACGTCGCGCACAAGTCCCTTTACGTACTCCTTGCCGCGGAACTGCGAAATATCGAATTCAAAAATAAACTTCTTGGGCGCGGCGCTTTCTAAAAGATACGACCACTTGCTTCCGCAAAAGTACATCAACTCTATTTTTTCGTTTTTAACTGACACGTGCTGAGCCTTTACCACTCTTACGGGCGAAGCTCCGGCTTCTACAACGAACAGGGGACAACGGTTGCCAACGCCGTAAGGTTCCAAAAGCTGTAACTCTTTTGCAAACTGCGGCGAAAATGCGTCATCAAGCTTGCCACTGACGTAAACTACGGGCAAAAAGTCCTCGTCTTTATAGTGCTCGCCGAGATATTTATCGAGAGCCGAACGAAGAGAATTGAAGTTTTCCTGCGTTACGTTTACGCCAGCCGCCTGAGAATGACCGCCGAATTCGGCAATATATTCGCTTGCGGCGCGCAGAGCTTCAAAAATGTTTACGCTTTCAACCGAACGCGCAGAGCCTTTAAGCATATCGCCGTTTTTCACGAAAAGTATTACGGGACGGCAATATTCTTCGGCAAGTTTTGCCGCGACTATGCCCAAAAAGCCCGTATTCCAGTTTTCGCCGTACAGCATAATAATATTGCCTATTTCGCCTTGCGCTTTCAAAAGCCGCTTGGCGTCCGCATAAAGTTCTTCGCAATACTTCTGGCGTTCTAAATTGTATTCTGTAAGTTTGGTAGAGAGCTCGAAAATTTTTGTTTCGTCAGTTTCGTCGAACAAATCAAGCGCGGACTTGGCGTCGCCCATTCTGCCTGCGGCGTTGATTTTCGGAGCAATTGAAAAAGAAAGATTGTGCGCTGAAATTTTTTCGTTCTTGTTGCAAAAATAACCGTAATTTTTGCGCGGCGAAGAATTTATAAGTTTAAGCCCTTCGCAAACTATATCGCGGTTTTCACCCGTAAGCGGCACGCTGTCGGCAACAGTTGCAATCGCCGCGTAGTCTAAATATTTATACGCACTTTCGCCGTTTAAGGCGCAACCGACCTTAAAAGCCACGCCCGCGCCGCAAAGATTATCGTAAATATAGCCGTCGTTGAACTTAGGATTAATGCAAATACAGTCGGGTATTTTTTCGGGTAGTTCGTGGTGGTCGGTTACAATAACTTCCGCGCCCAATTCCTTTATGTACTCAACTTCTTCGGCGCATGATATGCCGCAGTCAACGGTTATTACAAGCTGCGGAAAGTACTCGTCAAAAATTTCGTCGATAAGCGCTTTTGAAAGCCCGTAGCCGTCCTTGCGCTCGGGAATACATACGTACGGTTCAATTCCGAAATCGCGCAAAGCTCCGCGCAATATAGTTGCCGCGCAAATGCCGTCTGCGTCGTAATCGCCGTAAACCAAAACCGCCCATTCTTCGTCGCGAGCGCGCGTAATCAGTTCCACCGCTTCGTGCATACCGCTCATTTTGAACGGCGAAATAAATCTTTCCTTAGAAGGGTGCATAAAATCGTAAATTTCGCGCGGCGTTCTTACACCCCTGCCGTACAGAATTTTTACCGTGTTTTCCGTAAGATTACACTCGGCGGCAAGGTCGCGAACGGTATTCAGTTGTTCTTCGGAAAAGTTAAATTCCGGTAAAATTCTCTTCATATATTATTATTTAAAAAAAGAGCGGGGTTTGCCCCGCCCTTACAGTTTATTTATTTGCTCTTTTTTTCTTTTGCGGAACGCACGTGATTAGCCTTGTACGCGATACCCAACTTTTTAAACCGCGAAAATACCGACGGAGTAAACGTTGTTGTGCCGTAAGCGCAGGCAATAAAGCCGACGAGCGCGCAAAGCACGGGCGAAAGTATTGCCAGCGGCGACAACGAGCTTATTGAAAGCAACACGAACAACAACGCCGCCGCACCTGCAAGACATGCGGGCATTATCAAATTAAGTTTTAAACTTTCGCTTGCGCTTAAATCCGATAATTCTAACGCAGACAGTTTGCTAAGCGCTTCGTCCTTGGAATTTTTGCGAACTCTGTCAAACAGGAAGCAAGTTCCTATTACCGTCAATAAAACGACGAGCGCGGCAAACGCAAACACCGAAGAACCTACGGGCACGCGGGTGATTGCAAGGAGCGCCAAAAACAGCAACAGATTGTGAACGTCCGCGAGCAAAGCACCTAACGCGGAAGTAAGTTTATAGCGAATTGCAAAGTATGCAAAATGAAGTACTATAAGCACAGAAACAGCAATAGCGCACCTTGAAAGCGCCTTTTTTCCGCCGAGCAAGGTTACGTCTTTATGAACAGAACAATTTGTCTGCGAAATTTCACTGCCGACGTTTTCTTCTATTTTGCCGTTGATAGCTATTACCGCATTATCAAGTACGGTATCATCCGTTGAAAGTGTAAATTTATATACGATTTCGCCGCCGGTATTGGTTTTACCGTGAGTGGATGCAAAACTGCTTAAACCCGTTGCAGTAAACGCGTCGTCGCAGATTTCTGTTATTTCTTCACGCGTAAAGTTAACGCTTGAATATGAAACGGAAACGCTTTTATAGCTTGTATAATCGCCGCCGTAGTTGAAGAACCCGCCTGCCAAGAACTGACAGATAAGCCCTACCATTAAGCCGATAGCCAACACTATTGAAGAAACGATTATAAGAACATGCATTTTAGCAGAGATATTCAACTTAGTCTTCATCGTCTATCATCTCCCTTGCATAACCGCAGAATTTATATTTATCGCGTGAAGGCGACATATTAACGTACCACATAAAGCGCGTAAACCAGTGCATTATATAGGACGCTATTACGGACATAAAGAATATCAAACCGCACGCGGCAACTTCGCCGACGCCGATAAGCGTAAACAGAGCGGAAGCAACAAGCAAAATAACGTGCAAATCTAAAATCGTTGCAATCGACTTTTTATAGCCCGCCTTTACCGAAGCCTGAATTGTTCTGCCGAGCTTAGTTTCGCCGCGAACAGTTTCGAACACTTTGAAGTTGCTGAAATTCAAAAGCGCAAGTCCCAAAACTGCAACAAACGCACCGGCAATGGTAAGTTGAACGCCGGTAAGCATTATGGCGGTTACCATAATAAGTGAATACAAGAGCGTTACGATTGCGTTTACCAAACCGAGTTTTTTATACTTGATTACCGAAGCCACAACCGCTGCGGCAATTATAACAAGCACTGCGCAGAACAGATAGACCGCCGCTTTTTCGCCGAAAGCCGCAGTACCTGCAATTATTGAAGTATCTGACTGCCCGTTATCGCCGTTATATCTGTTTGAAAGAGTATCACCCGAAATTACGGACGAAAGCAAAACCGAGTAATCGAAAGCGTTGCTGGGCTGGAAGTAAACGGTTTTTTCGGTAAGCTCTTCACCGAGCGTTACCGTCAAAGGCAAGCTGTTTTTTCCTACGAAGAAATACGCCGTACCGCTACCGTTTTTAATCACCTTATTTACGGTTTCAAATCCGTCGTCGTTAAAGGTCAATTTTAAAGCGCGGTTGCCGCCCATTGAATAATAGCTTATGTCGCTGAAAAACGTTCCGAAATCTTTAAGCGGGAAAAGCGAATTATCGTTTGTGTAAGTTGACGAACTTCTGAGCGAAAGTTTACCGTCGAGCATAAGACACGTTACCGTGCTGTTTATTTCCGAAAGCGCGGCTGAACGCGCCGAGCTGTCCTGCTTGTCCGTATCGGTATTGTACGCCGCATACGTAAAGTTTGTGGGAACGGAAATTTTAATAGAAAAATCGTCCTGAACTGTTACCGAATACGAAGAATAGCCGATTTCGCCGAAACGCTTTGAAAGAACTTCCGCATCGTCAGTAACGCTCTGCGCAAATTCGGGTCCGTATTTTTCGTTTTTAACGTATATTGAGTCCTTATCGTTATGGTTCGTATAACCGCTCATATACTCTTCCCTGTCGGGGTTTTCCGTATCGTTTACAACTAAGTTGTAATCTTCCGCGGAAAGTACGCCTTCGGGGTAGAGCATAACGGACGCTTCGCCCGACAGATCACTGCCGAGCTTTATACTGCTGACGAAAGAATTATACCTGTCCACGCCGTTTGCCATTTTGAACGATACTGTAGAAAACACTGCGAGAACAATTATTACGGCAACGACAAATACCGTTATTATCGCCGATTTTACTTTGCCCATCTTAACTCCTACAACCGCGCCTTCGGCGCAAGTCGTCTAATACCCAAAATTCTAACTACTTTATTATATAGAAAAATTTTCCACTCGTCAATAAATTTATACCGAATGTAAGCATTTTAAACGCTCAGTTTTTGTTTTTAAGCTCTTTTTTGCGTGCAAAAACGTGCATTCCGCACTCTATGCGCTTCTTCATCATTTCGCACGTAACTTTATAGGGCTTGTTCACGTCGCCTTCGAACTTATAGTTATTCGCCGCACAGCCGCCGCTACAAATAAATTTTGCAAAACAGTCGCCGCAGTCTTCACGCGTAAAAAGACACGAAGACGCAAACTTTTCCCTTATGCTTTCGTTGAGTTTACCTTCGTAAACGTTACCCATTAAAAAGTCTTTGTCGCCCGCAAACTGGTGGCAAGGGTAAATATCGCCGTTGGGAACAACCGAAAAATATTCGTTGCCCGCGCCGCAAGCCGAAACCTTTTTTTGCAGACAAACGCCGCCTTCCAAGTCCACGTTAAAGTGGAAAAAGTTGAAACCTTCGCCTTTTTCGTACTTTTCAAGGTACTTTTCGCAGAGATTTTCGTACTCTGCGTTTATGCTTTCAAGGTGCTCCTTTTTTATTGCAAGGTCGTCTATATCGGTTACGACAGGTTCCATAGAAATACTGTCGAAGCCTTGCTCGGCAAGAAATATTACGTCCTTTGAAAAATCGAGATTTTTAGACGTAAACGTACCGCGCACGTAGTAATTTTTGTCGCCGCGCGAGCGCACGAACTTTTTGATTTTATCGATAACCAAATCGAAACTGCCTTTACCGTTCACAGTTTTGCGGATTGCGTCGTGCACTTCCTTTCTGCCGTCAAGGCTCAATACGACGTTTTCCATTTCGTTATTGAAAAATTCGATAGCGTCGTCGTCGAGAAGTAGCGCGTTTGTGGTTGTGGTAAACAAAAACTTTTTGCCCAGTTTTGCCGCCTGTTCCTTTGCGTATGCAACCACGTTTTTGATTGTCTGCAAGCACATAAGCGGTTCGCCGCCGAAAAAGTCCACTTCGAGAATTTTTCTGTCGCCGCTGTTTGCCAGCAAAAAGTCGATAGCCGTTTTAGCAGTTTGCTCGCTCATAAATTCGCGCGCGGAATGATATGCGCCTTCGTCGGCAAAGCAATAGCGGCACCTTAAATTGCAGTCGTGGCAGATATGCAGACAAAGCGCCTTAACGTTGTGTGATTTAGGCGGAAACACCTTAGCTTCAGCGCTTAAAAACAGCCCTTTTGCTTTTAATTGAGCCAAATCGCTTTCTATTTCCGCTATCTTTTCCGCGGAAAGTTTGGGCTCTTCACCTAAGCCTTCGAACTTGAAACGCACGTAAGCAGAAGTAGCTTCATCGCACTCGTGCAAACTGCCGCTACCCGAATCGTAAATATAATATTTTTCCTTAAAATTAAACGTATGTACCATTGTGTTTTTGTGCGTTTTTAACTAAAAACGCATTTCCGTTAAACGAAATTTAAGGAGCAGAAAAAATCTGCTCCTTTAATGCGGGCAATATTCACCCTTAAAATTTATTTCTGGAAACCTTCGGGTTTCTGCTCCCTTGTTACTCTTTCGCAACTTTGGTTGCCAACCGTACAGCTCGTTTTGCAAGCCGACTGACAGGTGCTTCTGCACTCGCCGCAACCCGTAACTTTTCTTTCAGCGGGCTTAGCTACCGTCTTAATCATTTCAGTTTCTCCTTGAATGTTCTTTTATAAAATAATTATAAAATACTGAAAGGGAAAAAGCAAGCGATTTAAACCTTCTTTTTTATGTTTACGGCAATTACGCCCGATATACCGCCCGCCACAGCGCCGATAACGAGTTCTAAAATGAACGTCCAGCTTATGGAAATTGAAAGCGCAATGAGTGCAAACAGAAAATAGCAAATTACAACCGAAATTATGCCGAAAATTATTCCCTTAATAAAGCCCTTTTCACCGCGAATAAAAATGAGCCCGCCCGCAACTATGGCTACCTGCTTTACGGCGCCCGTCGTTCCGCTCGAGCGCACGCCTTATCGTTTCCTTCTC
>CAZQFP010000063.1:0-7069 GCA_964592605.1 uncultured Clostridia bacterium | reverse complement strand
TTTCCAAGGGCAAGCAGATTGTTATAACTTCGGACCATCCCCCCAAGGAGCTGACCGCGCTTGAAGAAAGACTTAGAACGCGCTTTTCGGGCGGATTGCTGTTCGACATACTCCCCCCCAACTTCGAAACAAAAATCGCAATTTTAAAGCGCAAGGCTTTCGAAAAGAAATGTATCGTTCCCGAAGACGTGCTCACTTTTCTTGCGCAGAATTCGGGCGACGACGTAAGAACGCTTGAAGGCAGACTTACGAAAGTTATCTTCGCTTCCAAATTGCACGAAGAACCTATTTCTGTTGAACTTGCGCGCAGTGCGCTTTCGGAAGCCGTTTCTGAAAGCGGCAAAGAAGAAATTACCGAACACAGCGTTATTGCGGCGGTTACTTCGTATTTCAGAATTTCGAAAAACGACCTTTTGGGCAAGAGCAAGAAAAAAGAAATTGTAATTCCCAGACAGATTTGCTGTTATTTGATGTGCGAACTGCTTTCTCTGCCGCTTATTTCCATAGGCAAGGTTTTGGGCGGACGCGACCACACCACCATTTTGTATTCGCGCGACAAGGTTGAAGAAATGTGCCGCGTGAACGAAAAAATTGCCAAAGACGTTGACGATATAAAGAACATTATTCTTAAAAAATAGGCGTTTTGAAACCATTTTAAAATCAACAAAAACTATTGCCCGAACCTTTCGGGCAAAAATTTTATTTGTAAAACTTCGATTATATGAAAACTTTTTCTGAAGGAAAATTCGATATTGTCGTAATCGGTGCGGGGCATGCGGGTTGTGAAGCCGCCCTTGCGTGCGCGCGGCTTGGACTTAGCACCGCTATGCTTACGTTAAATTTGGACAGCATAGCTTTTATGGCGTGCAATCCTTCTATAGGCGGCACGGCTAAGGGGCATTTGGTGCGCGAGATCGACGCGCTAGGCGGCGAAATGGCGCAAAACGCCGATAAAACAGCGCTTCAAACGCGAATGCTTAACGAAGGCAAGGGCGAAGCCGTACAATCTTTGCGCTGTCAAAGCGACAAAAACGCATACCACAGCGAAATGAAGCGCACGCTTGAAAACACGCAAAACCTGCGCATATTGCAGGGAGAAGCGCAAAAAATTTTAACAAAGGACGGCAAGGCTTGCGGCGTTGTAACAACCTACGGCGGCGTTTTGGAATGTAGCGCGGTTATAGTTGCGACGGGCGTTTATCTTTGCGCCGAAACGGTTACTGGCGAACACCGACAAAAGAGCGGACCAAGCGGTTTTGCCGCGGCAAACGCACTTACTAAAGACCTTATAAAGCTGGGCTTTAACGTACGCAGGTTTAAAACGGGCACTCCCGCAAGGCTTAATAAGCGCTCGATTGATTTTAAAAAATGCCTTGCGCAGGAAAGCGAAGACTATGTTCCCGCCTTTTCGTTTATAAACGAACAAGCAAAAAAGAGCGAGCGGCAATGCTTTGTTACCTACACCAACACGCAAACGCACAAAATTATTTTAGATAATCTTGACCGCTCGCCCCTTTATAACGGCGGCATTAACTCCACAGGTCCGCGCTACTGCCCTTCCGTTGAAACCAAGGTTGTGCGCTTTAAAGACAAGGAGCGCCACCAGATATTTTTAGAACCCGAAGGCGCGGACACCAACGAAATTTACGTGCAGGGTATGTCTTCTTCAATGCCGCACGACGTGCAAAAAGATATGTACCGCTCGGTTGAAGGGCTTGAAAACTGCGAGATAATGCGCTACGCCTACGCGATAGAATACGACTGCATTGACCCGCTTGACCTGTACCCCACTTTGGAATTTAAAAAAATTGAAGGAATTTATACGGCGGGGCAGATTAACGGAACTTCGGGCTACGAAGAAGCCGCCGCACAAGGACTTATTGCAGGCATAAACGCGGCGTTTAAAATTCTTAAAAAGCCCCCACTTGTTTTGGGGCGCGACGAAGCGTATATAGGCGTGCTTATTGACGACCTTGTTACAAAGGGCACGGAAGAGCCGTACAGAATGATGACTTCGCGCGCGGAATACTCGCTGTGTTTAAGGCAGGACAACGCCGACTTCCGCTTGACGCCGAAGATAGAGAACACCGCGCTGTATACCATTGAACGCGCCGAAAGTTTTACCCGCCGCCGCGTTGCTAGGGAAGAAATTATAAGCGTTCTCGAAACCCGTGCAGACGGCGAAAAAACGACTGAATTTATGCAAAAGTACGGCATATGCGGGGGCGTAGCGGCTTTGACATACGCTGACCTTATTCGCCGCGGCGCAAAAATAGAAGACGTTTGCAAGCATTTTAATATATTGGAAAATATGCCGCGCGAAATGCTTACCTGCTGTGCCGCCGAAATAAAATACGAAGGCTACCTTTCGAAAATGCGCACGCGCATAGAGCACGCAAAGAAACTTGAAGAAAAACTTTTACCCGAAGATATTGACTACGATAATATAGGCGGTTTAAGGCTTGAAGCGCGCGAAAAGTTAAAGCGCGTACGCCCGCGCACTTTAGGGCAGGCGGGCAGGATTTCTGGAGTGAACCCTGCCGACGTAACCGTTTTGATGGTTTGGCTTGCAACAAAAAAATAAATTCTACTTTTTTATAAGTGTCTAAAACGTTTAAACCGGCGTGCCGAAGTTATCGGTACGTCGGTTTTTTAAATTTAAAAAACTGTGAAAATACATATTTTTAGGCAGTATATTACAAATTTTGCAATGTGCCGCACTGTAAAATTGAGCTATGCCGTTAAAAATAAACGCAAAAAATATATTTATTTATGCCGCATACGCGGTAATTTGTCTGCTTTTAAACAGCGCGGTTAAGGGCGTTACGCTCTCGCTCGGGCTGTGTTTTTCAATGTTGCTTTGCGGTGCAAATATTATTGCAGTACCCGTACTTTTCGTGCTGTCAACCGCAGTATCTTTAAATCTGTATACAAGTCTTATTGCTCTTGCTCAGGCGGTATTTATTACCGCAATAATATTTTTGTACAGAAGATACGGCAAAAAAATTAAAATAGAAGCAATCGTCTACTTTTTAATTGCGCTTGCTCCCTACGTTGCGTTTTCGCCCTGGCTGGGCGCAACGGAATTTTTTATTTCCAACGAATATGCCCTGCGCTGTATTGCGGCGGCTGTTTGCGCCGTTTTTTCGCTGTTCTGCTTTAAATCAACGTACGCGGTATTGTTCAGACTGGGGCGTTGCAGGCTGAAAGAAGACGAACTTATTTGCATTGCCGCCGTTTATATTGTTGCGGGGTCGGGGCTGTACGCTTTTGCCGGAAGGGTAATTTATTTGTGCTTCGCCGCGCTTGTAACGGTTTTTGCCGTGCGGCTTTCGCGCTCGCCGTCTTGCCTTATTGTTGCGCTTGTGCTCGCCCTTCCCCCCGCTATATCTTCACTCGATTTACAGCCGGTAACCGCGCTAATTATAATAACCACTTTTTCGTTACTGTTTTCGGGCGCGGGCAGATTTTTTGCCGGAATTGCCGCCGCCGCGGGTTTTGCCGCATACATATACTTTACCGGCGGCTTTAACTGCGCCGTTCCGCTCATTGTAACCTACGCTCTTCTTTTGGCGCTTGCCTGCCTTGTGCCTTCGTTGCAAAAGCCGCAACGCTACGAAAAATTAAAGCGCAGACTTTTGGTTGAAGAAATTTTACCCGAAACTGCCGTTATACGCAGTCGCAGACGAACGGGCGAAAAACTTTACAGGATTTCTGAAGTTTTCCGAGAAATAGAATGCGCTTTTCTTGCTTTGGACGAAAACTCCGGCGACGGTGCTGCAAGGGCGAAAATGCTTTCCGAGCTAAACGAAAAGTGTTGCAAAAATTGCGAAAGGCGCAAAAAATGCCAGCGTGAAAACGTGAACGCGGGCTTTAAAAAACTTATTGAAACTGGCTGTGCGCGGGGGCGTGTTAACCTTATCGATTTGCCCAGCGAAATTACGGTTAGTTGTTCGCAGGCGGGCGAAATTTTAGCCGTTTTGAACGGTTTACTAGCCGAATACAGAAGATATATGACCGAAGTTGAAAACGCGCGTTCGGGAAGGCTTCTTCTTGCCGAACAGTCGCGCGGGGTTGCGGAAGTTATGAAAAGCTGTGCCGTAGACCTTTCCCGCACTTCGGGCGAGTTTTCGGGCGCGGCGGAAAGCGTTAAAAAGGCGCTTGCGTCAAGCGGAATTTCCTGCCCGGAAGTTTACGTTGACGGTGAAAACGGCTGTGAGATTTGTGCGGTTACGTTGGGGCGCGTCAACCGCAAGGCTATGTGCGATATAATTTCGAAAACGCTTTCAAGGCGGTACGTTTTGAAGGACAAAACCGACTGCGACGGCGATAAAAGCTGTCTTGTGTTCGGCGCGCCGCCCAAACTTGACGCGGCGTTCGGCGTTGCTTACGTTATTAAAAGCGGCGAAAAAGTTTCAGGCGACACGCATTCGGTAATCCGCATAAACGACCACGCGTTTTTGATGGCACTTTCCGACGGTATGGGTAGCGGCGAGTACGCGCGCAAGGTTTCGGAAGCCGCGATTTCGCTTATAGAAGCCTTTTACCGCGCGGAAATGCCCGAAGACAACGTTTTGAACACAATAAACAAACTGCTTTCGTTCAACCGCGACGAGCGGTTTACCTGCATTGACATTGCCGCCGTAAACCTTGAAACGGGGCGCGCGGACTTCGTTAAAATAGGCTCGCCCGCGGGAATAATTATGCGCGAAGGCGAAATTAAAATTTTGGAAAGCCAATCGCTACCCATGGGCATTTTAGACAGCCTGCGCCCCACCGTCTGCACCGAAAAACTCAAAGCCGACGACGTTGTAATATTTATGAGCGACGGAATAACTTCGGCGTTCTCTTCCACCACCGAGCTTTACGAATTTATAAGGGGCATAAAGCCGCTAAACCCGCAGAGCCTTGCCGATAAAATTCTTGCCGGCGCGCTTGAAAAAGCCGGACACAACGCCGTGGACGATATGACGGTTGTCTGCACCCGTATTTTCGATAATACTTAAATTAAAAGAATACAAAAACCGCTCGGAAGGCAAAACTTCCGAGCGGTTTATTTATATTTAATTTAAAAACTTATCTGCCGCACTCTGTGATAACTTTTCTTAAAACCGCCGCATAGTAGCGCGAAGGTATTTGTTTAAGTCTGAACCGCCAGTTGCCTTCGGGAGTTGCGGGAATATTCATTCGCGCTTCGTCGCCCAAAATCAAAACGTCCTGCACGGGCAAAATGGCAAGTTTTGCGGGCGAAGCCAACGTGCAAACGCCCAAAGCGCGCGCCGCTTCTTCACGCGTATATAAAGGCAAAACCACTTCTTCTTTTTTAAGTTCTGCGCGAAGCCGTTTTTTGAACACTTTAAACTGCTCGTCCGTCATTCTGTTCAAAAGTCCCAAGCAAGTAGCATTGTCGTGCGTGCCTGTGTACGCAACGCAGTCTTCTTCCATATTAGAAGGCAGATAGGCGTTATCGTCTTTGCCGTCGAACGCAAACAGCACTATTTTCATACCCGGGTAGCCGGTTGCGGCGCGAAGCTGTTCAACGCCTTCGTCCATAACTCCCAAATCTTCGGCAATTACCTGAATTTCGCCCAAACGCTTTTTAACTTCCGCAAAGAGCTTTTGTTTGGGTCCGTCCACCCATTCGCCCGTTTCGGCGGTTTCAGCGTCGGCGGGAATTGCGTAGTAGCGGTCAAGCCCGCGGAAATGGTCTATGCGAATAACGTCGTACAGTTCGGCGGCGTTGCGGATACGCGCAATCCACCACTCGTAATTTTCTTTTTCAAGCTCGTCCCAGTCGTAAAGCGGATTGCCCCAAAGCTGACCCGTCTTTGAAAAATAATCGGGCGGAACGCCTGCTACGGCTTCGGGTCTTAACTCGCTGTCAAGTCTGAAAAGCCTTCCGTTTGCCCATACGTCGCACGAATCGTACGCGCAATAAAGCGGAATATCGCCTATAATTTTTATGCCAAGCGAATTTACGTATGCTTTGAGTTTTTTCCACTGCTTTATAAACGTAAACTGCAAAAATACCCAGAACAAGTACTCGGTTTTGTACACCGACTGTCTGAATTTTTCAAGCGCCTGCGCGTCTCGGTACTTGTATTCTTCGGGGAATTTATCAAAACTTACGGGGTAAACGCTTTTAAGCGACATAAACAGCGCGTAGTTGTCCGCCACGCAACTTGAAATAAATTCTTTGAATTCGTCGTTTTCAACGTCGTATCTTCTGTATGCAAGGCGCAGAACTTTATAATGCGTTTCGGCAACGGCGGCATAATCCACGTCGCCAGAAGGCAGAATGCAACTTGCAAGTTCTTCTTCGTCAATAAGCCCTTCTTCGTACAGCGCTTCCAAGTCGATAAAATACGGATTGTAAGAATTACAGCTTACCGAAGAATACGGACTGTCGCCGCAATCGGTCTGCGTAAGCGGCAAAATCTGCCAGTATTTTACGTGCGCTTTCCTTAAGAAATCGGCGAAAGCGTACGCTTCCTTACCAAGACTTCCTATACCGTACTTATTGGGGAGCGAAGAAATATGACAAAGTATACCCGCTCCGCGCTCTTGTAAATTATTCATATTTTTCTCCGTAGAATTTATATTGCGGATTATTTTAAGCAAGCAATTTTTTTATTCTTTTAACCGCTTCTTCGGTAACTTCGCGGCTACCGAACGCCGTCAGACGGAAATAGCCTTCTCCGTTTTTACCGAAGCCCGCGCCGGGCGTGCCTACGACCTGCGCTTCGTTTAAAAGTTTATCGAAAAACTCCCAGCTTTTAAGACCGTTTGGACACTTCAACCAGATATACGGCGAATTTTTGCCGCCCGTGTACCATATGCCGAGTTCGTCCATGCAATCGGCAATTAACTTTGCGTTACGCCTGTAATAGTCTAAATTTTCTTGAATTTCTTTTTGTCCCTTATTGGTGAAAACCGCCGCCGCGCCCTTTTGCACTACGTAGGGCACGCCGTTAAATTTAGTGCTCTGACGCCTTAGCCACATGCGGTTTGCGTTCATTCCGTCCTTTTCGAGTTCGCGCGGAATTACGGTATAGCCGCAACGCGTACC
>CAZQFP010000062.1:0-7174 GCA_964592605.1 uncultured Clostridia bacterium | reverse complement strand
AGCGTTCATCCTGAGCCAGAATCAAACTCTTAAGTTTAATTGTATAAAACCGAACTTTAAGTTCGTGGCTCTATCTCGACTATTTAAGTCATTTATCTTTGCTGACTTTGCTTTGTGGTACTATTTGTACTTCAAAGTTTAATTGACAGAAACTATTTTTATTCGTTTCCTTCTATTCAATTTTTAATCTTCGTTAAGCCGACAAAACGTCGGTTGCCCGCTTGCGAGCTTTTCTATAATATCATAGCAAAAAACGTTTGTCAATAGAAATTTAAAAAAAATTCAAAAAATTTTTGAACTTTTTTGGCTTTTATTGACTGTTTTTGCCGCGCCTTTTACAGCGCAGATATTAAAGCCGCTTGCGACAGCCGTTATAAAATATCATAGCCTATAAATTATGTCAAACAAATTTCAAAATTTTCCGAAAAAATTTTTCCGTAAGTTAATTTTTGACAATTTGCGTTAGTTTTATTCATTTGCTCCGCTTGCGCATATCATTATACGTGAAAGTAAAAAGCCGTTCGTTTATTAAACAAAAAAGGCGGCAGATTTTTCTGCCACCTTTGTATTAAAGTCTTTAAGCGTTTTCCGAAGTAAGGTCTATAATACCCACATACTTTAATAAATCGGTATTCGGGTCACGTACTATGTGTGCGCTTTATGGGTAGATTAAGATGTACATTATATCTGAAATATGCGCGTATGAAATATAATCATCTACAACAGTGCTTGCATGAAACGCTTCCTTCGGTCGCAAATAATCCATAACAAAATAATATTCGTAATCGTAATAATAAGGTTCCGATGCAAAGTCTATAAACTCTTTGCTTCTTAAAACCGCATTTACGGATTTGTAGTTGTAACGTTCAAAAAACACTTTTTCTACGGCTAGTGCCAAAAATTTGTCTTCTTCACTCACGAGTTCGCTGTCATAAACAACGTGCAGTTCTATTTTTTGCTTGTTATTTTCTGTTACTTCTTTGAATTCATAGCTTTGAATAACGTTTTGACCGTTGTAGTACGGGTTGCTGTCGTCTTCGCCGCATCCGGCAAACGGAACTATGCAACATAAGCAAATAACAAGAGCAATTACAAAAAATTTAAACTTCTTCATAAATTTATCTCCTTGCAAAAGTATACTATACAAATTGATAGTTTGCAATAATATATTTAAAAATTGAAATTATAAACTTTAAAGTTAAGTATTTTGCCGTAGTTGCCAAGCAACTTTAAAAAGCACAACCTTTGCATGCGGCGCGCGTGCGCGTATGCGCGTTATACTTATTTATGAAATATAAATTTAACCGTTTATATTGCAAACCGCTTGTAAATAATATATACTGAGTTTGTAGGAGTAAAAAATGAAAAAGAAATTGTTTATAGCGGCGCTTGCCGCAGTTTGTATAGCGGTTTTCGCGGCTGTATTTGCGGGTTGCGGATTTGTGGACGGCGGAAGCAACGGGCTGATTTATAATTTAAGCAAAGATAAAACTTATTACTCAGTTAAAGGCTCGGGAGCGTCTACGGCTAATAAGGTAAACATTCCCAAAACTCACAATAAACTTCCCGTAAAGGAAATTGAGAAATACGCTTTCGAAAACTGCAACATTACCAGCGTAACCGTGCCCGACAGTGTAACTTTGATAGACAACGGTGCGTTTTACGGGTGTGAAAGCCTTACTACCGTTACTATTGCCGATTCCGTAACGGAAATGGGCGAAAGAGTTTTTTACGGCTGTAAAAAGCTAAACAGCGTAAAAATGCCCGCAAATTTAGAAACGCTGGGCAATAACGCCTTCAACGGCTGCACTACCTTGACCGAAGTAAAGATTACGGGAACAGTTAAGACTATAGAAGAAAAAACTTTTTACGGCTGTACGGCGATTAAAAAAGTTACCCTGCCCGAAGGATTGCTGACGATAGGTATAGATGCTTTTAACGGCTGCTATTGGCTTTCGGACGTTAATATTCCCGCCACTCTTACAAAACTTGAAATTCGTAGCTTCTACGGATGTGGCTCGATTAAATCGGTTTATCTGCCCGACGGAGTAACCGAGCTTAAATTAAGCGTGTTCGAGAATTGCCATGCGCTTGAAAATTTATCAATAGGCAAAGGCGTTACGATTATAAACAAAAACGCAACAATCAACTGCAGCTTACTTGAAGAAATTACTTTCAGGGGCACGATCGAAGAATGGAGCTCGGTATTCATTCACGGTGATAACCATTATTCAAGAATACGCTGTAACGACGGCACCGTTGAAAGGTGGCCCGAAAATTAAGCGGCGGGGGTTTTCACTTGACTTTACCCGTTAATTTATATATTATATATAATATGTATAAGAATTTAAGAATTTTGTTTTGCATACTTGCGGTAATTTGCGCCGCGGCAACGATATTTATTTTTATTTACTTTAAATGGTGGGGCGCAATTCCCCTTGGCGGCGCGGCACTGTTCGGCGGACTTATGGTTTTGTTCAAAAACAAACAGGAAGCTAAAGAACGCAAGGAAAACCCGCCTAAGCCGACCGAAGGCGATTTTATTACCGGCAAAATTAAAAAAGACAATGATTAAAAATAAAGCCGCCGCTTGAGTTACAAGCGGCGGCTTTAACTATACTTTACTTAAAATATACGCTGACCTTGAATGAAGTAGCTCCAACGCGTTGAAGAAATCTGTTCTATCTTCGCGAAGTCGGACGCCGTATGCAAAATCCAGTTATCGCCGAGATACAACGCAACGTGCCCCACTCTTTCAACGCCCGATAAATTTTTGCGCGAAGCGTTCGTGAAAAACATTAAGTCGCCGCGTTTCAACTGCGATTTGGTTACAGTTTTTCCCTGATATATCTGAGTGCGCGTATTTACCTGCAAGTTGACGTGCGCGCCTTTATAGAATATATACTGCATCAGAGACGAGCAGTCGAATTCGCTTGTGGTAAACGCTCTGTTAAGATGCCCTGCGCCATCGTGATAGCGCACCGCGCCGTAAACATACACCGTGCCGAGTAGTTTTGTGCCTTCGGCAATTACCGCTTCTATGCGTTCGTCTTCGCTTGCCGTCATAGCAACAGTTTCACAATAGTTTTCAGATATGTACGCCGCAGAGTTTTTGTACCCTGTTTTGTACCAGCTCCCCGTCTTGCCGTTAAGCGCGTAAAGCGTGGATTTTTGCGTTGAACCGCGCACTGCACTGTTTGTGCCTGCACCCGAGCGGACGTTTACTCCGTCGGCAGTAGCCATAATATAATAAGCCTTATTTACCTGCGGCGTAACGGGCGTTTCGGGTTGAGTTGCGGGGGGCAACGTAATTTCAGGTTGTTGGGGAAGAGTTGCGCCGCCTTGCTCGGTGTTTTCACCGTTTGAAATTTCGTATTCGTTATCTGATATATCCGAGTTGCCACCAGCCGCAGCGCAACCGCTTAACGTGGCTGCCATAGCAAGCGCCGCCATTGCGGCAACGATTTTCTTTAAATTTTTATTCATAAAAAAACGACCTCCGTAATTTTTTTGCCAAGGTCATTTTATCAAAATTATGTGCCTTGCGCAACGCCAAAATTTTACCATAAACGGCAACTGTTAGGCGTTACCCCGCATATATGCCAAAGTTTTACTCATTTTACAGAAAAATAAATCCGCCCTGCGGCACTTTGCCGCAGGGCGGATTATCTTTTAGTCTTCCAAGCCTTCGTTGAGTTTGGCAAGCAATTTTTCCAAATCGTTGCCGTGAACGAAAACAGCTTCTTCAATGGTTTCGCCGTGCGACATTGCGCAACCAAGGCAATGCATACCTACCGCCTGTAAAATTTCCGCACTGTTGGGATTGATTTTAAGGCAATCCGCAATAAGCGTATCTTTGGTTATTTTAGCCATAAACAATTCTCCGTAATTTTTATTTACAGTTATTATACCACTAAACGCCGCTTTTTACAATTATTTTGCGCAACAATTTTACAAAGCGGCAAACCTTCCAAAAACAGCCAAAATTTATTTAGCGTTGACAAAGCCTACATTAAATCTTATAATGGTATTATGAAATCACAAAAAACCATCCGTATTTTGCTGATAGTATGCACCGCGCTACTGCTTGCGCTGTCGCTTATACTTACGTTTACGGTTTCCGACTACTACATATTCAACAGAATAGGCTGGAACAACACCGCAGACAGCTTTAACGTATTTTTCGTACTCAGCCAGTGGGTTAAAAAGAGCGCGCTTTTGCTTTTCCCGCTTGCCGTCTTTTACAATAAAAGAAGCTGTGCCGACATTGCAAAATATCTTTTGCCGGTGTTCGTTATAATTTCGTGCTGTACTTTCGGACAGTTTTTCGACGTTACAATGCTTACCGAAAGCGCATCGCCTGCAGACAAGATTTTTGCAAGTATAAACGAGTTTATGCCCAAAGCCGCAAATATGGCGCTGTTTTTTATTTGCAGTACGCTTGACCTTGCGATATGCGCCCTTTTGTTCGTGCGCGACGGCTGGAAAGTGAGCAAAAAGTCCTTTATATATCTGCCTTTTGCAATTTTTGCGGTTATGCCGCTGAGCATATTCGAAAACTTTTTCGATATAAACAACTTTTCGCCCAGCGACTTTTTGTGGTTTAAAAACTTTACGCTTTGGCACTTTTTGGCGCTTGCCGCGCTTGCCGGTTTTACCGTTGCCGCCTACTACTTTTTAAGGCGCAAAGATAAGAAAATCCAACAGGACTTTTTAGTTGCCGCCGCCATTGTTTTGCTTATACAGTACCACAGCAAAGATTCGGTCGTTATGGGCGACGGCTATAACGTTTATTACACGGTTTTAGCGTGCATACCGCTGTTTATCTGCAACATAGGCGTGTACGTGGCAAGTATTTCGGTAATACTCAAAAAGCGCGTGCTGTACGCAATTTCGTTCTTCGTTCACGCCGTAGGTGCGCTGACAGTATTCATATATTTCGGCAAAGACGAAATGTCAAACTACGGCATATTCTGCAGTTATTCAATTTTGTACTTCTGTTTGACGCACTGTTTGCTGTTTGCTCTCTCCGTTCTGCCGTCGGCGCTCGGGCACTATAAATTCCGCATCAAAGACTGTATTATTCCAATGATTTATTACTGTTTGGTAATAATTATGGCAACCGTAACGAGCGGGCTTGTGAGCACGTACCTGACGGAATGCGGACTAACAATCGGTGAATACGGTGCGCCAGGCGTAGATATGTCGCCGCCAAATTATGCGTTTACGCAGGTTAACCCCTTACCGATACCCTTCGATTACATACCGTTTACTATAGGAAGTTACACGTTCTATCTTTCATACCTGCTTGCGTTATATGCGGCATATGTGGGGCTGTTTTGGGCGTTTACGGGTGCGTACTATGCGTTTTTGGCAATACGCAAACGCGTATTCCGCGAAAAGATTACGCAAGTTCCCGCCGTGCCCATCGGCGGTGCGGAAATTGCCGCATCCGAGAATATAGAACAAGCCGAAACCGCGGCAACCGATACGTATAACGAAACAACCGAAGATACGGAACAGACAAACAATACCGAGCACGTTTAAGCGGTTACCCCCGATAATATGCTTTAAATAACGTTAAAAAGCGCCTGCGCGAACACCGCGCAGGCGCTTTATTTTTTACTTTGAATTTATTTGTGTGCGTAGCTTTTTACAGAGTTAGCTATATTGTGCATATGGTCGCCTATGCGTTCCATATTCAGCGCAAGCTGTAAGTAAATTGCTCCGGCTTGCGGCGTGCAGTGCCCTTCGTTCATGCGGCGCAGATGTGCATCCTGCATTTTTTTGCACATATCGTCGGTTGCCTGTTCTTCGCGCTCCACGTCGGGAATATATTTCAGATTTATTTCAGTGAAAGTGCTTTCCACAAACTTATAAAGTTCGGTAAGGTGCAAATCCATTTCCAGAATTTCCGCTTTAGCATGCTCGGAAAACTGTGCGCCATCTTCCACCATTTTGGTTGCATACTCCACTATATTCTCGGCGTAATCGCCTATTCGCTCCAAATCGCTTGTTACGTGGTAGAATGAAGAAACCTTGTTTTCGTCGGTTTCCGCCAAATCTTCAAGCGAAAGTTTAACAAGGAAAGAATTTATATACCTGTTGTTTTCGTTAATATTTTTTTCGGTTGTGGCAAACTGCTCCTTATGCGACAAATCGCCGGAAAGCAACATATCGAGCGACAACTTGTAGTTTGAAAACGCTTCCTTTGCCATCAGCACTATCTGCTTGCGCGCCTGACCTACCGCAATCGCGGGAGTTTTCAAAAGACGTTTATCAAGCGTTTCAATATCTTCTTCGGCGGGCGCCGCTTTGCCCTTCCTTTCAGGAACTATTATGCATGCCAGCTTTACAAGGTAGTTTACAAACGGCAACAACACCGCAGTAGTTAAAATATTGAACACCATATGGAATATTGCTATCTGCCACTGTGTTTCAAGACCCGAAAGCCAGTTTGCAATGTAGTTGCCCGCAAACGCCACCGGCCATATGAATATTAAACAGCCCGCAACGTTGAAAAGCAAATGCACCATTGCCGTACGTTTTGCATTTACGCTCGCGCCAACAGACGATATAAGCGAAGTCAAACACGTGCCTACGTTCGCGCCCAAAATTATGCACATTGCCATTTGCAGAGAAATAAGTCCGCCGCCCGCGAGCGAAATTATAATTGCCGTAAGCGCCGCCGACGACTGCATTGCCGCGGTGAGCAACGCGCCCAAAAGAAACAGTACTATTATTTCCCACGTAAGCACGTCCTTGCCGTTACCGAGTGCAATAAACATCTGCTTTACCGCTTCGCCAACTTCGCCTTCCATAAGCGCGTTTACCGCGGTAGACATAACGTTAAGACCTATAAAAATAAGTCCTATACCCACGAGTATGTTGCCGATACGCTTAATTTTATCTTTTTTGCCGACAAGCGTCAGCACAAAACCTATGAACGCAATTAAAGCGAATATAGCCGCCACCGAAAGTTGCATTCCGCCAGCCGACGAAAGCGCCATAATGAACGCCGAAATAGTCGTACCTATGTTTGCACCCATTATTACGGAAGCCGCCTGAACGAGCGTCATAAGCCCGACGTTAACGAAGCCGACTATCATGACGGTGGTCGCCGCCGAGCTGTTTACGATAGCCGTAACCGCCGCGCCAGTGCCAACGCCTACAA
>CAZQFP010000061.1:0-7404 GCA_964592605.1 uncultured Clostridia bacterium | reverse complement strand
GGCGCGCGAACAGGCGGCTTCCTGCCAAAAAGTGCTCGGCGGAATAGCAAATATCGCCGAAGAATACGCAACCAAGCGCTACCGTTCAAACCTTGTTAACTGGGGCATATTGCCGCTTGTATGCCGCAAATTCGACTTTGAAATCGGCGATTATATCTACATTGAAAACGTTGCGGAACTTATAAAGGAAGATAGTCCCGCAATTCCTGCAAAGCATATTTCGGGCGGAAAGGTTAAAAACATTACGCTTGAAATCGGCGCTCTCACCGAAGAAGAAAAGAAAATTCTTCTTTCAGGTTGTCTTATAAATTACAACGCCGAAAAACTTAAATAAACACTAAAAAAAGCGTGCCTTAAAATGGCACGCTTTTTATTTTTCAGTCGCCCGTTTCGGTAGAAGGCTGTTCGGGGTCTTCGGGTACGGGAATTTCAGGCTCCGGCGCGGGCTTTACGTGGCGGCGGAAGGGGAAGCCGTATTCGTTGAAGTTTATTTCAAAAATGCGTACTTCGCCGTCCACGGGGATTTTAAATCCGTGTCTGCGCGCATTGGGCATACCGTGCTTGCAACGCGGACATTTTTCGTCTTTGCCGTCGTCGGTTTCGGGGCAGTTGCCGTCGGGACATTCTTCGTCGGGATTTTTCTCGGTGTCGGTTATTCTGGTTTGTACTTTTTCAACGTTGCGGCTACTCGTTTGGTCGGTTTCGCAAGCCGAAAGGCAGGGGACAACGCACAGCGCAAGCAGTGCGGTCAATAAAAATATTTTCTTTTTCATATTCGTAGTATGCGCGTTTGTAAATGCTTTATTCTTTTACTTGCCAAAAATTTATAAATGTGGTAAAGTATAGTTACCTGAACTTAAAGGTTGTTCTGAAAGTAAAGGGCTGAATATAACCGCAAATGCGCTTAATCGGCGCATATTATGCGGTGTAATTTGTTCTGCCCCCTTTACAAGGAGGTATTTTTTTATGCTGGAAAGCAGGCTTGCAGTTATAAGCATAATAGTCGAACACAGAGAAACCAGTCCGAAAATTAACGCGCTATTGTCCGAATTCGGCGAATACGTTATCGGCAGAATGGGAATTCCCTATAAGGAAAAGTGCGTTTCCGTAATCAGTGTAGCACTTGACGCGCCGACCGAAGTTATAAACAAACTAACGGGCAAATTGGGTATGCTTGAAGGCGTTACCGCTAAAACGCTTATGCACAAGGCTTAAATATAATTTTTTAAGGTAAAAGGGCAATACCTGATACCGAAAGGAGAAATATGAAAAAACTTTTAACTGCGCTTTTGTGCGCAATTTTAGCAGTGTTGTCCGCAATAGGTTTTACCGCTTGCGGCGGCTTTGAAAATGAAATAAACGTATATATGCCTGACGGCGCACCTGCGCTTTCTATGGCTGAACAAATGGCTTTTGAAAGCGACTTCGGCGAAAACGTAAATTACAACGTTGTAAACGCTACAGTAATTCAAACGTACGTTACGGGTGAAAACCCCGCCGCTGACGTCTGCGTTCTGCCCGTAAATCTTGCAAGCAAACTTTTGGGTAACGGCAAAACTTATAAAATGCTCGGCACGGTAACGCACGGCAATCTTTATATTATGAAAAAGCAAAACGGCGAAGATATCACTGCCGACAATCTTACTATTCTTGTCGGCAAAACCGTGGGAGTTGTAAATCTTGCCGACGTGCCAGGGCTTACGTTCCGGCTTATTTTAAAAGATAAAAATATAGAATACAACGTTTTATCTGGCGGTTCACCTGCTTCTGACAAGGTAAATTTAAAGGCGTTAAACGCAGAAGAAGTTCTGCCTTCAGCCGAGTGCGACTACTTCGTTGTTGCCGAACCTATGGCAAGCGCAAAGCAGAAGGGAACGCAGGGCAAACTTTCTATTGCGGGCAGTTTGCAAAATTTATATGGCGCGGAAGGCTATCCGCAGGCGGTGCTTGTTGCAAAGAACAGCGTAATTGAAAATAAGCCGCAGTTTATCGCTCGCTTTATGCAGGCAATGAGCGTAAATTCCGAATGGCTCAATTCAACCGCGGAAAATTATTTGCAGACCATAGTCGACGGCATTAACGCGCACGTGGAAACGGGCTCGGTAAGCGCGCTCAATGCGAACAATTTAACGGCGCAAGTAATTAAAAACTGTGCGGTAAATTTCGTTCCGTCTGAAAAGTGTTACGAAGAAGTCAACAAATTTCTTTCAAAACTGATAGCAGTAAATTCAGCATCCGCGGCTCAGGTCAGCGAAAGTTTTTACTATATTCCAAATAGCGCAACTTAATTTGCGGAAAATTTAAGTAAATGATAAAAGAATGGTTTAAAACAAGAAAATTCAATATTCTTTTTTCGCTTGCCGCAGTTATTTTAATGTGGCTCGTTTGGATTGTTGCCTATTACTGCGTTAAAAATGATTACGTAATTCCTTCGTTTCAAGATACTTTTATATCGTTTTTCAACCTTTTGGCAAGCGGCGAATTCTGGGCGGCTTTTGCCTTGACCTTGCTCAGAACTCTGGGCGCGTTTGCAATTTCGTTTGTAATAGCGGCGGCGTTTGCGTGCTTGTCGTCTGCAACCAAATATTTTTCGTCGGCAGTAAAGCCGCTGACCGCAGTCTTGCGCACGTTGCCGACTCTTGCGGTTATTTTAATATTGCTTGTGTGGACTAACGCCGTTGTCGCGCCCATTATAGTAACCGTTTTGGTGCTGTTCCCCGTAATTTACGCGCAGATTACCGCAGCGGTGGAAGGAATACCGCACGAAATAAAAGAAATGGCGGCGGTTTATAAAATTCCAAAAAAACAACAACTTGCAAAAATATATTTGCCGCTCGTTTCGCCTAACGTTTTTTCACAGACGGGTGCAAACGTTTCGCTCGGCATAAAAGTTATGATTTCGGCGGAAGTTATGGCAAACACCTTTAATAGCCTTGGCGGACTTATGCAGAACGCGCGCGCTTTCGTAGATATGCCGCGGCTTGCCGCGCTTACCGTGGCGGCAGTCGTTGCCGGGCTGTTGCTTGATATCGCCTTTTCGCAGTTGAAGCGTATAAACCGAAAGTGGCAGGGGGCGGCAAAATGATTGAAATTAAAAATCTTTCAAAAAGTTACGGTGCGCTTAACGTGTACCAAAACTTCAATCTTTGCCTTGAAGAAGGAAAAATTACCTGTCTGCTCGGCGAAAGCGGAAGCGGCAAAACAACTCTTTTAAACTGTTTTGCGCGCCTTACGGATTTTACGGGTGAAATTTCGTCCGCCAAATGCGCTTATATTTTTCAAACGCCGCGGCTTGTTCCCAATTTAACGGTTTTTCAGAATTTAAAACTTATTTGCGGCGACGAAGCGGCTATAAACACTGTTTTAGATAAGGTGCACCTTTCCGACAAGAAAAACGCTTACCCCGTAGAGCTTTCGGGCGGACAGGCGCAGAGAGCTTCGATAGCCCGCGCTTTTCTTTTCGGCGGCGATATTATTTTAATGGACGAACCGTTTTCTTCGCTCGATTTAAAACTCAAAAACGAAATTTCGCGGCTGTTTATTTCGCTTTGTCGCGAAAACCGCCGCACTGCGCTGTTCGTAACACACGACGTTGACGAAGCGGCAATGCTTGCCGACAGAGTGCTTGTTCTGCGAGAAGGAAACATAATTTACGACTGTATGCCGTGCGAAGTCGCTCCGCGCACAACCGAAGGCGCGGACGAATTGCGCAAAAATTTAATTTCAGTATTGCTTTCCTGATTTTATAATGTAATAAAAACACTGACAACTGTTTTAATAATTTTTGCTTGACAACAGCGCGCGGCGAATTTTATAATAATTAAAAAATGACAGTAGGAGAAAGCAATGAAAAAGTTTTTTAAAGAATTCAAAGATTTCATTTCACGCGGTAACGTTCTCGATATGGCTGTCGGCGTTATCGTCGGCGGCGCGTTCACTGCAATAATCACCGCGCTGACAAGTCAGATTTTACAGCCGCTCATCAACTGGTTGATAGCGCTTATCGCGGGAGATTCGGACAAGGGTCTTGAAGCGGCGGTTACAATTTTGAAACCCGCATACGACGGCGCAGGCGCTTTGGACTTGGCAAACTCCATTTACATAAACTGGGGCGCGTTTATAACCGCTATAATTAACTTCATTCTCGTAGCGTTTATACTTTTCTGTATCGTAAAACTTATCAACTCGGTACGCGCAGGCGGCAAAAAACTTGCCGAAAAGCAGAAAAAGGCTATAGAAAAGAAACTTAAGAAAGGCGAAATTAGCGCAGAAGAAGCGGCTGAACAGCAGGCTGCGCTTGAAGCCGAAGCGGCACCCGCACCCGCCGCACCCACAACCGAAGAACTTCTTGCAGAAATCCGCGACCTGTTAAAGGCTCAGCAGGCTACGCAAAGCAAGGACGAAACGGCTGAAAATTCAGATAAATAATAAAAAACGTTAAAATGCCGACCGCAAACCACGTTGCGGACGGCATTTTTTAAAAAGTCAAATAAAAAACACGGCTTAAATAAAAATTTTGCTTTCAAAATAATAAAAAAACCGTATTCAAACATTTTTCTTTTAACAATATATTGTGTTATAATATTTTTGCT
Source organism: uncultured Clostridia bacterium (assembly GCA_964592605.1). Taxonomy (GTDB): domain Bacteria; phylum Bacillota; class Clostridia; order Christensenellales; family Borkfalkiaceae; genus Coproplasma. The sequence continues at coordinate 2,812 of CAZQFP010000061.1, read as the reverse complement.
TATAAAAATGTTGTGTATCAGCCTACTATATAGAAGGTTAAACCCGAACGGAACGCAAGCACAAAAAACCACACGTTCAATACGGCGATAACGGGCAAAAGTATCATAAGCAGTAAATTTTTAGTGCGGTAACGCATTATAAACATGCTTACGTACAGTGCCGTTGCGCCGCCTAAAATTGCGGTTAAAATAAGTTTGCCGTCGCCGCGGTGTTCCTTGCCGTCAAGGTCTGCCGCTTCGTCGCGTTTACTGCGAATAAGCATAATCGCGTAAATGTTGACGGCGATGATATATACGATAAGCAATATATACAATAGCAACATACATAGAGTATGTTTCAAAAATTTATCTTTAATGCGGGAGATTAAAGTTGAAAGTAGCCGTAATAATGGGCAGTAAGTCCGATTTTAGCGTAGTTAAACCTGCCGTTGATTTAATTAAGAGTTTCGGCGTAGAAGCGGAAGTAAGAGTAATTTCCGCACACAGAACGCCCGAAGAAGCCCACGAGTTTTCTTGCAATGCCGAAAAGAACGGCGTTGAAGTCATAATCTGTGCCGCAGGCAAAGCTGCGCATCTCGGCGGCGTTATAGCCGCAAGCACAATTTTACCGGTAATAGGACTTCCCGTAAAAACCGATATGATGGGCGGGCTTGACAGTCTGCTTTCAATAGTGCAGATGCCGTCCGGCATACCCGTTGCAACCGTAGGCGTAAACGCCGGTGAAAATGCGGGACTTCTTGCAATGCATATATTGGGAGTAAAATACCCCGCAATAGCTGAAAAGTTAAAAGCATACAAAAAAAATATGCGCGATAAGATAAACGCCGACGACCAAGCGCTGCGGCGTGAAATTTCGCAAAGTTAAAATGCCCGCGAGTACTCTTGCGGGTATTTGCATTAAATAAATTCAATTACTTTATAAAAGTTTAAGGAGAAACAACAATGGAAAAAATGCAGCAGCTTTACGAAGGTAAGGCAAAAAAAGTTTACGCAACCGAAAACCCCGATTACGTTATCGTATCGTACAAAGACGACGCAACGGCTTTCAACGGACTTAAAAAGGGTACGATTTCGGGCAAAGGCGTAATTAACAACAAGATGTCGAACATGATGATGCAGATGCTTGAAAAGAAGGGTATTCCCACGCACTTTGTAGAGCAGATTGACGACAGAAACACCGTTGTTAAAAAGGTTCAGATAGTTCCGCTCGAAGTCATAATCAGAAACGTTGCTGCCGGCAGTTTTTCCAAACGCTACGGCGTTGTAGAAGGTACGGCGTTTAAAGCTCCCACAATCGAATTTTCTTACAAGAACGACGATTTGGGCGACCCCTTAATCAATGACTATCACGCTCTTGCACTCGGCCTTGCATCCGAAAAAGAGATAGAAACTATAAAGAAAATGGCTTTCGCCGTTAACGAAGCAATGAAAGAGTTTTTCAAAAAACTCAATATCGACCTTATCGACTTCAAACTCGAATTCGGCAGATTTAAGGGCGAAATCGTGCTTGCGGACGAAATTTCTCCCGATACCTGCCGTTTCTGGGAAGCAGGTAGCTGGGACACCACAAAGCACGTGAGCCTTGATAAGGACAGATTCCGCCGTGATTTGGGCGGTGTTGAAGACGCATACAAGGAAGTATTTAAACGTCTTACGGGAGAGTAATTTTATATGGGTGGATTTTTCGGTTCGGTTAAAAAAAGCAGCGCAGTTTTCGACGTATTTCTCGGCACTGATTATCATTCCCATCTCGGTACAAAGCGCGGCGGTATGGCGGCTTACGATCCTACCGTAGGTTTACAGCGCGAAATTCACAACATAGAAAACGCACCGTTCAGAACGAAGTTCGAGCGCGTTTTAAACGAAATGAAGGGCAACGCGGCAATCGGTTGTATAAGCGATACCGACCCGCAACCGCTACTCACCGTTTCAAGACTGGGAACTTACGCAATCTGTACGATAGGCATTATAAACAACGCGGACGAGCTTGTTCGTCAGGTGCTCTCTTCCGGCGGCGGTTATTTTGACGCAATGACGGGCGGCAGAGTTAACGCAAACGAACTTATAGCCGCGCTCATCAACAGCAAAAGCAGCTACGTTGAAGGTATACTTTACGCGCAGGAACAGATTGAAGGCACGGCTTCGATACTGCTTTTGACGGATAAAGGAACGCTTATTGCCGCCAGAGATAAGGTGGGCAGGCTTCCCATACAGCTAGGTAAATGTAGCGACGGTTATTGCGTTTCGTTTGAAAATTTTGCCTATAAAAAACTCGGTTATACCGACGAGCGCGAACTCGGTCCCGGTGAAATAGTCGAAATTTCAGCAACAGAGATAAAACAACTTTCTGCCCCGCGTGAAAAAATGCGCATATGCGCGTTCCTTTGGTCGTATTACGGTTACCCCACGTCGGGTTACGAAGGCGTAAACGTAGAGATGATGCGCTGTAAAAACGGTGCAATTTTTGCAAGAAACGACGCGAAAACTCACGACGTTCACGACATAGACTATGTAGGCGGCGTTCCCGATTCCGGTACGCCCCACGCAATAGGCTACGCAAACGCTTGCAAAGTTCCGTTTGCGCGCCCTTACATAAAGTACACGCCGACTTGGTCGCGTAGCTTCATGCCCGTCAATCAGACGGAACGCAACAAAGTTGCTAAAATGAAGCTCATTCCCGTACACGAATTTATCGAAGGCAAAAAACTTTTGCTTGTGGACGACTCTATCGTGCGCGGCACACAGCTTAAAGAAACGGTAGACTTTTTGTATTCGCACGGCGCAAAGGCGGTGCATATGCGTTCGGCTTGCC
>CAZQFP010000060.1:0-7811 GCA_964592605.1 uncultured Clostridia bacterium | reverse complement strand
GGGTGAATGCTGGGAGTAAAGGTTTATGGGAGCTAGGTAACGGCATACCGCAGCCAACCCCATTTACCGTGGAGGTCGGCAGACATAACGTTTGTCGGATTAAACCTGCTATCAGGCGAAAGTTTGGTACAGAGTAGCCTGCCTTGAGTGAATTCAGCGGATAACAGATTTTAGGCTTTAACCGTTCGGCCGGATGGTTACAAGCTCATTGCTGTTTGAAATTGTTATTTGCAAAAGAGGATAAGATCAACGAAAATTGTCAAGGAAAACTTCTAGACTGATTATATTAAAGATTACGGTGTGGACTAAGTGGTAATCCGGATATGCTTTTGCATTCAGACCCTTAAAAGGAAACTGCTCTTACGGCGACGGGGAGCGGGGCTGAGGGAAATCCTTCCGGACCTAAGCCGCAAAGTTTATTTAATATAAACCACTATATTAGTTATTTTTTTAATAAATACGCACTATTTTGTGCGTATTATTTTTAAAATTATTATGGAAAACGACATTAACCGACAAGAACAGTCGTCTGATTCTTCAGACGACAATCCAAGTAGCGGGGAAAGTAACGTTCCCCCGCCAAAACAAAATTCGAAAAAACAGAAAAGAAAGAAAAAGCACAAGTACGACTGGCTGATATGGGGATTATGCGTATTTATTCTTTCGTTCGTGCTAACGGTAATTTTCAGTTTCTTAACTGAAATTGCCATAAAAGACAGTCCTTCGTTTGTCTGCATAATAGTGCTTATTGTGCTTTTAATTTTAAATATCGGCTGCGACGTGCTTGCAAACGCAATAATTTCCTGCAAACAGGAAGCGTTTCATGCAATGGCGTCGAATAAGATAAGGGGCGCAAAACGCGCAGTAGCTTTTTGCCGAAACGCAAGCAAGCTGGGCAGTATTTTTGCCGACGTAATAGGCGATATTTGCGGTATTGTCAGCGGTGCTGCCGGTGCGGCTTTGGTAATTCATATTGCAATGGCTGGCACTACGGGCGAGCTTATAGCTTCTATTGGTATAAGCGCGGCGATAGGTGCGCTTACGGTAGGCGGAAAGGCTTTATTTAAACATTTTGCAATGAAATTCAACAAGCAGATAGTATTCGGCTTTGCCAAATTTACTACCTTCTTCAAAAGAGAGAAGTAATGCTTGAATATATTAGCGGTGCGCAACTGAAACGTATGACTTTGAAGGAGCTTTTAGCTCTTTCCGAAGAGTGCAGGGAGAAAATTACCGAAACGGTTTTAAAAAACGGCGGTCATCTTTCTTCCAATCTCGGAATGGTCGAGTTGACGGTTGCGCTTCATTATGTCTTCGATTTTCCGAAAGACAAAATAATCTTCGACGTAGGGCATCAGTGCTACACGCATAAACTGCTTTCGGGAAGGTACAAAGATTTTGGCTCGCTCAGGCAAATGGGCGGGCTTTCGGGCTTTCCAAAGCGCAGTGAAAGCGAATACGACTGCTACAATACGGGGCATGCGGGAACTTCCGTTTCCGCCGCGCTCGGCATTGCAAAGGCAAGGGACGTTAAAGGCGAAGATTTTTCCGTAATTGCGGTTATTGGCGACGGCTCGTTCAATAACGGACTTATTTACGAAGCGTTTAATAGCCTGCGGTTGCTCAATTCAAACATTCTGCTCATTTTAAACGACAACGGAATGTCTATTGCGCCAACCGTCGGAAGTATGCACGAATATCTTGAAATTTTAAGCGAAGATATGGTGCACAACGAAAAGAAAGACCGCCATGCTAAGATTTTTGAACGGTTCGGCTTTGCCTACGACGGCGTTTACGACGGTAACGACCTTGTAAAAATGATTGAAAAGCTGACCGAAATAAAGGAACGCCTTAAACACGAATCGGTCATACTTCACGTAATGACGAAAAAGGGCAAGGGGTACGCGTTCTGCGAAGAAGACCCCGAAGCGACCCACGGTATTTCTGTTTCTACCGCGGACAGCGTAAGTACCGAATATTCGGCTGTTTTGGGCAAAACTTTATGCGAATTAGCTGAAAAAGACGATAAAATCGTAGCGGTTACGGCGGCAATGACTTCGAGTTTGGGGCTTTCGGAATTTTTCACAAAGTATCCGCAACGCTCGGTTGACGTAGGCATCTGCGAAGAACACGCAACAATACTCTGTTCGGCAATGGCTTCGCAGGGATTGAAGCCCTACTACGCGGTGTATTCAACGTTTTTACAGCGTTCGTTTGACGAGATAGTAATAGATATCTGTGCGCAGAATTTACCCGTAACATTGTGTATTGACAGGGCGGGAATTTCGGGCGCGGACGGCGAAACGCATCAGGGCGTCTTCGATTTGTCGTTTTTAACTTTTATTCCCAATCTCACTATCGCCGTTCCCAAGGACGTTAAGGAGTTCAAGCAAATGCTTGAATTCAGCGCAAACTTCGGCGCGCCGCTTGCAATAAGGTACCCGCGTTCAGGCAAGCGCATATTCAAGAAACATCAAGAAATAGTTTTAGGAAAGTGGGAAAAACTGTTTGACGGCGAAAAATACGCAATAATCGCATGCGGCGAGCGTGCGCTAGCACAATCATTTGCCGCCGTTGAAAAACTTTCTAAATTCGGCGTGCAACCGGCTGTTATAAACGCGCGGTTCGTTAAGCCGCTCGACACAGCAATGCTTGACGGGTTAAAACAAAAATACATAATTACCGTTGAAGACAATATGCTTGCCGGCGGGCTCGGTTCGCTGGTTGACGAATACTATTGCGGCGGCGGTAAAATTATTAAAAACTTTGCCTACGGCGACAAGTTTATTGCGCACGGCGGAGTGGCGGAGCTTATGGAAGAAAACAACGTAAGCGCGCAGGCGATTTTCAAATATATAAAATCAAATGAGAATTGATAAGTATTTTGCCGAAAAGTACGGCTCGCGGACAAAGGCGGCGGAAGCCGTACAAGGCGGGCTTGTGCTTGTAAACGGAAAAATCGTTTCGCCTTCGTACGAAGTAAAAAGCGGCGACGTTTTTGAATTTAAAGAAGCGTACGAGAGCTTTGTTTCGGCTGGCGGCTACAAACTTTCTAAGGCGCTGAAAGATTTTAACGCGAGCGTGAGCGGCGGAGTATTTGCCGATATCGGCGCGAGTACGGGCGGTTTTACGGACTGTCTTTTTCAAAACGGCGCAAAAAAGGTTTACTGTATAGACGTAGGTGAAAGTCAGCTTTCGCAAAAGCTGAAAGACAAAAACGTTGTCGTTATCGATAATTTCAACGCGCGCAATCTTCATAAAGGCTTGTTTACCGAAAAATTGGACGGCGCGACGATTGACGTCAGTTTTATTTCACTCACGTACATTTTAGGCGGCGTTGCCGGAATTCTTGAAAGCGGTGCACAAGTGTTTGCGCTTATAAAACCGCAGTTCGAGTGTGAAAGTTCGCACGTGGGCAAAAACGGAATTGTGCGCGATAGCAAAATTCATAAAAGAATAATTACAAAAATATACAGTTTTGCCGAAAGTGTCGGTTTAGCGCCAATTAAATTGACAAATGCACCTATTTGCAAAGAAAAGAACATGGAATACGTCATTTTATTGGAAAAAGAAGGCGTAAGTGAAAAAATTGAAAATTTGTTAAAATGCGTAAAGTTATAAATTTACGCATTTTTTATTTGCATATTTGTATAAAATCATTTATAATGTCTTATATGAGAGTCGGCGTTTATTCAAATAAAAAATATGTTTCGGACAACAAAATTTACGCCGACGCAATTTACAAGGCTATGCTGGAAAAAAAATTCCCGTGTAAAACGGTGGAAAGTTTTTCCGACCTGGACGGAATTGACGTTCTGTTTGTGCTCGGCGGCGACGGAACTATTCTAACTGTTGCGGCGGAGTGCGCCGCACGCGGCATAAAAATTATAGGCATAAACTACGGGCACGTGGGCTTTTTGGCTGAGTTCGAGCGCGAAAAACTTAGCGAAGCAGTAAACCTTGTTTGCGGCGGGAAATACGTTACCGAGCGACGGAGTATGCTTGAAGTGGAGTGCGGCGGCAAAAAATACTTTGCGCTTAACGACCTTGTAATTCAGCGCAACACGGGTGGCGCGCATTTCTGCAATACGGTAAGCCTGCACGCCGAAATAGACGGTACTACCGTAGATAATTTTTCTTCCGACGGAATAATAGTAAGTACGCCAACGGGTTCAACCGCATATTCGCTTTCGGCTGGCGGTTCGGTGCTTGCCCCCGATATAAAAGCCTTCATATTGACGCCCGTCTGTGCACATTCGTTGCATTCGCGACCGGTTGTTTACAGCGACAATTCCATACTGACGGTAAAACCGCTTTCAACAGACGAAAGGCTTGCGCTTATTGTCGACGGAAAAATGGTTGGCGAGCTTAACGGCGGCGAACAGGTAACCGTTAAAAAAGCGCAAAGGGCTGTTGAATTTATAACGGCAAACGATAAAAATTTTTTCAATAAACTTTTAATAAAGTTAAATATTTGGAGCAAATAAATGCAAAGAGCTTTAAGACAACAAAAAATTCTTGAAATTATTGCAAACAAGGAAATCGATACGCAGGAAGAGCTGTGCGACGAACTGATTAAGGCGAATTTCAACGTTACGCAGGCGACAATTTCGCGCGATATCAAAGAAATGAAACTTTATAAGGTAGCGGGAATGAAGAAGAAGTACCGCTATGCAAGTTTGGAGCACTTTGACGACGGCATAACGCACAGAATGACTACCTTGTTCAAAGGGTGCGTTTTAAGCATAAATTCTGCAAATAACCTTATTTTGATTAAGACTATGCGCGGAAACGGCTCGGCTGTCGGCGTTTTTGTGGATTCTTTGAAGATTTCCGATATTATAGGCAGTGTTGCCGGCGACGATACGTTGCTTATAATAGTTGATTGCAACGAACATACTCCTAAAGTTGCAGAACTTTTGAAAGATTATTTAAGTTAATGTTACAAAGGCTGTACATAAAAAATATTGCGCTTATTTCCGAAGCGGACATAGAATTTGACGGCGGACTGAACGTGCTTTCGGGCGAAACGGGTTCGGGCAAGTCGGTAATTTTAGATTCCATAAACTTTGTTCTCGGTTCTAAGGCAGATAAAACAATGATAAGATACGGCGAGCAGGAAGCGTTTGTGCGCGCCGAATTTTGTGTTGAAGAAGAAAGCGCGGCGGCAAAAAGACTTGCCGAGCTTGATATAGAAACCGACGGTAATATTATAATTTCGCGTAAACTTTCAGCCGACGGTAAAAATTCCATAAAGATAAACGGCGGCAGCGTTACGGCGGCAATGCTTAAATCGGTTACACAGCACCTTGTAGACGTTCACGGACAGAGTGAACACTTTTTTCTTTTAAACGAAGAAAATCAGTTGAGCGTAATAGACGGTATTTCGGGCGAAAAAGCGGTGCAGGTGAAGGAAAAATTGCGCGCACTGATTGCTAAAAAGCGCGAAATTAAAGAAAATATTAAAAAACTCGGTGGCGACGGCGCGGAAAGAGAGAGAAAGGCAGACCTTTTAAAGTTTGAAATAGACGAAATTGAGCGTGCCGACGTCAAGGAAAACGAATTTGAAGAATTAAAAAGCCGTCAAAACATAATTTTAAATACCGAAAAGATTTTGTCGGGCATAAACGCGGTGCGCGCGATAATTACCGACGACGGCGGCTGTGCTGACGGAATTTCGTCGGCGCAACACATTTTTAACGGAATTTCTTCGTATAGCGAAAGTTATGAGAGAATTTCCGAACGGCTTGAAAGTTTGGGCGCGGAAGCTACCGACATTGCAGAAACTCTTTCAGATTTAGCCGACGAGCTCACGTTTGACGAGCGCGAAGCGCAGGAAATTGACGAAAGACTTACGCTTTTAAAAGGTTTAAGAAAAAAATACGGCGCAGACGAAAGGGAAATTCTTGCGTTTTTGAAGAGCGCGAAAGAAGAGTACGATTTGCTTTCGGACAGCGCGAATTTGGTTGAAAAGTATAACGCCCAACTAGTTTTATGCAACAAAGACGTATACTGCGAGTGCAAAAATTTAACGCAGTTGCGCCTGGCGGCGGCAAAAAGTTTTTGCGAAAGCGTTACTAAAGAATTAAAAACGTTGAATATTCCAAACGCCGCTTTTACGGTAAATTTTGCCGAATACGACGAAGAGAGCGCCGATTTAAACTCGGCAAACGGCTCGGACAAAGTTTGCTTTATGTTTTCGGCAAACAAGGGCGAGCCTGAAAAACCGCTCAGTAAAGTAATAAGCGGCGGCGAAATGTCGCGGTTTATGCTTGCCGTTAAAACGGTTTTAAAGGACGTAAACGGCATTTCTACTTACATTTTCGACGAAATTGACGCTGGTATAAGCGGATTTACCGCAAAAACGGTTGCTGAAAAGTTTGTAACCATTTCAAAGCATACGCAAATTTTAGCAGTTTCGCACCTGCCGCAGGTTTGCGCGGCAAGCAGTTCGCAATACCTAATATATAAAACCGAACAAAACGGAAAAACGCTTACTCAGGTGAAGCGGCTTGACGCTGAAAGTAAAATTGACGAAATTGTACGACTTACGGGCAGTGTTAATTCGCCTGCCGCAAGGCAACACGCTATTGAACTGATTGCGCAGTTCAAATGAAAATTACAATATTAAAGCGCGGTTTAAGCCGTGCTTTTTTTATGTTTTTTAAAAAAAATAATTAGTATATTTAGCCGCCGTCTGCACAGAATACTTTTGTTATGTTTTACAAAAAGAAAGGTATAAAGTTTTTTCTTAAAACGGCTTTGGTCGTTGTTGCGGCGGCTTTGTGCTGTTTGTTTTACGTCTCCGACTTCGCGCTTGCGGACGGCGGACTGTATTTAGGCGGATTTCCCGCAGGTTTTGTGCTTAATACGACGACTGTAGAAGTCGTTGGCTTGTGCGACGTTGTTTCGTCTGACGGTATTTGCTCGCCGGCACGCGAAGCAGGTATAAAAGCGGGAGACGTTATCGATAAAATCAACGGTGAAGAAGTTAACAAAACTTCCGATATAAACGAAATTTTGTCGCGTGATTATAAAAAATACGAAATAGAGTATCTGCGCGGCGGCGAGTGCATAAAAACGAGCATTAAACCCGTTAAAGAAAGCGCTTCCGGCGGCAAGAGAATTGGCGTGCTTGTAAAAGACAGCATAAACGGCATAGGCACGGTAACTTATATAGATAAAGCCGCGGGCAAGTTCGCGTCGCTCGGACACCCCGTTGCCGATATGGAAAACAATATTATTGAAATAAACGGCGGTACGGTTTATAATTCTCTTATTTACGACGTTAAAAAGGGCGTAAGGGGAACGCCGGGCGAGCTTAAAGGCGCGTTTGAAAATTCAAGCGTAATAGGACAGGCAAAAATAAACTGCAAGTGCGGTGTTTTCGGAAATTTGTCAAGCAGCTTTGATTGTTCTAAACTTATAAGAGTAGAAAAGGGAAGTGTTGCCGAAGCTAAAATAGGTACGGCTTATATCTATTCGACAGTTTACGGAAGAACGCCCGAAAAGTACGAAATTTCAATAGTTAAAGTTGATGACGGAAATAAAGACAACAGAAACTACGTAATTAAAATAGAAGATAAAGCGCTTTTGGAAAGAACGGGAGGAATCGTTCAGGGAATGAGCGGAAGCCCCATTGTGCAGAACGGCAAACTCATAGGTGCTGTAACGCATGTTTTCGTTAACGATCCAACGCGTGGTTACGGAATAGCTATCGACAATATGTCGGCGGCATATTAAATTAAAAAATCAATCAATTTATTTAAAAATTTCTCATATCTTAGTATATGAGAAATTTGTCGTTTTGT
>CAZQFP010000059.1:0-7827 GCA_964592605.1 uncultured Clostridia bacterium | reverse complement strand
TATATACCGCCACCGAAAGCACTTTTTTAGCTTCGTGCTGACCTACGATATATTTATCGAGTTCTTCCTTGATTTCGGCGGGAGTTTTAAGGGGCACGGGTTCGGTAACGTTTGCGTCGGCTTCGCGCAACATATCGCCGCAAATTTCAACGCATTCGTCGCATATGCACGCGCCGTTTTTGCCCGTTATTAACTTTTTAACCAAGTCTTCGCTTTTGCCGCAGAACGAACATGACCTTTGTTCTTTCAAAAAACACCTCAAAAATATCTGTTATAATTACTTTGCTTATTTTTTAATTAAGTATTGCTTTTAATATTTATTTTAAACTTAACGCTTATAGAAAACCTTGTCTATAAGACCGTAATCAAGCGCTTCCTGTGCAGAAAGATAGTTGTCCCTGTCGGTATCTTTTTCAATTTCGGCAAGGGGCTTGCCAGAATTTTGCGAAAGTATGGTGTTGAGCTTGTGCTTTGTTCTTAAAATGTGCTCGGCGGCAATTTTAATATCGCTTGCCTGACCCTGAGCGCCGCCCAAAGGCTGGTGAATCATAATTTCGCTGTTGGGAAGCGCATAGCGTTTACCCTTAGTTCCGCTTGAAAGAAGGAACGCGCCCATACTTGCCGCCATACCTATACAGATTGTGGAAACGTCGCACTTGACGTAATTCATCGTATCGTATATTGCAAGTCCTGCGGAAACCGAGCCGCCCGGGCTGTTTATATACAGTGAAATATCTTTGGAAGAATCTTTAGCTTCAAGATAGATAAGCTGGGCAACTACGGTGTTTGCGACAGCGTCGTCTATTTCGCCGCTCAAAAATATAATTCTGTCTTCTAAAAGTCTGCTGTATATATCGTAGGAACGCTCCCCGCGGGAAGTCTGTTCAACAATGTAAGGCACAAGCGCGCCCTTTTCTTTCTGCATATTTAATTCTCCTGAAAATTTTTACGCTTTTTTAGCCGAAGTCTTCTTTGCGGGAGCTTTCGCCGCTTTTGCAGGTTTTGCGTCTTCGGTGTAAAGCTCGTTGTTTGCCTTCAAGAAGTCGAACAATTTTGTTATGATGATATCGTTTTCGATATATTCAACCTGTCTGGGGTCTATCGTCTTTTTGTATTCTTCGTAGGTTTTGCCTATAGACTTAGCCTGTTCTTCTATCTTTTTGTCAAGCTCGCCTTCGCCGACGGTAATGTTTTCCGTGCGGATGATTTTATCGATTACAAGCTGAGACATAACGCGCTTTGTAGCCTGCTCTTTGAACTGGGCGCGGAACTGTTCCATAGTCTGACCCATGTATTTAACGTATTCTTCGAGCTTTATTCCCTGATAGGAAAGTCTGTAAGAGAAGTCGCGCACTATTTTATCGATTTCGCCTTCAACCATTGCGTCGGGAATTTCTGCCGTTGCGTGCTTGCAAAGTTCGTCTACAATGCTGTTTTCGGTTTCGTCTCTGCCGCGGTTTTGCGCCTGCGTTTCAAGTCTTTCGCGCGTTTTTGCCTTATACGCTTCAACGGTGTCTACGCCGGCGTGCTTCTTTACGTATTCGTCGGTGAGCTCGGGCAAAATCTTTTCGGTAATTTTGTTGAGCTTAATTTCGAAGTCGGCGTTCTTGCCGCGAAGGTTATCAGCCTGATAGTCTTCGGGGAATTTAACGGTTATAGTCTTGTTTTCGCCGATTTTCATACCGGCAACCTGTTCTTCGAAACCGGGAATAAAACTTCCGCTACCCAAAACAAGGTCGTAGCCTTCGGCAGTGCCGCCCGTGAATTTTTCGCCGTCAACCGAGCCGGAGAAGTCGATGTTAACCGTATCTCCTTCCTTGCAGGCTCTACCGGTAACTTCGCTGTCCTTGCCGTCGCGTTCGCAAAGTTTTTTAACTTCCTTTTCCACGTCGGCGTCGGTTACATTATATTCATACTTTTTGATTTTTAAACCTGTATATTTTTCAAGCGTAAGTTCGGGCTTTACGGGAACGATAGCCGTAAGAGTTACGCCCTTGCCTTCGGCTATTTCGTCAACCGAAAGTTCGGGCTCGCCGACTGCGGTGAAGTTATCTTTTTCCTTTTCGATAATCGAATAGTAGTTTTCGGCGTAGAGAGTGTTTAACGCTTCTTCGTAGAAAACGCCTTTGCCGTAATAATTTTCAAGAACGGGCTGGGGCACCTTGCCCTTTCTGAACCCGGGCACGGCGTACTTGCCGCGCGTCTTTTTGTAAGCCTTGGAGATTGCGTCGCTCCATTCCTGTTCGGTGAAATTTATGGTAAGTTTTACCGTGCTTTTTTCTCCGACTGCCTGTGTGTACTTCATTATTTTTACTCCTGAAATTTATATAATATCGTTATAGCAAAAGCTATTTTAGCACAACTGCATTTATTTGAAAAGCGTTTTAAAGCGTTAATTAAATTTACTTTTTAATTTTTTTGAAGTATAATAGCTGAAAACCGCTGTTAACGTAAGGAATTTTGGAAAATGCCGCAGGACGCTTTTACAATAAAATACGTTGCCGCCGAGCTTTCGCAAAAACTTGCGGGCGGAAAAATTACGAAGATAATACAGCCTGAAAAGGAACTTGTTATATTTTTTATATACACCGCCAGCGGCACGGTTAAACTTGAAATTTGCCTTGCCGCAAAGGGCTGCCGTATGAGCATAACAGAGCGCGACGTTACAGCGCCCAAGGTTGCGCCCAACTTTTGTATGCTTTTGAGAAAGTATATTACGGGCGCGAAAATACTTTCGGTTAATAGCGTTGAAGGCGAACGCGTCGTGTATATGGATTTGGAATGTATAACCGAATTCGAGCACACTTCCGCGCGGCTGTACGCCGAGCTTATGGGCAAGTATTCCAACGCCGTGTTAACGGAAAGAGAAACCGTTGTAGGCGCGCTTAAAACTGCGGCTATAGGCGAGAACACAGAGCGCGCGCTGTTTTGCGGCGTAAAATACGCGCCGCCCAAACCGCAGGACAAGACTGACCCCAACTCTTTGGCAGAGCTTGAAAAACTTTTTGAAAGCGCGCACGGCGACAGAGCGAAATTTATAGCCGACAACGTGCGCGGCATTGCGTACACCACCGCCTGCGATATGGTTGCCCAGTTCGGGGAAAATATCAACGCAAATAACGTAAACGCATATATATGTGCCGGTCAATACGCGCCTTGCTTAACTTACGAAGACGGAAAACCCGCCGATTTTAAAGTGCGCGCGTGCTTTGGCGAGCAAAAAAGATACCAAACTCTTTTACAGGCGCAGACGGCGTACTACGACTGCGTAACCCAAAAAGCGATATTCGAAAGCGCGCAAAGGCGGCTTCTTTCCGCGGTGGCTTCCGCCGTTAAAAAAGCCGAAAAGCGGCTTGCCGTTCAAAGCGAGAAACTGCTTGAATGTAAGGACGCAGAGCTTATAAAGCTGAAAGGCGAACTCATTACCGCCAACATATATGCCGTTGAACGCGGTGCGGACAGCTTTGAAGCCGTGAACTATTACGACGAAAATGGCGGAAAAATTAAAATAGCATTGGACAGAACCCTGTCGCCCGCGGACAACGCGCAGCGCTATTACAAAAAGTACGCAAAATTGAAGCGCACCATTGCAAGCGTTTCAACGCAAAAGCAACAAACACAGGCACAACTTGACTATTTAAACAGCATTAACGCCCACATATGCGCCGCCGAATGTCTTTGCGACCTTAAAGAAACGCAGGAAGAACTTGCCGAAGCCGGACTTACAAAAGCCGAAGTAAGCGGCAAGAAAAAGCAACCGGAAATTACTCCCTTCCGCGAATTCAGATGCGAGAATTTTAAAATAATCTGCGGACGCAACAATCTGCAAAACGACAGACTTTTAAAGAGCGTAAGTCAAAACGATATTTGGCTACACACGCGCGGCTACCACTCTTCGCACGTTGTAATAGTAACCGACGGAAAAACCGTGCCCGACGGCGTACTTTTGGCGGCGTCGGAAATTTGCGCGTACTATTCCGAAGGGCGAATGGCGAGCAAGGTTACAGTTGATTACTGCCTTAAAAAATTCGTTAAAAAACCGCCCAAAGCGCCTTCGGGGTTTGTAATTTATACCGACTATAAAACGATTTTAGTTAGCGGCAACGGACACGCCGAACTTTCAACGGAGCAAAAATGAGTAAAAAGCATTCACAAAATCAAAATACCGAACAGCCCGAAAACGGCGCGCAACTTCCCCAAAGCAACAGTAAAATACTTTTTTACTGCGGTATATGTGCGGGGGTACTTTCAATTGTTGCGTTTATTCTCGCATTTTTCGTGCTGAAAGTTTACGGGCTTATCGCCGCGATTGTGCTTATTCTTGCATGCCTTGCCTTCTTTTCAACGCAAAAGAAAAAGAATAACTTTTTTGCGCTTAAAGTTTTAAACATTATAGCCTACGTTTTACTCGGGCTGTTCACCGCATTTTTCATAGGCGGAATTGTTTACTCTTCAATCTGATTATACACCGTAAAAAGGTATAAAAACGGTAAAAAAACGCCATTATTTATTTTGATGGACACTATAGCCGTTTGCACGTTTGAAAAAATATGCTCAGCCGCACCCCTTGGCAAATACGTAATAATTTCCGAAGACGAGTTTTTTGACGTGTTTCCCGAAGGCACACCGCGGCGTAGCGACGAGCTGAATAAGGCGCTTAAAAATCTTAAAAGCGGCGGATATATCGACGTAAGATATTCGGGCGGAAATATGTTCTGCGTTGCGCCGCTAAAAAAATCGGAATTGAATACCAAGACGGAAAATGAAACTGCGCAAATTCCCGTTGCCGAAAGCGGCAACAAGAGCGTTCGGGGAAGCGCGGCTGTGAACTTCATTGCGGCGTTTGCGGGCGGCGCGCTGGGAAGTTTGATAATCTGTTTGGTGTTCGCGCTGATTTAGTATGCTTAGCAAAAACGAAAACCGCGTTATGTCCGCCGTCTACTCCCTTTGCGACGGCACGGAAGGTTGCCTTGTTTCTCCGCTTGATATTCTCTCCCTGCTCCCCGCAAAAAACCGCATTTCGCCCGACCAGCTTGACGATATTTTAAACGCGCTTAAATGCGACGGCTATTTCGACATTATTTCGTCCGAACGCAAGGGCGAAAAGATGTACGTAATAAATTTGAAAGACGTGGGCTTTGCGTACAAACGCACCGCGAAACAAAAACAGCGCGATATTGCATTTAAAATTATGCTTGCATTCGTGGGCGCGTTTGCTACGTTTATTTTCGGTTTGCTGTTGAAAGCCATTTTCAAATAACTGTGCCTTGCCGCGTTGCAGTTGTTGCTTGCGGCAATTTTTTTTATTTATATTATAAAGTAGTTTGCATTTTACGAATATGTTTGGTAAAATCTTATTGAAAAAACTTTTGGGGCTTTTGAAAGAATATGAAACATAAGAAACTTTTTATATCTCTGATTGCCGTAGGGTCGTTTATACTCGCTCTTTTGGTATTTTTGATGATTTGGTTCTGGTACGACAGATACGTGGATTTTGACGGCTTTACGCAGAGCATTGAAATTCCCGGTATTGACGACGGCGCTTGCCCGCAGGGCATAACCAACTACTACGGCGGCAAATACTCGGTTACGCAAACAAACGAAAGCGGCAAGGAAACTACCGTTGAAAAATCGCAGACCTACTTTTTTATTAGTGCGTATATAAAGAATTCGCCTTCCCGCGTTTACGTCGTAGGCAAAGATACCGGTTACGTCGGTTACGTAACGGTTAAAAATATTGCGGAAACAGGTAAAGAAAGTACCTACTACACAGGGCACTGCGGCGGCATTGCCACCAGCGGCGAGTTTTTGTGGATTGCTTCGGGAAGCACCGTTTACTGTGCAAAGGCAAGCAAAAGCTACCTTGACGCAAACAAAAACGTTGCGCAGGAAGTTATAGACAAGGCGGCTGAAAACGGCGAAATTTCATTTACCGATAAGTTCAACGCAAACTGTAACGCGTCGTTTTTGTATTATTACGACAGCAACGTAAATACCACTTCTCTTTACGGCGATAAACTTTACGTTGGCGAGTTTTACCGCGGCGGCAACTACGAAACCAGCGAAAAGCACTATATAACCACTCCCGACGGCAACCAAAACAAGGCTTTTGCCTACGAATACAGCGTGAACCAGGCTTCGGCAAAGAGCGAAACCAACAATACGGGACTTACCTGCGTTTCCAATTCAAACCTTGCGGAAGAATTTCAGGACAGAGTTCCGCAGGTTCAAAAAATTTATTCCATACCCGACGAAGTTCAGGGCTTTGCCGTAACCGGCGACGGACACTTAGTTTTATCGCAGAGCTACGGGCTGAAAAATTCGACCATTAGCGTTTACGACAAGAGCGAAGTTGAAGCGACCACAAACAGAGCAACCTATTACTCTTTGAAGAAAACCGAGTACTTCCACTACGACGGCGTTAAAACCAAGTCGGGCGCGGATGCAACCGAAAAGAACCTTGGACTTTCAAACGCATACGTTTACTACGTGTACCAGCCCACTAACGGGCACACTGCATTGAGAAGCAGTTATTCTATTCCCTGTATGTCGGAAGGTATGTGCGTTGTTCGCGAGCAAAACGCAAACAGAGTTTACGTGCTGTTTGAATCGGCGGCGAAAAAGTACCGTTCGTACGTGCGCGAAGTTTTAGAAAACGTATATTACTTTGTTCCGCCCGCTGTTGAAAAATAATTTTTATTTGCAATTATATTTGCCCTATGCTACCATATAAACATAGGGCAAAGTTTTTTTATTTTACGCACCTAAACCTGGCTGCGCTCCGGCATCATTTCTTGGTCGTGTAATGTTTATGCTCTTAAGGTTACAGGTGCTAACATTGATACCAGAACCAGCAGTTGGCTAGCGGTGCGGCCCGCGCTTCAACTCGAAATTGTTGCAACGTAAAACTCAACGTGTTAAAATGTGCAAAAGGGCAAACGTTTTTTATTTTTCGCACCGCTGCGCTCCGGTCTCAGTACGTACACAAACAGTGCCTACGCGCTCACAGTCGGTGGCGCTCGTAGCAATAATTGGTCGAATGTTTGGTATTCGGTGCGGCCCGCGCATGAACTCACCCGCAAAAAGCAGGTTTACCGGTATTTAATTGTTCAAGGACAATTAAACAAATTTGTTATGAGTTGAAGGGAACTTTGTCCTGCCTTGCAAAGTTATTGCATGGCGAATTTGACCGTCCTTGCGATAACGGCGTATAAAGATATGCTTTTATTCGCATTAGCTTATTTCTAAGCGGGCCGGTCGCCCCCGTTCGGGGGCTTAAATATAAAATTAGGCGCAAGTGCTTAATGCACTTGCGCCGCTTCTTTTATTTAAATATTATTGCTTACTTGCAAAAAGCTAAGCACGCTTTGTAAAGCGCGTAAACGTCCGCCTTGGAAATAAGCTCGTAAGGGGCGTGCATCGAAAGCACGGGAACGCCCACGTCAACTGTATCAATACCCAAATTTGCAATATATTTTGCAACGGTACCGCCGCCGCCAAGGTCTATTGCGCCGAGTTCGCCCGTCTGCCAAATAACGCCCGCGTCTTCGAAAACGTCGCGAATATAGCCCATAAATTCAGCGGGAGCGTCGTTAGTGCTGTTCTTGCCGCGTGAGCCGGTATATTTTGAAACAGCCGCACCGCAAGAGATGAAAGTTGAGTTGCGTTTTTCGTAAACCGTGGCATATATGGGGTCGTAAGCCGCCGTAACGTCCGCAGAAATGCACTTTGAATTGTATCTTACTTCAATGGGATTAGCGCCGAAAGATGCCGCAACGGTATCAATTACGTCGCTTATAACTTTGCTCTGCATACCCGTCGTACCGT
>CAZQFP010000058.1:0-7881 GCA_964592605.1 uncultured Clostridia bacterium | reverse complement strand
ACGCAATGAAAGATATGAACGCCGTTGTGGACGGACTTAAAGTTAAGCCCGCAACCAAGTTCGATATTTATAACGTAACCGCGGTAAGAGATTATTCTGCAAACAACAAAATAGATATAGCAACGGGAAACACCGAAGAAATCGGCTCGCCGCTTACTAACTGCGTTTATTACGAGCTTGAAAACGGAAGTTTTATCTGCGTTCGTCCTTCAGGCACGGAACCCAAACTGAAGATTTACTTCTCGGTTAAATCGCGCAACAAGCAGGACGCGGAAGCCGCGCTTGAAAAAATGCAGGCGGCTGTTAAAGACCTTATTAAATAATTTAAGCATAATTATAGCGGGGTGTGCAATATGCACACCCCGCTGTTTTTTATTTTGCTTTTAAACGTAATGTTTGAATATGTTTACAAACTATAAGTTAACCCTTTTATTATGAATTTCAAGGAACACAAGAAGATTTGGAGTTATATAAGCGTCTTTGATTTTTGTTATAGTAGTAATATAGTTAATAAAGTCGATCTGATGCTGTTCTAATGTAGAGTTAATAATTAAATTACCGTTTTTATCAAACGAAATAACACCATACTCAAACATTTTATCGTGATTGGCGCACAACCAAAATCCGTTATCGGCGTCAACTGCCTGTTTTCTTTTCTCTTCTGGAGTAAGTCCGGAATTATCGATATCTACAATTCTGTGTATGTGCGAAGCAATAATATTGGTTTCAATGTCGCATTCGCAAAGGCAACACTTTTTAGAACCGAATTTTTCCAACAAGTTAAACTTAAACTCGTCTTGTTTTCTGCAAGTCGATTTATCGCTTTTTTGTTTTTCGGACAATACGATAGCGCCTTCCGAAATTTCAACCTTGTAATATTCGAGTAAATATTTATCGGTTTCGGCAAGAGATTCCGTTCCGTGGTCTTTGACTTCAACAAACCTTACTTTTTTACCTTCTCTTTCAGCTATTTTTGCAAGCTGACAAGCAATAATTGCCGCATCCTTGCCGTTTGCGCCGTAGAGTTTACCGAACACTATGTATTCGTCGCCGTCTTCAATCGCATACGAAGCATTATTCGACAGATTATAATTTTGTCTGCTGACTTTAGCTTTCTTCCATTCTCTGAACGTACTATAGGGCAAAATTGCGCCCACTTTTAAATCGCTTTCATTAAGAATATTTATCCCGAGCGTCTTTGCAACCCTGTAAGTATCTAAAATATAATCGGTTTTCGCACCGCCGGAAACATCCAATAAGTAAATATGTATTGATTTTTTTAAACACGTATCATGTAGATATTGCTCTAATACGGTAGGTATATATTGAGCTAAAAAAGAATTTCTTCCCGATGGATCGTTACCGCTGACAATAACATATATTTTTTGATCGCCGTATTCAATAATTACACTTCTGCCGTTACCCTGCATATATTCAACTTCGTATTTTTCAGTTATTCCTAGCTTTGACAGAATTTTATCTATTACTACTTTTGTTAAATCATACTTATATCGGTTTTTAACGTAAACTTTCATTTTACACCTCGTAATTTATTATTATTACTTCTTCTCTGTTCCCTCTTGCTTTTAAATTGTAGCTAATAACTTTAAATCCGTTTTGTTCAATCCAAGCCTGCAACAGAGTATTTGTTTTACCTTTATGATTAAGCACATTTGACATCATAAACCGAATGTGTTTGTCATTTAGTTTTTGAAGAAAATCTAAAAGTCTTTTTTCTTCCGCTTCGTTCCAGCCATTAAAACCGCGTTTGCCGTCGTTATAGCTGCCTAAAGTAATTAAATACGGCGGATCAATATAAACGAAATCGTCTTTGTTTATTGAATCCAAAAACCGTTCGTAATCTTCGGAATAATAAAACACATTTTTCTTTTTTGTAATTCTTGAAAAAGAAATTAACTTTTCAAGTATTTTATCGTTAAATCCTGCCTGTCCAACGGGATTGTTATAATTATAGTCGCCGTTAAATCTTATTTGTTGCTGAAACCCGTACATTATCAACAAAAACAGTTCACGGCAATCCCGCTTGTTTATTTTAGTTGAGTTATATTTTTTCCTGAGCTTTAAATAGGCTTCTTTGTTTCCTTTGTATAATCCGTATTTAACAATAGTTGAGTGCAAATACTTATAAAATTCAGCCATATCAACTTCTGTAATATACTCAAGTAGTTCACGCACTTTAAAATTGATATCGTTATAGACGATTTTATTTGCATTTGTATTTATTCCCACATTAAAGCCACCAGCAAACAGATCGTAAAAGGTATCAATTTTTTGGGGCATATAACTGAAAATAAAATCAATCAAATCATGTTTGCCGCCTATAAAATTCAGTGGCGATGCATAGTTGACTTTTTCTTTCTTCTCTATGAAAAACAAATATTCGCAATGGTCGTTTTTATTCTGAGCTTTAACGTTCTTATATCTTCTGTAATTAAATTTTTTAAACTCAAAAGTTTCAGGTTTACCGTACCTTTTTAAAACGCTTTCAATATATTCCTTGCTCATAATACCGTCTGAGCTGTAACTCATAATTATATATTTGAAATTCGCGTTCGCAACTAAATTTTCAAAAGCAACCTGAACCTTACCGTCTTTTGAAAAATCGGAAGAATATTCAGACATATCCCTTGCTCCCGTTTTACCCTTTAAAACAGGGTTATCGTAACGAGCCAAAGTTTCCAATAAATGATATTGAACCGAATATTGATTTTTTGTGTACGGCGGATCAAGATATAGAATATCTCCGGTTACTTCTTTAATAACATTTAAGATATCGTCGTTATATACCTTTGACGTATTCTCGGTATATGGTAAAATGTCTATAGGCAGAAACTCCATCTTTTTAATTGCGCGCGGATCCCAGGTTTTAAGATATGCTCCGTACACTCCAGCAACATTGGCAACTTTTGAAACAGATTCTATCAGCGAAGCTATTAAATACCACTTCTCTTTCGCATTTATTCTTCCGTTTAAAAACCATTCGTCTATAGAAGAGCGGATAAAGTCTATTTTTTGTGCATTCTCATGGCTGAAATACATTCTTTCTGACAAAACGGGCGCAAAATTTTGCGCAAAAAATCCGTTAAAATTAGCCGCATCAGCTTCGTTAAAATAAATAAACGGATTAAATCCCAAGTTGCTAAACATATCTTTAGGCGAATTGAGTTTAGCTTCAGTGATACAATACGAAAAATACAGACTGTCGTTCGCAATTACTTTAAACCTTTCTTTATAATGGCACGCCACACTTGCCGTTCCACTGAAAGCGTCGAAAAAAGTAAGCCCTTTTATATTTAATCCTTTTTTATTTATCAGATTATCGATTTCGCTAAGGATTTTTGTTTTATTCCCTATGTATCTCATAAAGTTATTATAACATACTATGTCTTTTTTTGTATTGTCTTTTTATAATGTTTTAAATTTTTTACGAACAAACAACAAATAAAAAACCGAGCCGGCTAAAAAGCAAGACTCGGGTTGATACGCCCTATGAAACGTATCTGGCTTATTGCCTGGCGGAGAGAGAGGGATTCGAACCCCCGGATAGTTGCCCATCAACGGTTTTCAAGACCGCCGCATTCGACCGCTCTGCCATCTCTCCGTGTATTAAGTTTTATTGTGAGTGGGCGAGCATTCGTCGTACTGAACGCATAGCGTTACTGCTCTACTATAAACATATTAAATTTGAGAAAGCCGTATACGGCTCTAACGCAGACTTAAAAACAACAGCTGTATTTTAGCAAATGATAAGGCGGTTGTCAAACAAATTTTTTGCTTTAGTCCACCGCAAAACAAGCACCAAATCCACGCAGATTTACTTGCCGCTTTGTTCCTTTTTAAATTTTTCGCCGACAAGCGCGTCGAAAGAGTAATTGCGCTTTATTGCGTCAATCTTTCCCGACATAAAATAGCTGTAAATATTGTTATCACCGGCATATATGCAATGGTCGTACAACCGCACGTTGTTCATACTGCACATAAGCTGAATTTCCATTGTAAATCTGTCGTCGTTTTCGGAAGGCGCCGAATTGCCGCTTAAATGATTGTGAACTACTAAAAGTCCGTAAGGCTTTACGTCCGAAATTATTTTTGCAACTCTGTCTGTTTCAACGCGTACTTTATCGTGCTCGCCCGTCGTAAACGAAAAGCTCTTGCTTACCTTGCCGTTTTTGTTCATACAGTAAAGTTCAAGCACTTCGCTAGTTTTGCCGCGCATGCGCATACGTGCAAAGCTGATAAAATCGTCGTAATTTTTAAGCAGTGCCACACCCGAAGCCTTGCCCGAACTCTTAACGCACTCGCCTATACATTTTAAATAGAGCGCAACGCCTTCGCCCACTCCTTCCACCGCGCAAAGTTCGTCGACGTCGGCATTCAATACGTCGTTTATGGTGCCGAAAGCGGCAAGCAGTGCGTGCGCAATGGGATTTGTATTTTTGCGCGCGTAAGCATTGAAAAGCAACATTTCAAGCAACTCGTGCTCGTATAAATAGTCGCCGTTTTTCAGTTTTTCGTACATTCTTCTTCTGTGCCCTTCGTGCATAGCTTAACTCCGCGCTTTACTTCGCAATACTTTAAAAATTAAACCTTACAATTTACGACTTTATTTTAACATACGCTTTTGTCTTTGGCAAAGAAAATGCACCTAAAAGCAAAAATAGCTTGCATTTTATACGCGCATAATATAAAATGTTTGTGTGCGTTTCGTCGCGTGGAGAGAAAATGAAAGTAACACTACCGAAAGATAAAAAAATATATATTTTCGGTTTGTTCGTTCTTGTTGAAACCGCAATATATATTACTTTTATCGTTTACGATTTTGCATTCAACAATAACCTTATCTACGTAAAGTATGCGGGCATTTTAACCTGCCTTGTCTTCGCCGCTATCGGAATTTACTTTTACGGCAAGGACGCAATAGTTGTTTCCGCCGCTTTGGTATTCACCGCAATAAGCGACCTGTTCATTCTGGTAATGTTCAAATATATGGAAGTCGGCTTGTGCACTTTCATTATAACGCAACTTATTCACTTTGCAAGAATTTACCTTATAAACGGCAAAAAGCCCTATATATCATTGGGGGTACGCGCAGTTGCAGTGGCAATTCCATTGATAGTTTTCGGAGCGTTAGGACAGCTTAACTCCGCACTTATAGTGCTCTGTTGCATATACTTCCCCCAGCTTGCAATAAACGCCGTTGAAAGCGCTTTTTTGATTAAAATCAACAAAAAATATGTTTTGCTTTTTATCGGGCTTGTGCTGTTTTTGCTTTGCGACGTTTGCGTGGGATTTTTCAATATGAGCGAAATCGGCGTAGCCCTGCCCGCAAGCGTTACGCGCTCGGCGCGCCTTGCAATATGGATTTTTTACCTGCCTGCGCAGGTTCTTATAACACTTTCGGAACGAAAGACAGATTACCACCCGTTTTTTATAAAACAAAACATTTAACTACAACTATTATTCCGCGAACTATAAGTCAGTACTTTTCGGAATTGTATTTATGAGTATTCAAAGGCTAAAACTCAAAAAACTTAATAATACCCGCGATTTGGGCGGTTTCGTTGCGGAAGGCGGAAAAAAAATCGTCTACGGAAAACTGATAAGAAGCGGCAAACCGTGCAATTTACCTAAGTCTACCCAGAAAAAATTGCTTGAAATGGGGCTTACCGATATTATCGATTTGCGCACAGACCGCGAACGCAAAGAAAACCCTTCCACCGTTATTGAAGGCGTTAACTACCACATATTGCCGTTTATGTGTACCGCAACTACCGGAATTAAGTACAACAGAAGCATGGCGAGCATAATGCGCAAGGAAAGCCAGCGTATATCAAGCGAGTTTGGAACGGCAGACAACTATATGATCAGCACGTACGAGATGGTTTTGTTTTCAGACCACTCCCGCCCCCTGCTAAAAAGAACATTTGAAATTTTAATCGACGCAAAGGGCTGCGTAATGTGGCACTGCAACGGCGGCAAGGACAGAACGGGCATTATAGCAATGCTTATAGAAGGCTTGCTGGGCGTAGATGAAAAGACCATTGTGAGCGATTACACGGCTTCGGACAAGTTCCACAAAAGAGTGCGCAATGCGCAAAAGTTCGGATTGACAATTTCGCCCTTATCTAAAAACTTTAAGGGCATTTTATACGGGCTTATGTATGCAAAACCGCAATATATTACGGGTGCAATGCAGAAAATTAAGGAACGCTACGGAAGTATCGAAGAATATTGCAAGCAGGCGCTTGGCGTAACAGAAGAACAAATAAAACTGATAAGAAAAAAATATCTTACAGATTGACGGCTTACAAAGCGTAAGCCGTTTTTATTTTTAAATTAAGCGGAGCAAGTGCTTTAAGCACTTGCTCCGCTATTTTTATATTGTGCCCCTAACGGGGCGACCTGCCCGCTTTACGTAAAAGCTAATGCGGGTAAAAGCATATCCTTATACGCCGTTACCGCAAGGACGGTCAAGTTCGCCATGCAACAAAGCAAGGCAGGACAAAGTTCCCTTCAACTCATAACGTGTCTGTTTAATTGTCCTTGAACAATTAAATTCCGGTAAGCCTGCTTTATTGCAGGCGAGTTCATGCGCGGGCCGCACCGCTAGCCAAAGGTTAACAAAGCTACTGCCACTAGTTGCCATAGGCGATAAGGAACCGCTACGTAACGTATAAAACACGTAGCCGGAGCGCAACGATGCGAAAAATAAAAAACTATTGCCCTATATGCGCATTTTAACATATTAAGTTTTACGTTGCAACCAACTTGAGTTGGAGCGCGGGCCGCACCGTTAGCCAACTATAAACGTTGCCACCACTATCAGTACCAGACTGCAAAATAGCATAGTCATTGTTAGTATAGTATTTGTAGCCGGAGCGCAGCCAGGTGCGGTGCGAAAAATAAAAAAACTTTACCCTTTGCCATATTGTAGCAAAGGGTAATTTGTTTTGCAATATTTATTTATAAACTTGCTTTTAAAATTTCGCGTATTTCTTCTTTGCCTAACACCTTGTAGCCGCCTTCCATAACAAGCGTGCTTTTTGCTATGCCGTCAATCATATCTTCTGTTGCGCCGAGCTTTGAAATATTCATAACAAGCCCTATCTTCTTCATCCACGCTTCCATTGCGCAAAGACCTTCGTTTGCAATCTGCTCGTCGGTTTTGCCCTGCGGTAAAACGTTCCATACGTTAATCGCGTAGCGTTTGAATTTGTTAAGTCCGTACGGCAATATATGGCGGTAATAGGGCATTGAAACAGCGGCAAGCGTCATTCCGTGGGTTGCATCGGTATGCGCACCTATAGCCTGCCCGAGCATATGCACTTCCCAGTCCGTGGTTTTGCCCTTTGCAACAAGCGTGTTCAGCGCCCAGGTAGCAATCCACATAATATTGCTACGCGCTTCGTAGTCGGTAGGGTTTTCTACGGCTATTTCCGCGCTGTGAATAAGCGAGCGCAAAAGCCCTTCTGAAAGATAGTCCGAAGTATTGTCGTCTTCGCCCGAAAAATACTGTTCCAGAATGTGCGACATTATATCGTATATGCCCGATATCATTTGGTATTTGGGCAAAGTATAAGTATATTCGGGGTTCAATATTGAAAACTTGGGAAACACGTTACAGCCGAACACGTGCCCTATTTTCAGCTTTTGCCCGTGGTTAGTTATAACCGCTCCGCCGTTCATTTCACTGCCCGTACCGACCATTGTAAGCACGCAACCCACAGGCACAATTTCGTTATCTACGTCTTCGAAACGCAAATAATATTTGTCCCATGCGTCTTCTTTGCAGTGAACGGAAACTGAAACCGCCTTTGCATAGTCGCAAACCGAGCCGCCGCCTACGGCAAGAATTAAATC
>CAZQFP010000057.1:0-7999 GCA_964592605.1 uncultured Clostridia bacterium | reverse complement strand
TGCGAAATCTCTTCGCGTACGCTTTTGGGAATGTTTATGTAGAAGTTTGCAAGCGATTCTCTTCCGTCGGGCGTAATTGTGTATAAAGTATCGTCGTCTTCGTTGACAACGCATATAAAGTTATCGTCGTTGAGCTTGTGAATTATGTTAACGCAGTCCATGTACCCCATCCAGCTGTTAGTGGTGGAGCACATGTCTACAATAGTGCGCTCAGAAAGCGCACTTTCCATTTTGTCAAAGACAAATAAAATTATTAATTTGTTGATGGAAGTTTCGCCTGTGTTCAACATAATATAATATATTCCGCTAAAAAATGCGAAAAGTACAACTCATTATACATAATAATTTTATGAAAATCAAGATATTTGCCTTAAAATAATTTAATTTTGAAATTATCTGTGATATAATAGTGTAAAACAGAAGCGGAGTATTTAGCTATGGCAGACACAAAAGAGCAAATTTTATCGTTTTTAACCAAGTGCGACGAACTGAAAAAGTGCAAATTCATTATGGCAACCACAAAAATCAAGGACGTTTTGAAGTGTATAGTCAACTGTCCCGATTTGTACAGACTTTTCAGCTCGGTTACAAAGCAATTCAATTACCCTGCCATGAAGCAGAAATGCCTTGTAATTTCAGACGACGGGTATTCTGCTAAATGCTATATAACTTTACCCCGTCCGTTGCACGAAAGACTTGCATTTTTGTTCTGCCTTTTGGTTGAGTTCGATAAAGACAGCATAAATTTAAACGACTTTCTCGCGCGGTATTTCACAGAAGACGGAAGCTACGTTGCAAGTTACCGCGCTTTCTGCGACGGAATAATAAAGCCGCTTGAAGAAGGCGTTTTACAGGCTTTTGAAGACAAAGTTCGGCTTCCTTCGCCCGACGTAAAACTCGCGCTCAAAAAGAATTCGATGAAGAGCGAGCTTTTGTCGGTTTTAAGCTTAGCCATTACCGAAGAAATTCAGCATATTGAAAGTTGCCATCTTGCAGAAGAAGATTTGGAAGGCGGTAAAAAAATTCTTACCGAACTGTTAACTGCCATTAAGGAAGAAAACGTGGGCTATATAAACGCAATCGCCTGCGGTTACAATTATTTTGTGCTTTATAATAGGTGCGTTTCGGAAGGGGTGGCAACGCTTTTGCAGACTATCGCCGCCTACGTAAATACTCTGTAATGGATTTTTTTGAAAAAAAGATTTCGGGAACGCGAAAGTTCCGTGGAAAAATACTTTCACTTGAAGTGGACGAAGTTTGCTTGCCGGACGGCACAACGGCTTTGCGCGAATGCGTACGTCATTCGGGCGGAGCGGCGGTTTTGTACGTAAAAGACGGTAAGGTTTTGCTTGTTAAACAGTTCCGTTATTTATACGGCAAAGAAATTTACGAAATTCCTGCGGGAAAAGTAGAAAACGGCGAAGAGCCCGAAGTTGCGGCAAAACGCGAGCTTGAAGAAGAAACCGGTTACCGTGCGGGAGAGCTTGTCCGCGCGTTGCAAATTTTTCCTTCACCCGGTTATACGGATGAGATAATTTATATATTTTTTGCGGAAAACTGCGTTTTTGCAGGGCAAAAGCCTGACGAAGGGGAATTTTTGAATTGCGAGTTTTTGCCGCTTGAAGAAGTTGTAAAAATGGTTGAAGAAGGTCAAATCTGCGACGCTAAAACTGTCGCGGCAATATATAAATACTTGAATACAAAAAATAAATAAAGGGGGCGCAGGTGCGCCCCCTTTATTTTTAGTTACAACCGCATCCGCAGCTGTTGCCGCCGCCGCATAACAGATTGGCAAGCGTGCCGTTCTTCCACATACTGTAGATAAGAGCGATAAGTATGGGAGTACAGCTTCCCGAGAGTACGGCTTCAAGACCGTTACCGCTGCAACTTGCCGCAATAAGTAAAAGAATTAAAATCCAAAGGCAGCTGTTGGAGCCGCAACCTGAAAAGATGTTCATAAGTTTCCTCCTTATTTCTGCATGGCGGTATGTAATAAAATTTTTTTTGTAAACCATGCAGCTTTATACCGCTATTAAACCCTTGCGCATACTGGTGCGGAACGGGTTTACTTCGGTTTCCGTATACTAAATAATATTTTAATCGGCGTAAAAATGTTACAAGGCTTTTTATTCGCTTGAAAAATTTAATAATAAGTGTTAAAATTTAATAAAACTTAGGTACTTGCGGCCGAAATTTTATTCGGACCGATTAAAAGTATAATATTTTTTAGCTGCTGATATTCCTGACGGAAATCAGACGGAGATGATTATGAAGAAAGACAAAGCTCATTTTGTCGCGTTTGTAGGCGTAATGTTTGCGCTTATTTTTGTGCTCTTTATGTTGGAAGGCGCAGTGCTTTCCGGTTTGGGTATGACGGCTTGTATTTTGTCATTGCCCGTAGCAATCGCTTTGAGTATATACGATGATTGGAAAAAGAGCTTTATAGGCGGAACACTTTTAGGTTTTGCAAGTTGCATATTTTGCCTGATATTTGCTTCGGTATATATTTATTACGCAAATCCGCTTATTTGCATTTTACCCAGATTTTTTATAGGTGTAACGGCTTATTGGACGTACCACGGCTTATCAAGGCTTTTTAAAAAGGCAAAGAACGTTTTTGTGCGTGAAAGTATTCCCGCCGCAATAGCGGGAGTTGTAGGTTCGTTGACAAATACAGTTTTATATTTGCTTGCAATAAATATATGGAGCGGAGATTTCATGGGTTCGTTTACAGCTATTATGAATGTAGCTGTCTCCATATATTTTCCTATAGAACTTGTTGCGTGCCTTTTGCTTGTGCCTGCTTACGTAGCCGTTCTTAAAAAAGTAAATCATTCACTTATAAATAAACCGAAAAAAATTGACGAAAATGCGGAGCCGGTTTCGGAAAATGATAATTTGTCTTGACGTAGGAAATACCAATATTAAAATAGCCGTGTTTGATGGTGATAATCTCAAACTCAGCTTTCGTGTTGCAACCGAGCACAAAAAGACGTCCGACGAGTACGGCGGTCAGCTTATAAGCATACTTTCAAATAACGGAATTACTGCTGGCGACGTTGAAGGCGGGTTAATTTCTTCTGTAGTGCCGCCGCTCGATTACACGCTTGATAAAATGTGCCAAAGATATTTGGGCATAAAACCGCTTATGATTGCGCCCGGTTTAAAGACGGGTATGAACTTGCGCGTTGACAATGCCAAAGAAGTTGGGGCGGACAGAGTAGTAAACAACGTTGCGGCTGTAAGAAAGTACGGTTTTCCCTTAATTATTATAGATTTCGGCACGGCGACTACATTTAACGTTATAGACGGAAAGGGCGAATTTATCGGCGGTGTTATTGCGCCGGGAATAAAAGGCTCGCTAGACAGCCTTGTTAACGGTACGGCAAAACTTCCGAGAGTGGAAATAGAGCGTCCTTCAAGCGTAATAGGTAAAAATACAGTTACCAATATGCAGTCGGGCATAGTTTTCGGATTTGCCGGGCTTGTTGAATATTTAGTAAAAAAGATTAAACGCGAAATGAAGTGTGAAAACGTTACCGTTGTTGCGACGGGCGGTTTTTCAGAAATTATCGCGGGAGAAATATCGTGTATAGATAAGGTTGACAAGCTGTTGACGCTTGAAGGACTTAACTATCTTTACATGCTTAATGCTACGGGAGACAACAAATGAAAAAAGTTGGCGTTGCTATACTGGGACTTGGCGTGGTCGGCGGCGGAACGTATAAAATTCTGACCGAACACAGAGAGTTTTATAAAAAAGCTCATAATGTTGATATAGCTGTTGAAAGCGTGCTTGAACTAAGGCGCGAGCGCGTAGCGGCGCTCGGCATAGACGAGAGCAAAATAGCTTCGGGCATTGCGGAGATTTGTTCCAATCCCGAAATAGATATTGTAATAGAAGTTATGGGCGGTATAGAACCTGCTAAAACGTTTGTGCTTGCCGCATTGAATGCAGGGAAGTCGGTTGTTACTTCCAATAAGGAATTGTACTGCAAGTACAGCCACGAGCTTGAAAAAACCGCAAAAAAGAACAACTGCGGGCTGTTTTACGAAGCGAGTTGCGTAGGCGGTGTTCCCGTTATTCGCACGCTTTTAGACAATTTGCAGGGTAACACGATTAGTTCGATGATGGGTATTATTAACGGCACCACGAACTATATAATTACTAAAATGTCTAACAGTGGCGTTCCGTACGAAGAAGCGTTGCATGAAGCGCAGAACTTAGGATATGCGGAAGCTAATCCCACTGCGGACGTGGACGGTTTTGACGCCGTTTATAAACTTTCTATACTTTCGAGTTTGGCTTTCCATACAAAAATTCCGTATACCGAAATTTACAGAGAAGGCATTTCAAATATTGCGCTTGAAGATATCTGCTACGGTAAGCGTTTGGGTTACGTGCTAAAATTGCTTGCCATAGGCAAAAACGGTGAAAACGGGATTGAAGTGCGCGTTCATCCTGCGTTTATAAAGGCGGAGCATCCCATTGCAAACGTAAACGACAGTTATAACGCGGTTTATATAACCGGCGACGCCGTAGAAGACGTAATGCTCTACGGTCGCGGCGCGGGCGCATTGCCGACGGGTAGCGCGATTGTCGGCGACGTCATCTATTGTGCAACTCATAGCGGATTTAATTATTCGCCGTTTAATAATACTGAAAAGGCAGATCCTGCCACGAAGTTTGTTAAAAATTTTGAAAGCGCGTACTATATCAGAATTGCCGCAACCGACAAGGCAGGCGTACTTTCTAAGATAACTTCGGTTTTCAGTAAAAACGGCATAAGCGTTGCGCAGGTAATTCAGGAAAAGGTTAAAGAAGACGGACACGTGCCGCTGATTGTAATTACTCATTTAACGCACGAAAACAGCGTTCACAAGGCTGTCGAAGAAATAAACGCGGCGGCAGGTAACGCCAACGTTGTTTCGGTAATAAGAGTGGTAAGTTAAATTGACGGAAAAAATTGTTACCTTATAATTTTGAGCGTTAAAAATACTTGATTTTTTTCGGCGTTTTTAATATCATAATATAGCTCGGCTGAGAAATGCCGAGCGGCGATGCAGAGATGGCTGAGCGGTTTAAGGCGCACGATTGGAAATCGTGTGAAGGCTAATACCCTTCCGGAAGTTCAAATCTTCTTCTCTGCGCCAAATAAAGCCCGATATTGAGCATTTGCTTTGATATCGGGCTTTATAAATTTTAAGCGTTTTAAGGAAAGAAATATGGCTACGACAAAAGAATTTGCAACTGAATTTTTAGAAAAACTTAAAATTTCGGAACTTTGCTTACGACCTATGATGGGCGAGTACGTAATATACTACCGCGACAAGGTGGTGGGCGATATTTGCGACAACCGCGTGCTCATAAAAATTTGCAAATCTTCAGAACAAATTTTGCAGGGCTGTGATTTGGAACTTCCCTATCTCGGAGCAAAGCCGATGATAAGGTTGAAAAATTTTGAAGACGAAAAATTTATGTTTGAACTGTTTGAAAAAATGTACCCCGAACTTCCCGAAAGAAAAAAGAAGAAGTAATAATTTGAGTGGGAGTGCTAAAGATGAAAATTATTGATGCGCACGCGCACGTTGCGCCTTATATTTGCGGTTTTACTTCCAAAGGGGAGTTGCGCGCGGTAGGCGGCGGAAAAGCGCAATACGCTACCGGCGAAAAGTTGCAGATGTTTCCGCCGGAGATAGGCGATACGGGCGTTACACCCGAAGCGCTTATAAAAGTTATGGACGAAAACGGTGTTGAAAAGGCTGTGTTGTTGCAAGGCAACTGGTTGGGCTTTTGTAACGAATATACGTACGAAGCCGTAAAAAAATACCCGAACCGCTTTATAGGTGCGGCGACTTACGATCCGTTTTGCTCGCAGGTTGAAAGCATACGAAAAAGGCTTTTTGACGAGCTGGGTTTTAAAATTGTGAAGTTCGAGCTTTCAACAGGCTCGGGGCTTATGGCAAACCAACAGCCTATATATCTTGACGGCGCGGTAATGAACGGTTGCTTTGAACACGCAAGGGAAAAGGGGCTTACCGTTGTTTTAGATATAGGTAGACCGCGTAGCGCAAGCTGGCAACCGGAAGCGCTTGCCGCCGCAATTAAAAAATACCCGCAGGTTACTTTCGTTATATGTCATTTGTTTGCGCCGCAGATTTGTGATATTGAGCTTTTGAAATCAACGCTTAAAATGTTTGAGATGCAGAACGTGTACTTTGACATAGCTTCGCTTGAGCACAATCAAAAGCCCGAAAAGTTCCCTTACCCGACGGCAGTCGAGCATCTTAAAAACGCGAAAAGCATAGTGGGTGCGGATCGGCTTATGTTCGGTACCGATATGCCTTGCAACCTTACGCACGAAAGTTACGAAAATATTAAAAACTACGTGATATGTGGGGGTGTATTCACAAAAAGCGAGCTTTTAAACGTATTTTATAACACCGCGCAAAAGGTTTATTTTTCTCATTGAGAACGTAAAAATTTTATAAAAAATATATATTAAACTTATACCGCATATCAGATAATTTATTGTTTGAATATGCGGTAAAAAATTGCAATTTTTTGGGGCAGTGTGATAGAATATTTCTGGTTTGAGAGCGCGGCTAATTGCGCTTCAATTTAAGGAGAATTTGCATGAATTACGTTGAAAGAGTTTTGGAAAATTTGAAAAAGAACAATCCGAACGAGCCTGAATTTCATCAGGCGGCTACCGAAATACTGACCACGCTTGCGCCGGTTGTCGACAAACACCCCGAATACGAAGCGGCAGGACTTTTGGAAAGATTTGTTGAACCCGAAAGAGCTATACTTTTCCGTGTCCCTTGGGTTGACGACAGCGGCAAGGTGCACGTAAATAAAGGGTACAGAGTTCAGTTCAACAGCGCGATAGGTCCCTATAAGGGCGGACTCAGATTTCATCCTTCCGTAAACCTTTCAATAATAAAATTTCTCGGTCTTGAACAAATTTTGAAGAACAGCCTTACCGGACTTCCCATAGGCGGCGGTAAGGGCGGCTCGGACTTTGACCCCAAGGGTAAGTCCGACAGAGAAATTATGGCTTTCTGCCAGAGCTTTATGACCGAATTATTCCGCCATATCGGTGCGGACACCGACGTTCCTGCAGGCGACATAGGCGTTGGCGGAAGAGAGATAGGTTATCTTTTCGGACAGTATAAGAGAATACGCGACGAGCACGTGGGCGTGCTTACCGGCAGGGGACTTACCTATGGCGGAAGTCTTGCAAGAACCGAAGCCACGGGTTACGGACTTGTTTACATAACCGAAGAAGCGTTAAAGGCGCGCGGCGACAGCTTTAAGGGCAAAACGGTTGTTATTTCCGGTTCGGGCAACGTTGCGATTTACGCATGCGAAAAGGCGCAGAGCCTTGGCGCAAAGGTTGTGGCAATGTACGATTCCAACGGTTACGTATACGACGCGGCAGGCATTAAACTTGACGTTGTTAAGGACATTAAAGAAGTTAAGCGCGGCAGAATTAAAGAGTACGCCGAAAGAGTTAAGGGCGCGGTTTATAAGGAAGGTTGCAAGGGAATTTGGACTATTCCCTGCGATATTGCGCTCCCTTGTGCAACGCAGAACGAAATTGACGAAGCATCGGCAAAAATTCTTGTTAAAAACGGCGTAAAATACGTTGCCGAAGGTGCAAATATGCCTTCAACTTTGGAAGCAATTTCGGTATTCCAGAAGAACGGCGTGGTGTTCCTTCCCGCAAAAGCGGCGAATGCCGGCGGCGTCGCAACCAGCGCGCTTGAAATGGCGCAGTCTTCGGGCAGAATGTTCTGGAGCTTTGAAGAAGTAGACTCCAAGCTCAAAAACATAATGGTTAATATCTATCACAATATTGATAACGCAGCCAAAGAATACGGCTATGAAGGCAACTACGTTATGGGCGCGAACATTGCGGGCTTTATAAAAGTTGCAACGGCTATGATGGCGCACGGCATAGTTTAAGTGATAATATAAAAAAATGCGGAAAGG
>CAZQFP010000056.1:0-8004 GCA_964592605.1 uncultured Clostridia bacterium | reverse complement strand
CACTGCTTGTAGGGCAGTTGCTCTCCCAACTGAGCTAAGCTCCCAAACGCTTAATAAATATATCAAATAAACATTTAAAAATCAAGCGTTTTTGTTAAAATTTTTAATTTTTTATGATTTTTATTTTGCCTTTTTAACGTTTACCAAACCTGTTGTTTGTGCGGAAATTTTAACCACTATATATAGTATGCGCGCTTAATTTATAAAGTTTACATCATACAAAAAAGTCGGCTTTAAAAAATTTTTTTCACGGTTAAAGTATAAATTACTTCACCGGCGGCAATACCTTGTCTGTAACAGACGGCAAGGAGTTGACAATGAAAAAAATAGTAATAACTTTATTCTTAATATGCTTAACGGTGGCAACCATAATTTACGCGGGCAGCAAAGTTTCGGCACAGACTTCCGAATTCGATTATTTAAGAATACACGTACGGGCAAACAGCAACGAGCAGTGCGACCAGGACGTAAAATACAAAGTGAAAGACGAAGTCGTGAAGTTCATCACCCCCTACTGTACCGAATGCACCGACAAGCAGGCGGCGATTGAAGTAATAACTTCCATTCTGCCCGAGCTTGAAAAAGTGTGCGACGCAACGCTTGCAAAGTACGGCTTTACATACACTTCTAAGGCGAGCATACGCGCGGAAGACTTCCCCACCCGCGTTTACGGCGACGTAACGCTTGACGCCGGCGTGTACGACGCGCTGATAATAGAGCTTGGTACGGGCACGGGCGACAACTGGTGGTGCGTTATTTACCCGCCGCTGTGCTTTACCGCCGCTTCCGAAGACGTGGAATACCG
Organism: uncultured Clostridia bacterium; assembly: GCA_964592605.1. GTDB lineage: Bacteria > Bacillota > Clostridia > Christensenellales > Borkfalkiaceae > Coproplasma. Next base: position 7,199 of record CAZQFP010000056.1, on the reverse strand, counting down.
CTCGATAATTTACGACATTATAAAAAAGTTTTTTAATTGAATATAGAGAAAGCCGCCCGCGCAAATGCGCGGGCGGCTTATTTTTGTGTTGTTATTGGGTTACGCCTTGCTTGGGGGATTCTTTGCCAAGGCTAGAATGATGCCAGCGCACACGTTTAGGGTGACAATATTGATGATCCAAATCTACTCAAATCCCCGTCAGTGCAGTGTACTGTATAATCGCCAGCCCTGAAATTCCAAGAAAGGACCTTTTTAATATTATATTCCCAATTGTACTTATTGCCGTCAAAATAAATATCGGTAAGTCCGCCACAATCGTAAAACGCATCACTTTTTATCTCCGTTACACTATTCGGTATGGTTACGCTTGTAAGGCTGTGGCACTCCCAAAACAAATTACGATCAATCACAGTCACGCCTTTTGGTATAGCTATATTCGTAAGCCTACTGCAGCCGCAAAATGCGCTTTCGCCTATTGAAGTTACGCCGTTCGGTAAAGTTATACTAGTAAGTCCACTGCAATGATAAAACGCCGCATTGCCTATTGAAATCACGTCTTTTGGTATAACTATACTCGTAAGACTGCTGCAACCGTCAAACGCACCATAACCTATTGTTGTTACGCTGCTGGGAATAATGCTGTTTTTGCAACCGAGAATAAGATTCTTTCCGTCCTTTGTAATAAGACAATTATTTTCGCTTTTATAGCTCGCGTTATTTGCATCTACCGCAATTGTTTCAAGCTCGCTACTGCAGCCGCAAAATGCACCTTCACCTATTGATGTTACGCTTTGGGGTATAGTTATGCTTATAAGACTGCTACACTGGAAAAACGCATAATCACATATTGTTGTTACGCTATTTGGTATAGTTATTCCTGTAAGATTTGAACAATTATAAAATGCCTTGTAGTCTATTCGGGTTACAGGCTTATTTTTAACTGTGGCGGGCACAACTATATTGCCTTGAACAGTATCCGACGCCTTAACATAATAACATTTACCATCATCTTTTAAAATAAATACAAGGCCGTCGTCAGTTGTTATAATCGGATCAACTCCTCCACAGGTGGTGCAAACGCCATCCACAACATTATGCCCTTTTGCGTCAAGCTCATAGTCATCATAAATATCACCGCAGTCGCATACACGCATCATATGACCTATTTCTGTACAAGTTGGATCAATCAGCTTGTTCTTGTAATCGTGTTCATGCTCGCCGCAAGCGGCAAAACAAACGGTTGCAAAAATAGCAACTACTGTTATTAACACAGCAAAAATTTTCTTTTTCATGTAAAAATCCTTTTTACGGGCAAATTATGAGAGCATAAGTACGGTTGCCCACATAACTAACTTAACGTTACAACCATAATTTTAATTTTGCAGTGCGGTGAACCTTTACCGTTCAATTCTATTGTTAAAATATCTGGTACACAAAGTATAACACTTCATTAAATTTTTTTCAAGGCGTGTCAAGAAATTTTGTTTTGCATATTTTTTTGCAACTTATTCATAATAATCGCAAAGGCGGAATTATGCCGCCATTCACATATTTTTAAACACGCTCGCCGCACGGCAAGCTAAGGAGGAAAAATGAAAAAAGCACTTAGAATAGGCGCAGCGGCTATTGCTTTGGCAACCGTGGCAACCGCCGGCGCAATATTCAACACTACACATACAAGCGACGAATACGCGCTTGCGCCTTACGTTCAGACTGCTGTTCTGAAACAGGGTGCGAACGGCGGCGAAGTTAAGGAGCTGCAAAGACGCCTTAAAATGTGGGGCTACTACAACGGCTCGGTTGACGGAGTTTACGGCAGTAAAACGGTTGAAGCAGTAAAGCTGTTCCAGCGCAAAAACGGTCTTACCGCAGACGGTATTGCGGGTAAATCTACGTTTGCCGCACTTGGAATGAACGATTCCGTTAAGGCATTGGAAGGCAACAACAAACCTTCGTCTTCTGGTACTTCGAGCAATAACTCGAACTACACCAGCTCGGATTTGTACCTTCTCGCCAAAACGATTTACGCGGAAGCGCGCGGCGAAAGCTACACGGGACAGGTTGCCGTGGGCGCGGTTATTTTGAACAGAGTGGAATCTTCAAAGTTCCCCAACACCATTGCGGGCGTTGTTTACCAGCAGAACGCGTTTACGGCGGTAAGCGACGGACAGATTAACCTTGAACCCGACAAGACCGCAATGAATGCGGCGCAGGACGCCATAAACGGCTGGGACCCCACCTACGGTTGTATTTACTACTACAACCCCGCGGTTGCAACCAGCTCGTGGATTTTCGGAAGAAAGACGGTTACCACAATCGGCAAACACGTCTTTGCTATTTAAGGAGGGAAGATAAGTGAGCAAAAAAGAATTATCAAGCGGCACCCAAAAGGCGGAAAACCTTGCCCGCAACGGAAAAAACACAGGCAAAAATACGGGCGTTAAATCCGATAAAAAAGTTGCACCCGTAAAAGACGAAACTGTTAAAAAGCCCGTAAAATCCACAAAAAAAGATGATAAAAAGGGCAAAAACCACGTTAAACACGTAAACGAAAAGAAAGCTAAAAAACGCGAAATGCGCGAACAGAAAAAGCTGGAAGCGGCAAAAATCCGCGCCGAAAAGAAGCAGAAGCGCCTTGAAAAGAAGCTGGCGGCAAAGCAAAAGCGCCTTGACAGAATAGCGGCTATGAAAGAAAAGAGAGCCGAACGCCGTGAAAAGCGCCGCGAAAGACGCGATATGTTAAAGCACGAAACCAAGGAAGCACGTATAGAGCGCAAGCGCGAAGCGCGCAGAGCCAAGGTTGAAGCAAGAGTTGCAAAGCGTGAAGCGGCTATGGCTGACAAGCGCGCAAAACGCGAACACAGACTTAAAGTACAGGCGGAAAAGCGTGCGGCGCAGAGTGAAAAACGCCATGCGCCCGGCTTCGGCGGCTGGCTTGCGGCGGTTATCGCATTGGGCGTTACCACCCTTGCTCTCGGCACAATGCTTACCTTCGGCTGGATTAACATGAACGGTATTCAGGCTGACGTTGCCGATATTCACACCGAATCTCTCTACGAACTCAACTCTATCGTAGACAACCTTGACACCAACCTTGCAAAGGCGAGAGTTGCCAACACCCGTAGCGAACAGGTTAGACTTCTTTCCGATATAGCTATCGAAAGCCAGACGGCTGAAACCGTTATCGAACGTTTGCCCATGGAAACGCGCCTTACGCAGAATATGACTTCTTTCGTAAACAAGATGGGCGACAGTGCGCAGTCTATGCTTTACGCGGTAGCTAACGGCAAAAAGCTGACAGAAAGCCAGATTGCTACTATAGAACACATGTATAACACCAACCTTGAAATGAAGCGCATTATAAACGAGCTTACCAGCGAAGCAAACGGCGGAGATATGCTTGCGGCTATGCGCGGCAAGACGGGACTTATGAGCGAAACCTTCGGCGAAATTGAAAACAAGCAGTTCGAAACGCCCAAGGAAATTCACGACGGTCCTTTCGCTGAAAATATCGACAAAGTAAGCGCGAAAAACTTGAAGGGTTTGGAAGAGATTTCCGCTTCCGAAGCAGAAGCGCTTTGCAAAAAGTATTTTAACGATTACAACGTTACCAAGGCTACCTGCACCGGCGAAACCAATGCGCAGCAGCTTTCGCTTTACAACGTTACCCTTGAAACCAAGGACGGCGAAATGAGCGCACAGCTTTCAAAGCAGGGCGGTAAAGTTGTTGAATTCAACAGCTACAAAGACTGCAACGACAAGAATTTTTCGGTTGACCGTTGCATAACCATTGCCGAAGACTTCTTATCTTCGCTCGGCTTTAAGAACATGAAGGCTGTTTGGACCAGCGAAAACGGCACGACCTGCAACCTTAATTTTGCAAACGTGCAGGACGGCGTTGTCGTTTACTCCGATATGGTAAAAGTTAAGGTCTGCGAACAGCGCGGTATTGTAACCGGTATGGAAGCGCTTTCGTACGTTTTGAACCACACCGCAAGAGAAATCCCCGCGGCTAAAATTTCCAAAGCCGAAGCTAAACAGGCTTTGAACACTGCGGTTAAGGTTGAAAGCTCGCGCATTTGCTTAATCCCCGTTGACGGCGGCGAAACGCTTTGTTACGAATTCTACGGCTCTTACGAAGGTCGCAACTATTATATCTATATTGACGCGGCGACCGGCAACGAAGCCGAAGTGTTTACCGTTATCGGCACAAAGCAGGGCAAAGCCTTGATGTAAGGCAACGTTCCGTTGCATCAAAGTATCTTAATTGCGTTAGCACTTAATTGACTAACCGCATATCAAACTAAGCATTCCGATTAACCAAAATTTCTTGTTTGCGGTAACTCTTATTTGAGCAATCACAAATCAAACTATAATTTTCACATTATGATAAAAGCCGCCGACTGCAAATGCAGTCGGCGGCTTAATACAATTTTTTATTGTTTATCAATAATGTCCAAAATTTCGGAAATTCTGTCCAAATCGTCGCGCGAATAGTAATCTATGTAAATTCTGCCCTTTTTGTCCGTACCGATAAGCGAAACCTTTGTACGGAAGGCAAATCTAATTCTTTCCACAAGCTGTTTAAGCTCAATCGAAGCGAGCGCACGCTTTTTCTTTTTGCGCTCTTCCAAAATTTCGGGCGGAATATTGTAGGCGCGCACCTTTTTTTCAAGCTCGCGCACCGAATACTGCCCCCTTAACGCGTCGTTGGCAAACGTAACCTGATCTTCTGCGGGCAGGGGAACTATCGTTCTTGCGTGTCCTGCCGAAAGTTTACCTTCGGCAACAAGCATCATAACTTCTGGGCAAAGATTCAAAAGCCTTAATGTGTTTGCAACCGCGGGGCGCGATTTACCGATACGTTCGGCAAGTTCGTCCTGAGTCAGCTTGTAATCTATCATAAGCTGTTTCATTGCGGTTGCCGCTTCTATGGGGTTTAAGTCTTCCCTTTGCAGGTTTTCAATAAGCGAAATTTCCTTAATTTCGCGCGGGCTGTACTTGCGGATTACTACCGGAATGGTATTTCTGCCGGCGAGTTTGCACGCACGGAAACGGCGTTCGCCCGCAATAATCATATAAGTGCCGTCTTCGTTGTCGTTGACGACGATGGGCATAATTACGCCGTGTTTTGCGATTGAGTCGGCAAGCTCTTTCAAAGCTTGCTCGTCAAAGTTCTTTCGCGGCTGGTTGGGATTTGCGAAAATTTTATTAAGCGGCATGTCTTCCGCGTTTTTGCGCTCTTCTTCGGTGTACTCGAACGCCTTGCGGTGTTCAAATGCGTGTTCGTATGCGGCTTCGGTTTCACCGAAAAGCGCGTCCAGCCCTTTGCCTAATCCTTTTGCCATTTTTTACCTCTCTGTATATACAAACGAATGTTTTTGCGTTACGGCTTTTTCAGCCCTCCCGCGGTTATTGTTTTGATAAAAATTCTTCCGTAAGCGCCTTATACGCCCTTGCGCCTACGCATTTAGGGTCGTGAAGCATTACCGGCACGCCGTGGCTGGGCGCTTCGGCAAGGCGGACGTTTCTCGGAATAATAATTTCGTACAGCTTGTTTTTGAAAAACTTCTTTATTTCGGCGGTAATCTGCTTTGCTATCAAAGCTCTGCCGTCGTACATAGTAATAACCACGCCTTCTATCTGCAAGGCGGGATTAAGGTGTTGCCGTACCATTGCAATGGTGTTCATAAGCTGGCTTACGCCTTCCAAAGCATAATATTCGCTCTGCATGGGGATGATAACCGAATCGGCGGCAACCCAAGCGTTTATTGTAAGCAGACCGAGCGACGGCGGACAGTCTATAAATATGTAATCGTAATCGCCGCGCACCTTGTCGAGAGCCTGCTTTAAAATTCTTTCGCGGTTCCGCTTGTAAACCAGGTCAACTTCCGCTCCGGTCAAATCAACGTTTGCCGGCAGAACGTCCAACAGCTTTACCTGCGTAGGCACTATGTTGTTCGACGCGCTGTCGTCTTCGATTAACACGTTGTAAACCGACTTTTTCAACGCGCTTTTCGAAAAACCCAAGCCCGTCGTGGCGTTGCCCTGCGAGTCCATATCTACAAGCAACACCTTCTTGCCGAAGTCGGCACAGTATGCCGCCATGTTAATGGCTGTCGTCGTTTTGCCTACGCCGCCTTTTTTATTTGAAAATGCAATAATTTTACCCATATTCTTTCTCTGAAATGCGCACATTTTATCGTATGGCGCATAGTTTTATGTTTTGCGCCATATGGCAAACTGCGGCGCAGATTGCCATATGGAAAGTTTTACTGTTTCACGGGAAACCCTTAGCCTTCAAACTTCTTAAAAGGATTTTCCGACTGTTTTTGGTCCTGTTCGTCCATAAAAGCCATAACTTCGGTATATGTTTTGCCTTCCATAAGCATATCGACTTCTTCGGTGTAAATGGTTTCTCTTTCTATAAGAATGCGTGCCATGTTGTCGAGAACGTTTCTGTTCGCCGTCAGAAGTTCGGTTGCACGCGCGTGAGCAGTTTCTATAATGGCGTGCATTTCTTCGTCGATAGCCTTAGCAGTGTCGTCGGAATACGCGTTGTGCGTTTCCATATCTTTGCCAAGGAAAACCGTCTGCGAGTTGCTACCGTACGTTACAAGCCCGAGTTTTTCGCTCATACCCCATTCGGTAACCATACGCTTTGCCATTTCGGTTACGCGTTCCAAATCGTTTGAAGCTCCCGTTGTTATATCTTTAATAACAAGTTCTTCGGCAACTCTGCCGCCGAGAGCCATACAAATGAAGTCGCAAATCTTGTTTTTGGTCATGTGTGCGTCGTCGTTGTCGGGACGGGTCATAGTATAACCGGCCGCATTGCCGCGGGGAATAATTGAAACTTCCTGCACGGGATCGCAGTTTTCACAGAGTTTTGCAACGATTGCATGCCCCGATTCGTGGTACGCCGTAATGCGTTTGTCGCTTTCAGTAACGACGCGGCTCTTTTTCTGGGGTCCCATAAGCACTTTGTTTACGCCTTCGTAAAGCTCTACGTTGCCTATAAACTTTTTATCGGCACGTGCCGCAAGAATTGCCGCTTCGTTTAAAAGGTTTGCAAGATCGGCTCCCGAAAAGCCTGCCGTAATGCGCGCTATTGTCTTAAAGTTTACATCGGGAGAAATAGGTTTATTGCGCGCGTGTACCTTTAATATCTGTTCTCTGCCCTTAACGTCGGGAAGATT
>CAZQFP010000055.1:0-8110 GCA_964592605.1 uncultured Clostridia bacterium | reverse complement strand
AGACGTAATAGTTGTTGCTTCGGTAAGTTGTATTTACGGCTTGGGCGCGCCCGAAGAATATTTCCGCCTTGCAATTTCTCTGCGCCCAGGTATGGAATTGGAGCGCGATAAGCTAATTTCCAATCTCGTTGAAATTCAGTACGCAAGGCGCGATATCGACTTTCAGCGTTCGTCTTTCCGCGTTCGCGGCGATACGGTTGAAATTTTCCCCGCAAGCAATTCCGAAGTTGCAATACGCGTGGAGTTTTTCGGCGACGAAATCGACCGAATTTGCGAAGAAGACGCCTTAACGGGCAATATAATTTCAGAATTAAAGCACGTTTTAATATTCCCTGCAAGCCAGTACGCAGTTGGTTCCGATAAAATGAAGTCCGCGCTTTCGCTTATTGAGCGCGATATGTTCGACGAAGTAAAGGCTTTCCGCGACGAAGGCAAACTTTTGGAAGCCGAAAGATTGCAACAACGCACGACTTACGATTTGGAAATGATGCGCGAGATAGGCTATTGCAGCGGAGTTGAAAATTACAGCCGCTATTTTGACGGCAGACAAGCGGGAGAGCCTTCGTTTACGCTTTTAGACTATTTTCCCGCTGGTAAATTCCTTGTGTTTATAGACGAAAGCCATATGACTATACCGCAGATACGCGCAATGTACCACGGCGACCGTTCGCGCAAGGAAAACCTTGTTAATTTCGGTTTCAGACTGCGCGCGGCGTACGACAACCGTCCGCTTACGTTTGAAGAATTTGACGAGCGCGTGCCGCAACTTATATGCGTTTCGGCAACCCCCGCGCCGTACGAATTGGAGCAGGCGGGCAACGTGGTTGAACAGATAATCCGCCCCACAGGTTTGCTTGATCCCCCTGTAGAAATCCGTCCCACTAAAACTCAGATAGACGACTTGCTGGGCGAAATTAAGGGAGTTACCGCTACGGGCGGCAGAGTGCTTGTTACGACTATGACAAAGCGAATGGCGGAAAGTTTAACCGACTTTTTAAAGGAACACGGCGTAAAAGTCCGCTATATGCACAGCGATATCGACGCTTTGGAGCGTATAGATATTGTCAACGGATTAAGAAGCGGCGAATTCGACGTTCTTTGCGGTATAAACCTTTTAAGGGAAGGTTTGGACTTGCCCGAAGTTAAACTCGTTGCAATACTCGACGCCGACAAGGAAGGCTTTTTAAGAAGCGAAACTTCGCTTGTGCAGACGATAGGCAGAGCGGCGCGAAATTCCGAAGGCAGAGTTATTATGTACGCCGACGAAATAACTGGCAGTATGCGCCGCGCAATCGACGAAACTAACCGCCGCCGCAAAATACAGTCGGAGTACAATGCGGCGCACAATATAGTGCCTAAAACTATAATTAAAGAAGTCAAAAACACTATAGGTATCACCGGTAAAAAGAAGCCTGGCGACGAGATTAAGCTAAAAGACATTCCCGAAGAAATAGAAAAATTAAAGGCTCTTATGAAGGTTGCTTCCGCACAGCTCGACTTTGAAAGGGCAATAGAAATACGCGATACCATTTCCGAATTAAGAAAAAAGTTAATAAAAAGTAAACGGCAATAGTTAAATGAAAGAAGAAATTTTTGTTAAAGGCGCAAAGGAAAACAACTTAAAAAATATCGACGTCCACATTCCCCGCAATTCGCTTACGGTATTTACGGGGCTTTCGGGTAGCGGCAAATCAACGCTCGCTTTCGATACTATTTTTGCCGAAGGGCAGAGAAGGTATATCGAAAGTCTTTCGTCGTACGCCCGTCAGTTTCTTGGGCAGATGGAAAAGCCCGACGTCGAACTTATAGAAGGGCTTTCGCCGGCAATTTCCATTGACCAGAAAACTACTTCACACAATCCGCGCTCAACGGTGGGAACGGTAACCGAAATTTACGACTATTTCAGGTTGCTTTTCGCGCGCGTGGGAATTCCGCATTGCCCCAACTGCGGCAGAGAAATCCGCAGACAGTCGGTTGACGAAATTGCCGACAGAGTAATGTTGCTTCCCGAAGGCAGTAAAATTATGGTTGAAGCTCCCGTTGTTCGCGGAAAAAAGGGCGCGTTTGAAAAGGAACTTCAATCTTACAAAAAAAGCGGTTTTGCAAGGGTGAAAATTGACGGAATAATTTACGACTTGCAGGAAGAAATCAGCCTTGAAAAGAATATTCGCCACAACATTTCAGTTGTTGTGGACAGGCTTGTTATAAAGGAAGGAGTTATAAAGCGACTTACTGACAGCCTTGAAAGCGCGTTGCGCCTTACCGACGGACTTGTGATAATCGACTGCGACGGTAAGGAAGAGCTGTATTCTTCCAAATACGCCTGTCCCGATTGCGGTATTTCCATAGAAGAAATAGAACCGCGTCTTTTCTCGTTCAATACCCCGTGGGGCGCTTGCCCCGAGTGTTCGGGGCTCGGTTTCCGTCAGGTAATCGATCCCGACCTGATTTGCCCCGATAAGAGCAAGAGTTTAAGAGAAGGTGCAATAAAAATAAGCGGCTGGAATTTGGATTCTTCGGCAATGACGCAAATGTATATAAACGCGCTTTCCAAGGTTTACGGATTTTCTCTCGACGTACCTGTTGGCGAGCTTCCCCAAGAGACGTACGATATGCTTATGTGGGGCAACGGCGGCGAGAAGATAGAGCTTGCGTATAACGCGTACCGTTTTTCCGGTAGCTATAAAACGGCGTGGGAAGGCTTTGCCGCCAACCTGCAACGCCGCTATAACCAAACTTCTTCCGAGAGCGTAAAGTGGGACATTGAGCGTTACATGCGCACATCAGACTGCGATATGTGCCACGGAAAAAGGTTAAAGAAGGAAGCACTCGCGGTAACTATAGGCGGCAAAAATATTGCCGAAGTCTGCGATATGTCCGTCAACGACTTGTTGGCTTTTATAAATTTCGGATTTTTCGGTAGAACCGAGCATATGATTGCCGATTCCATAATTGCCGAAATTAACAGCAGACTTTCGTTTTTGCAAAACGTAGGTTTGGGCTATTTAACTTTGTCGCGCAGTGCGGCAACGCTTTCGGGCGGCGAAAGCCAGCGCATAAGGCTCGCAACGCAGATAGGCAGTGCGCTTACGGGCGTTTTGTACATTCTTGACGAGCCGAGCATAGGACTTCACCAGCGTGATAACCAAAAGCTGTTGAATTCGCTATTGGGGCTGAGAGATTTAGGGAATACGCTTATCGTAGTAGAGCACGACGAAGATACAATGCGCGCGGCGGACTACTTGGTCGACATAGGACCAAAAGCCGGTGTTCACGGTGGCGAAGTGGTGGCGTGCGGCACGGTTAAAGACATTATGAACGAGCCGCGCTCTATAACTGGCGATTTTTTAGCCGGCAGAAGAAAAATCGAAGTGCCTAAGGTGCGTAAAAACCCCGACGGCAGGTGGCTTAAAGTTTTCGGTTGTGCTCAGAACAATTTGAAAAATATAGAAGCCGACGTTCCCGTCGGGCTTATAACGGCCGTAACAGGTGTTTCTGGAAGCGGCAAGTCAAGCCTTGTTAACGAAATTATTTACCCTTATCTTGCAAACAATCTCAACGGCGCTCGTAAGGTAGCAGGCAAAGCGAAAGCGTTCGAAGGTCTTGAATATTTCGATAAAGTTATCGCCATAGACCAGCAACCTATCGGCAGAACGCCGAGAAGTAATCCCGCAACGTACACTGGCGTATTTACAATGATACGCGAACTGTTCGCCGCAACTCCCGACGCAAAGGAAAGGGGGTACAAGAGCGGCAGATTTTCGTTCAATATTGCAGGCGGCAGGTGCGAACACTGTCAGGGCGACGGTATAATTCAGATAGAAATGCATTTCCTGCCCGATATTTACGTTCCTTGCGAAGTGTGCGGAGGCAAACGCTACAACCGCGAAACTTTGGAAGTAAAGTACAAGGGTAAGTCTATTTCGGACGTGCTTGAAATGACGGTGGAAGAAGCCACTGAATTTTTCAAACCGGTTACTTCAATTTACAACAAACTGCAAACCTTGTGCGACGTCGGGCTAGGGTATATAAAACTAGGGCAAAGCGCAACAACGCTTTCGGGCGGTGAAGCTCAGCGCGTTAAACTTGCAACCGAGCTTTCAAAGCGGAGTACGGGCAAAACTTTTTATATCTTTGACGAGCCTACTACTGGCTTGCACAGTTACGACGTTGAAAAGCTGATAAACATAATAATGCGTCTGCGCGCGGGCGGAAATACCGTGCTTATCATAGAGCACAATCTCGACGTAATAAAATGCGCCGATTGGATTATAGATCTTGGACCCGAAGGCGGCGACGAAGGCGGTACGCTTGTTGCCTGCGGCACTCCCGAAGACGTGGCAAAGGTGCAAAAAAGTTACACGGGGCAATTCCTAAAAAATCTGTTTAAACAGTAAAAATACGGTGGTTTTGCGTATTTTTAACGGTTTACAAAGTACTATGTTACACATAATCGCACGGTTTAGGGCAAATTTAGCACCTAATCGTGCGATTTTTCATAGTTTGTATTATGCCTAAACCGCTTACGTTAAATAAACAGTATCCACCTATGAGCGAAATTTCGCGCGATGCCTACAGTCTTAAAATAATTTCCCCTGCATATGCGACTTCTACGGGCGAACTTAACGCGATATTGCAATACGTGTATCATTCGTTCTTTTTCGCGCAGAAAGGGTATACGGAAATTGCGCAAACCTTAATTTCTATTGCCGTTGCGGAAATGTTTCACTTTGAAACTTTGGGCGAAACGATACTCGCGCTTGGTGCGGCTCCAGTGTTTGCACAGTTCCCGGGGACGTGCTTCAATTTTTACTCTACAAAATATGTTTCGTATTCGCGTTCGCTCAAAGAAATGCTCGAAGACGATATTTTAGGCGAGCGGTTTTCAATAGCAACGTATGAGAAAATGCTTTTAAGATTGAAGTCCGAACAGATTAAAACCATAATTTCAAATATTTTGGAAGACGAAAAACTGCACCTTGATACGCTTGAAAAAATACTCGGTGAGTTTAAGTGTTGACAGCGTTTGCCGTTTTGTTATAAAATATTTGTATGAATTTCGATGTGATTGTAATCGGCGGCGGAGCTTCGGGTCTTGCCTGTGCCGCGCGGTTGCAAAAGAGCGGTAAAAATTTAAAAGTCTGCGTAATCGAAGCGGGCGAACGCCTTGGTAAAAAACTTGCCGCAACGGGCAACGGTCAGGGTAATATCTCGAACGCGGATATGGCGGTAAGCCACTATCACGGCGGCAACCTTGCGCTGGTTGAAAAAATTGCCTGTGCGGACGCGTATGCGGGCGCAAAACTTTTCGACTGCCTATTTTGCGTTGACGAAAAGGGAAGAATATACCCCGCCGGCAAACAGGCTTCGGCGCTCGTAGACAATTTTTTAAGAGAAATAGACGGCGAAAATATCAGCGTTTTGACGAATACGAAAGTTGAAAAAATCAAAAAAGGCGAAAACTTTTTTGAAATTTTTTCAGGCGGACAAGCTGTGGCTAGGTCAAAGTTCGTTGCTGTGTGCGTGGGCGGTAAGGCGCAAAAACAGTATAAAACGGACGGCACAGCGTACGCGCTTGCAACTTCGTTTGGACACACTTTAACGCCGCTTTTTCCGTCGCTCGTTCAGCTTAAAACCGATACTACGCATATAAAAACTTTGAAGGGAATACGCGCCGATTGTACGGCTAGTGCAATAAATAACGGAAAAGTAATTAAAAGCGTGCGCGGCGACGTTATTTTTACCGAATACGGACTTTCGGGTAACGCAATTTTTGCGCTTTCTTCTTACGTTGCGGACAAGCGTGAAGTTACCATTTCGCTTGAATTTCTCACCGATTTTTGCGCCGAAGAGATAGAAAAAAGCATTTCCGCGCGCAAATTAGCCGGTTGCAAAGACGGCGAACTGCTTTCGGGCACGCTCCACAATCAAATTGGCAGAGCGATAATTAAGCGAGCGGGCACAGCCGACGCAAAGGAAATTACCAAAACGCTTAAAAACTTCACTTTGCCCGTTTTGGGAACGCTCGGGTTCGACTATGCGCAGGTTACAAAGGGCGGTATAAATATGAACGAAATTACCGCCGAGCTTGAAAGTAAATTTGTAAAAAATATGTTTTTAGCCGGCGAAGTGCTCGACGTGGACGGCGATTGCGGCGGTTATAATCTGCAATGGGCGTTTACAAGCGGCGTTGCCGTTGCAGAAGCAATTTTAAAAAGATTATGATAACTCGCCTGGACAACGTAAAACTCGGAATATTTGAAAACGAGAATAAACTGCTCGCCGTTGCCGAAAAAAAGCTCGGTAAAAAGGTGGCGTATTTTAAAATTCTCAAAAAATCGCTCGACGCGCGCGACAAGGGAGCAATAAAGTGGGTTTATTCCATTGCTTTTTCCGCGGAAGAAGAAGTCGAGCTACAAAAGGAATTTGAAAAACTTTTGCACCCGCCAAGAGTTGCCGTTATAGGTAGCGGACCTGCGGGGCTTTTTTGCGCCGTAAGACTGATTGAACACGGTTTTGCACCAATAATTATCGAGCGCGGCGAACAGGTGGACGAAAGGGCAAAGACGATAGAAGGCTTTTTCACTGCAAAAAAGCTGAATACGAATTCCAACGTGCAGTTCGGCGAAGGTGGTGCGGGCACGTTTTCGGACGGCAAATTGAATACGCAAACACACGACGGCTTAAACAAGGACGTTTTAAATATCTTTGCGCGTTTCGGCGCTCCGCAGGAAATTTTATATCTCAATAAACCGCATGTCGGTAGCGACAATTTGCGAAAAGTTTTAAAAAATATCAGAAAATATATTACCGGCAACGGCGGAAGTTACATTTTTGATACGCAATTTTGCGGTTTTACCAAGCTAGACGGCAAAATTAAAGAGATAAAACTCAAAAACGTAAAGAGCGGCGTAGAAAGCTGTATGCAGGTGGACTGCGCGGTGTTGGCGCTGGGGCATTCCGCGCGCGATACTTTTACAATGCTTGCAAATTCAGGCGTAGCAATGCAACCGCGCGAGTTTGCGGTTGGCGTGCGCATAGAACATCTTGCACGGCAAATAGGTTTTGCGCAGTACGGCAAAAATTACGTAAATCTGCCCACGGCGGATTATAAACTTGTTTCACACGCGCACGAGAGAACGGTTTTTACTTTTTGTATGTGCCCGGGCGGTGTTGTCATTCCTGCCGCAAGCGAAGACGGCGGCGTTGTAGTAAACGGAATGAGCGAATACAACCGCGGCGGCGTAAATTCAAATTCCGCTTTGATGGTGCAGATGAAGTTTAGTGATTTTGGCGAAGGACTGTTCGACGGAATGAATTTTCAGCGCGAAATAGAGCGCAAAGCGTTTGCGTTTGGCGGCAGAAATTATTGCGCTCCCGTACAGCTTTACGGCGACTTTGCACGCGGTAAAATTTCCGCCGGCTTTAATGAAGTTTTACCGACGTACGCGGCGGGTACAAAGTTTGCGCCGCTTGACGAAGTTTTGCCCAAAGTTGCTGCAAACGCGTTAAAAGCGGCAATTCCTGATTTCGATAAAAAATTGAAAGGCTTTGCAGACCCGAGCGCGGTTTTAACGGGAGTGGAAACGCGCTTTTCTTCGCCAGTTAAAATACTCCGCGGCGACGACGGCGAAAGTTTATCGGTCGGCGGACTTTATCCGTGCGGAGAAGGTAGCGGCTATTCGGGCGGAATTACAAGTTCTGCGGCGGACGGTCTGCGAACGGCGGAAAAGATATTCGAAAAATATAGCGCTTTAAATAAATAATTCATTTTGCTATCATATTTTTTACACATTTTTTGGCTATAATTACGGTGTAAGAAACAGATATACACAATTTTTCATATTCTCTCTGGGGAATGCGGCGTTTTTCAAAGCGCCGCATTCTTATTTAAAAACAAAAGCCGTCCGCGCTGTTCGCGCGGACGGCTTTTTAAAATAAATTTTATTAAACTGTTTCTACGTTGATAAGGTTGGAGTTTCCGCTCTTTCCGTTGGGTGTTCCGCCGGTCAATACAATTTTGTCGCCCTTATGCACAAGGTCTGTGTCCATTGCCGCACGCTTTGCATAATGGAAGAGTACGTCAACCGAGTAAAATTCTTCGCTCATA
>CAZQFP010000054.1:0-8248 GCA_964592605.1 uncultured Clostridia bacterium | reverse complement strand
GGCAAGTTGAGAATATACCGCGAAAACATACTCGTTGTAGAAGGCGGCGTAAGGCAGTTAAAACGCTTTAAGGACGACGTGAAGGAAGTTGCGGCTGGCTTTGAATGCGGTTGCGCAATAGAAGGTTTTAACGATATTAAAATCGGCGATATAATAGAATGCTATCTCATTGAAGAAGTGCGGGTTGATTAAATGAAAGGAATACGCGGCGAACGCCTTGCGGGCGAATTTCAAAAGGAAATATATTCGGTAATTTCAGGCAGATTAAGGGGCAATTACCCCGAACTTTCGGCAATTATCAGTGTAACGGGGTGCGACGTCGCGCCCGATTTGAAGAGCGCAAAGGTGTTCGTAAGCGTTTACGATACCGACGTTGCCCGCGCCGACAATTCTTTTAAAATATTAAAAGAAAACGCAGGTTTTATCCGCCGCGAGCTTGCGCAGGTAATGCGGCTGAGAACCGTACCCGAACTGCGCTTTATAAGAGACGGCAGTTTGGAATACGGCGAAAAAATAGATAAAATTTTAAGTGGTATTGAAAAGAAAGATGACTGCGATTGACAAAATAATCGCCAAACTCAATAAAGCTAAAAAGATAGCGGTTTTTTGCCATACGCGTCCCGACGGCGACGCCTTGGGTAGTGGACTTGCGCTTACGCTTATGCTTCGCGGTATGAATAAAACCGCGCATATGGCGTGCGAAGAAGCACCGCCCGAAAAGTTTTCGTTTATTGACGAAATGTCGCAGGTCAACACCGCGTTGCCCGATTGCGACTACGACCTGATGGTTTCCGTCGATTGCGCCGATATAAACAGACTTGGTTGCTTTTCAAAACGTTTCAGCCGTTTTAAGGGCGAAACTATAAACATAGACCATCATATTTCAAACGATAATTTTGCAAAATTCAATTATGTTAAAAACTGCTGTGCCACGTGCGAAATTATTGCGGATTTATTTTACCGTGCTAAATATAAAACGGACGAAAGAATAGCAAATCTTTTGATGCTAGGGCTTATTACCGATAGCGGCAATTTTACGCATAACGACGTAACCGCCGGGACGTTTAAAACCGCGGCGAGATTGCGCCAATGCGGTGCGGACGTAAACAAAATTAACTACTATATGTTCTTGCGCCAGCCCAAGGAACGCGCGCTTATGTACGGCAAAGTTATGAGCAAAATGCACTTTGCCTTAAACAGCAAACTTGCAATTATTGTAATTTCCGAAGAAGATATGGAATATTACAATATGGACAAGAGTTTAAGTGAAGGATTTGTTGACTTTCCACTGACAATCGACGGCGTTGAAGTTGCAATTTCGCTTTTGGAATCGGGAAAAGAGCAGTATAAGGCTTCGCTGAGAAGTAAGGGCAAGGTAAACGTAAATCAGATTGCATCATCCTTCGGCGGCGGCGGTCATGTACTTGCAAGCGGATGTATGCTTTCAGGCACACTTGAACAGACGATACAGCGGCTTACCGAAGCCGTTAAACGGCAGATATGACGGGGTTTATCAACGTAAACAAGGCGGCGGGCGTAAGCTCCGCGGCTGAAGTCGCAAAAATAAAACGGCTTACAAATACCCCTTGCGGACATATGGGTACGCTAGATCCTATGGCAACGGGCGTATTGCCCGTAGCGATAGGAAACGCGGCAAGGCTGTTCGATTTTCTTTTAAATAAACGTAAAACGTACGTTGCAATTTTCCGTTTCGGAGTGGAAAGCGATACGCTTGATATAACCGGCAACGTGCGCGAAAATGCGGGATTGGTGCCGCAATATGATGAAGTTTTGCGTGTTTTACCTGAATTCGTTGGTGAAATTTCGCAAGTTCCGCCAAAGTATTCGGCAAAGAATATTGCGGGCAGACGCGGCTACGAACTGGCGCGTCAGGGCGTGGAATTCGAGCTTGCTCCCAAAACCGTAACTATATATTCTTTAAAACTTCTTGACATGCCTAGCGCGGACAGCTTCCGCATAGAAATAGAATGCGGTGGCGGCACGTACGTGCGCTCGCTTGCCCGCGATATAGCCGCTCGGCTTAATACTTGCGCCGTAATGAGCGCACTCACCCGCACGAAAAGCGGAACGTTTGAAATTGAAACCGCCGTCCGTACTGAAGATCTTTCTGTGGACGATATAGATAAATATATAATTCCAACCGAAGACGTACTTCCTTACGAGAGTATTGTGCCCGAAAGCGCCGACGCAAAAAGGCTTTTTAACGGGCTTTCGGTAGAGTGCGGCTTAGCGGACGGAATTTATAAAATTTATAAAGACGGTTTGTTTTACGGACTTGCACAGGCGAGCCAATCTGTTTTGAAGGTGATAAAAAAGTTATGTTAGAAATTGTAAAGTACAACGATGACGAATATCAGTTTCCCTGTCTTTTGGCGCTGGGTTGTTTTGACGGAATACATATCGGACACGCGGAACTTCTCAAAAAAGCCAAATTGCAGGCAAAAATCAACGGTCTCGATTTGGGCGTAATGCTAATGTCGGGCGGCAAGGGAAACCCTGTGTATAGCTTTGAAGAACGGATTGCTTTGCTTGAAAAGTTTGGCGTTAAGTTCGTCCTTGAAGTTGATTTCACCGAAGATTTTAAAAAGACTAAACCTTTGGACTTTTTGGCTGTCATCGAAGACAAGCTCAATCTCAAAGCCTATATGAGCGGAAAAGATTTCCGTTTCGGCGAAGGCGCAAAGGGCAAGTCGTCCACGCTTAAAAGTTATTGCGAAGACGAAGACAACGGCGTTTGGTATATGTCGGTTAAGGACGTTGTGCAAGACGGCAAAAAAGTAAGCACTTCCGATATTAAAAAATTACTTTCAGAAGGCGACGTGCGTTCGGCAAACGCATTGCTCGGCAGAAATTATTCCGTTTGCGGCACGGTGTGTAGCGGAGCGGGCAGGGGCACGGGAATAGGTTTCCCCACAATGAACGTAAAATACCCCGAAGGCAAAACCGAATTGAAGCACGGCGTGTACGCCGTAGAATGTACCGTGGAAGGAACAACGTACAAAGGCGTTGCAAACTACGGTGCGCGCCCGACTTTCGACGACAAGGAAGAATTTATTGAAGTATATCTCGAAGGTTTTTCGGGAGATATGCTTGATAAGGAAATTACCGTTGAATTTACTAACTTCATTCGCGAAATTCAAAAATTTGAAAGCGCGCAGGCTTTGAAAGAACAAATTGCCGAAGATATGCAAAACCGCGAAGTCGTGCATACGGCAGAAGGTAGCGACGGTCAAACGGCTTAAAATTTAGTTTTAAGCGGTTGCATTACATAAGGTGAAAAATTGATTAAATTCGGACCAAGCGGCAACGGCGAAGCCTTTTATGCCGCAGGCAACAAACATACCGAGCAGGCGGCAAAATTCTGTAAGGAACGCGGGCTTGACTGCTACGAATATTCTTTCGGTCGCGGCGTTATGCTGGGTGAAGATAAGGCTGCTTCCATTGGAGAAGCGTTTGCCGCTGAAGATATTGAAATCAGCGTTCACGCGCCGTACTTTATAAATTTCGCTAATCCCGACGACGAAGCGGTGCAAAAGTCGTACGGCTACGTTTTGCAAAGCGCAAAGTTTTTAGCACTTATGGGCGGAAGAAGGGTGGTTTTTCATCCGGCGTCGCAGGGCAAAGTTTCGCGCGGAGAAGCCGTGCAGAAAACCGCGGACAGGCTTAAAGTATTAAGAGATTATATCTATTTGAACGGCTACGAAAATTTTATGTTCTGCCCCGAAACAATGGGCAAATTCGCGCAGATAGGAACTCTTGAAGAAATAGTTGATTTCTGCAAAATAGATAATTGCTTTCTGCCCGCTATTGATTTCGGTCATATAAACGCGCGCGAGCAGGGTAGCTTAAAGACGGTAAACGATTATAAAAACCGTTTGGAATATATGATAGCCGAACTCGGCTACGAGCGAGTAAAGCATTTCCACGTGCATTTTTCTAAAATAATGTACGGCGCAAAGGGCGAAATAAAGCATTTGACTTTTGAAGACACCAAATACGGACCCGAATTCGAACCGCTTGCGGTAGCTTTGAAAGATTTGAAGCTGGAACCTTATATAATCAGCGAAAGCGCGGGCACGCAGTGCGAAGACGCCGCCGAAATGAAGAGAATATATAAAGAAGCCTGAGCACAATTTTTATAAGTTGACATATATAAAAATTTTTGTTAAAATATTTGCAAATAAGGGGCGATAATGACCTGTACAAATACGCAAAAAATTTACGAAGCGGCAAACGCTGAAGCCGTTTTAACCGAACAGGAAGATTACCGCCTTTATTTAACGGGTATTTCAACTACATTCGGCTACGTTTTAAGCGATAAGAGCGGTAGTACTTTTTATACCGACGCGCGCTATCTGGAAGCGGCAAAAGCCGCGCTTGAAGGAACTGATATAACGGTTAAACGCTATTGCAGTCTTGAAGAAATTTTAAAGCCCTACAAGGAAGTGGCAGTTCCGCTTTCGCGCACGACTTATACAAATTATAAAAAACTTGTCGATATGGGCTTGAACGTTGTTGACAGCCAACCCGCTTTTACACAAGCAATGGCTGTAAAGCGTACCTACGAGCTTGAAAATATTAAAAAGGCGTGTGAAATAACCGATCGGGCGTTCGAAAATCTTTTGGGCGCGGTTAAGGAAGGGATGACCGAAAACGATCTTGCGGCTGAACTCGAATACCTTATGCGCAGATACGGCGCAAGCGGAACGAGCTTTCCAACAATAGTTGCTTTCGGCAAAAATTCAAGCGTTCCCCATCACGAAACGGGATTAACCCGCCTTAAATTCGGCGATATAATTTTAATAGATTTCGGCTG
The DNA here is from genome assembly GCA_964592605.1 of uncultured Clostridia bacterium. Taxonomy (GTDB): domain Bacteria; phylum Bacillota; class Clostridia; order Christensenellales; family Borkfalkiaceae; genus Coproplasma. Next base: position 3,411 of record CAZQFP010000054.1, on the reverse strand, counting down.
CAAGTTCGGCGGTTACTGTTCGGATTGCACGCGAACTTTTCTTTTCGGTAACGACAGGCAGCACGACCGCTTTATGGAAACGTACAACCACGTTTTGCGTGCGCATATGCTTGTTAAAGAAAAACTAGTTGCGGGAATGACCGGTTGCGAAGCCGACGAAATTGCGCGCTCGTACCTGCGCGAACACGGCTTAGATAAATTGTTTACCCATTCTTTGGGGCACGGTATAGGAATAAACGTACACGAGTTTCCCTATCTCTCGCCCAAAAGTTCGGACGTTTTGAGGGACGGTATGGTTTTTTCGGATGAGCCCGGGGTATATTTTGAAGGTAACTACGGAATAAGAATAGAAGATACCGTAACGCTTAAAGGCGGCAAAGCGGTTTCTCTTACAAATTCCGATAAAAAACTTATTATTTTATAAAACAAATTTACAAGGAGTAAATTATATGGCATCAATTTTAGCAGGCGATATAAGAAAGGGCACTACTTTCGAATACAACGGCAAGGGCGTTTATACGGTAACCGAGTTCCAGCACGTTAAACCCGGTAAGGGCGCGGCTTTCGTAAGAACAACGCTTAAAAACGTAGTTACGGGACAGGTGCTTTCCGATATAACCTTCAACCCTACGGCTAAGCTCGAAACGGCTCACGTAGAAACCCGCAAAATGGAATATCTTTATACCGACGGCGAGTTCTATAACTTTATGGATCCCGAAAGCTACGAGCAGATTACGCTCAATTACAGCCAGGTTGAAGAAGCTCTCAAATATATCAAAGAGAACGATACCGTTACGGTTAAATCTTTGAACGGTACGCCTTTCTCGGTTGAACCCGAAAACTTTGTTGAACTTAAAATAACCGAATGCGAACCGGGCGTTAAGGGCAACACCGCAACCAACGCAATGAAGAACGCGGTTGTTGAAACTGGCGCAACCATTCAGGTTCCCATGTTCGTTGAAGAAGGCGAAACAATCCGTATAGATACCCGCACCGGCGAGTATATGTCGCGCGTCGGCAAATAATGAAAGCCGTTATACAGCGGGTGGGGCGTACGGCTCTTTCCGTTGACGGAAAACTTATTTCCGAAATACCGCACGGGCTTACGGTTTTTCTCGGCGTTAAGTGCGGCGACACAAAAAAGCAGGTGGAACTTATAGCAAAAAAAGTTGCGGCTTTAAGAATTTTCGAAGATGAAAACGGCAAAATGAATTTGTCGGTTAAAGACTGCGGCGGCGAAATTTTGCTCGTTTCGCAATTTACGCTTTTGGGCGACTGTTCGCACGGTAACAGACCGAGTTTTACCGAAGCCGAAAAACCCGAGCTTGCAAAAAAGCTGTACGAATACGCGGCGGAGTGTATGCGCGCTTACGGAATAACGGTAAAGCAAGGCGTTTTCGGCGCGGACATGAAGATAGAGCAGTTTAACGACGGACCGGTAACTATAATTTACGAAGTATAAAATTCAGGGCGAGTTATTCGCCCTGTTTGTCTATAATCAGTCTTGTAATTCTAAGCGAGTGTAGCGAAGCGAAGAATCTAACTATAACTATGAAAATACAATTTTTAGGCACGGGAGCGGCGGAAGGCGTGCCGGCAATGTTCTGCAACTGCAAGTATTGCCGCAACATAAAAACACTTGGCGAAAGCGAGTATAGAACGCGCACGCAGGTTATAATCGACGGCGAACTTTCGGTTGACTTTCCACCCGAAGCCTATGCGCATTCATTGAAGTACGATGTGGATTTAGGCGCATTAAAGTACCTATTGGTAACCCATTCCCACATGGACCATTTTTATGCGCACGACTTCATTTTGCGCGGCTATAAGTATGCCGAAGTGAACGGCGCGCCGTTGCAAATTTTCGGTAACGCAGAAGTGAACGCGGTTTTCAAAGAGTGCACCGCAAGAGAGATGAAAGCCGAAGTTGCCCCCAACATATGCCTTAACGAAATACGTTCTTATGCTGATTTTACTGTCGGAGATTACCGCATTTTAACTTTGCCAGCGCAACATTCAAAAACCGAAGACTGCCTGCTGTATTATATTGGCAAGGGCGGCAAGGGGTATCTTCATTTATACGATACGGGCAGAATTGAAGACGCGGCTTTTGAGTTTTTAAAGCAAAAGGGCGTAAAGGCGCAGGTTGTTGCAATAGACTGTACTTTTGCCGAATATACGGCAGGGGAACGTTCGCGCCATATGGGCATAGAAGACGATATGGTTATGAAGCAAAAGCTGATTGACTGCGGCGCGATAGACGAAAACGTGCAAATAATTATAACTCACTTTTCGCATAACAGCAATCCCACACGCGAGCACTTGAAACAGTTAGAGCTGAAATATGGCGTAACCGCCGCATATGACGGCATGGAGATAGAAATTTAATGCAAGTACTGCGACATTTTTTAACGGTATGTAAACACCGCCGCATAGTGCGTAAACTTTGCTTTAAATGCGGTCTTATAAAGCAAGGGCTTTTTCACGATATGTCAAAATTTTCGCCTTCGGAATTCTGGGCTGGCGCAAAATATTATCAGGGCAACCGCAGTCCGCAGGTAAAAGAAAGGGAAGAGTTGGGCTTTTCAAAAGCGTGGCTTCATCACAAGGGCAGAAACAAGCACCATTTCGAATACTGGGTTGACAGCGGCGCGGGGGGCAGTATTGTGCCAGTGGAAATGCCGCCGAAATATTTTGCCGAAATGTTTTGCGACCGCGTTGCGGCAAGCAAGGTTTATAAGGGCAAAGACTATACCGACGATTACCCGCTTGAATACTTTTTACGCCGTAAAGATAACAGCGTAATGCATCCTAAAACCGCTCAAACGCTTGAATATTTTTTAACAATGCTGAAAGAGCACGGCGAAAAGCAAACCTTTAAAGAATTAAAAAAATACGTAAAAGAAAATAAAAAGCGCCGCTGAAAATAGCGGCGCTTTTAATATTTACTTCGTTCTGGCAATATGCACGTTGTCGTCTTTTCTGTTTCTGAGTTCCTTTACGGGATGCTCCTTGTCCTGATAGCGGTAGTCCTGACCAAGCCGTTGAACGGCTTTCTTTATGACAAGGTGCGAAGGATTTCTTTCGGGGTCGCCCATATATTTCTGATAATCGAAATATCTGTGGCTATCGGGAATTTTCTTAATATCTTTGTAACCGTCAATCTTTTCGGTATTGTCGGCGGTAAGATTAATTGTGTCAGCAAGCACTTTCCTTACGTAATCCTTGTTGCCGCCCAGCTTCAACAGCTTGGGAAATTCGCCGTCGCCGCATACGCTTTCAAACGTCTTCTTTTCAAACTTTTTCAAAAGTTTTGCGGCAGTTTTAAGGTGCGTAACTTCCATTTTAAAATGTTCTGTCCAAATCTTTTTAATATATTCATCGCTTTCGTCCTGCATAGCGGAGTAGTAC
>CAZQFP010000053.1:0-8293 GCA_964592605.1 uncultured Clostridia bacterium | reverse complement strand
AAGAAAAGCATACCAAAGGCTCGGCTTTGTAAAAACGGAAAATTAAATTTAAATGCAGAATCCAAAGATTCTAAAACCATCGCTTTCCCTTCGGTAAGAACGGGAGCTATGGCTTGCGCAGCGTAACTTAAACGTTGTCCGTCGCTTTGCGCGTGCCGCTCGGCATAGCGGCGTTATTTAAACGGCAAACTTTTTACCGCGGTTGCCGCGCGCGGTAAACCGTATTTTGCGGCATGCACCTGTTTTGCGCCCGTCCGTCGGCGCAGGGGTTAAGATTAAAGGCGGAATAAGTATGTAGAAACCTTTAACCAAACGTGTAAGACTCGGGTGCAAGTCCCGACTCGTCCACCAAATGGAGTGGCAACAATTTTTTGTTGCCACTCCATTTGGTATAATAATCAACCTTGCGCCCGAAGGGTGCAAGGTTCCGTCGCACCGGAGCCTGTAACGGCTCACTCGTCCACCAATTAAAAACCGATAAGAACGATTTTCTTATCGGTTTTTTTCTTTTGTGCGTTTTGTTCGCTTGAAAAAGTAGTCTGTTTGGTTTATAATGTGTTCAACGTTTTAATAAAAAGGTAAAAAAATGAAAAATACGAATAGGCTTAAAAATTTAACTACGCAAATGATTTACAGAATTATTCTGTGTTGCGTTTCGGCTTTGGCTGTTTTGCTTACCTTCGGTCTTTTTTACGTAGGTGAAGGACCGGAAGATCTTACTTGGGAATTTTTGAAGTATTACACCAATATTTCAAATTATTTCGTGTTCGCCGTTTCGGTTATAGTGCTTGCCGATACGGTAAAACGCGTTTACGCAGGCGAAAAGTACGGCGCCAACCGCAAAATACATAATTTCAAATTCATGACCACAATTATGATTTTGGTAACTTTTCTTGTTTACAGTATTTTGCTCGGCAAGCCGTTTACGGTTGATTTCTGGCGAAAATTAGGCAATCTTTCCTATCACGTTTTTGCGCCGATTCTTTTTATTTTAGATTACTTTTTGTTTGAAGAAAAGAAGACCGTTTCAATATTTGCGCCGCTACTCAGCGTAATAATTCCGCTTGTTTACGTGTGCTACGTTTTGATTCTCGGCGCGGCTATTCCAGACTTCAAATACCCGTATTTTTTCCTTGACGTAAACGAAAAAGGTTACGGCGGCGTTGCCGTTTGGGTGGTAATTCTTGTGGTTGTATTTATAGCTTTGGGCTATATTTTATGGCTTTACAACCGTTTGGTTAAGGAAGACGGAAAAATAAAGTTCGATTTCAAGAATATTTTGTGGCTTAAAACTCCCGCAAAAGCCGTTGCCGCGTGCTCGCCCGATGTAAAGAATGAAGCCGAAAGCCAAGCGGAAAAGGGCGAAAACAACTGATTTTAAGAAAAACCGAAAGCCGACTGACTTATTTTAAGTTGTCGGCTTTTATTGGAAATACGGTGGAAATTTTGAAAGAAGTACTCTTCGATTTAGACGGCACAATTACAAACCCGTACGGCGGAATATCGCGTTCGGTAATCTATGCGTACGGCAAATTCGGACTTCCCGAACCGGACGTGCAAACGCTTAAATCGTTTATCGGTCCGCCGCTTTACGATTCGTTTAAACTGCATTGCGGTCTTTCGGACGACGATGCAAAACTCGCCGTAAAATATTACAGGGAATTTTACGAGCCGAAGGGCATTTTCGACTGCGAAGTGTACGGCGGCATACCCCAAACGTTTGCGGCGCTACGCGAAGGCGGCGTAAAAATTTACCTTGCTACTTCAAAGCCCGAAGTGTTTGCAGAGCGCATACTTGAAAAGTTTGGTTTATTAAACTATTTCAGCGGCGTGGCGGGGGCTACTTTAAACGGTTCGCGTGTTGAAAAAACCGACGTTATAGCATACGCACTTGAAAAATTCGGAGTTGAAAAGGGCGCGTTTATGGTTGGCGATAGAAAGTACGATATAATCGGCGCTAAAACGTGCGGATTGAAGTCTATCGGAGTTACTTACGGCTTCGGCGGCAAAGACGAGCTGAAAGCCGCTGCCGCGGACTATATTGCGGCTACTCCCAAAGATATTGCAGATATTGTTTTAATTTAAAAAAGAAAAGCGTTGGCATAAAGTGCCGGCGTTTTTTATTGTTTACGCGCAACAAAAGTTGTTGACTTTACACACGTTGCGTATTATAATAATAAGTGAAATTAACTTGGACAGTTTCGGCATTTTTGTTTAAACTGATAAGGGGAAAAGATGAAATCATTTAAAAAAGCGTTAAAAATAGCTTCGGTTGTGGTGATGTCGACGGCGGTTGCCTGCGGCGTTGCGGCTTGCGGCGGTAACGATCACACTCATCACTTTGCCGAAGGCTATTCTTATAACGAGCAAACTCACTGGCATCCCTGCGACGCTAAGGCGGGTTGTTCAACAAAGTATGCCGAAAAAGAGCACGATTTTGTAAACGGCGTTTGCAGCGTTTGCGATTACGAAGAAGGAGTTGACCTTGGCGGCTCCACCGGCGGCTTGCAACCCGGCGGCCCTTCGGAAGGCAATAACGACAACCCCGGCGGCACAGGTACGGGCGAAGGCAACACTAGTGTGGTAATTCCCGCAACTCCCGCAGGTGCGGTAAAAATTAAAGAAGCCGTCGGCGATTTGGAAGCGGCTTACGTAACGTGGGAAAAAGTTACGGGTGCAACCGGTTATAACGTATATTATCAGGCTGAAGGCGCCAGCTACGTAAAGATAGACGCACCGCTTGTGCGTGAATACGCCGATTACGTCCGTGCGGACGCTTTGGGGCTTAAAGCGGGTAAATATACCCTTAAAGTTGTGCCCGTGAACGGCTCTTCCGAAGACGAAAGCAAGGCTGGTACGGCTTCTTCTATCACCGTATTGGCGCACGAAAGGGCAGGATTCGGCTTTGTTAACGGTTCGTCTTCAGGCGCTTATAACGACGACGGAACGTTAAAAGCAAACGCAAGGGTTGTGTATGCAACCGAGCAAACAAAAAACACGGTTTCGCTTAACGTAACGGTAGGAAAAACAGACACTGAATGTGTCGGTATTCAGAACATAATCACCGGCTATAAAAAGCAGACGGACAGCCGCCCGCTTGCAATAAGACTTATCGGCAATATTTCGGACCCCGCTAATATGCCCAAGGGCGATTTGTACGTCGACGCGGTAGTTGCAGGCTTGACTATAGAAGGCGTAGGTAACGACGCAACCGCCAACGGTTGGGGAATAGTAATTAAAAATTCAAGCAACGTTGAAGTAAGAAATATCGGCTTTATGAACTGCGACAGTAGCGAAGGCGATAACGTTGGCTTGCAGCAGGACAACAACCACGTTTGGGTGCACAACTGCGATATGTTCTACGGCGGCGCGGGTAGCGATTCCGACCAGGCAAAGGGCGACGGCGCTCTCGATACCAAAAAATCTACCTACATAACACATTCGTACAACCACTTCTGGGACAGCGGCAAGTGCAATTTGCAGGGTATGAAGGAAGAAAAGACCGAAAACAAAATAACGTACCATCATAACTGGTACGACCATTCCGACAGCCGCCATCCCAGAATAAGAACGTGCACCGTGCACATTTACAATAACTATTTCGACGGCAACGCGAAATACGGTGTGGGCGTTACAATGGGAGCTAGTGCTTTTGTTGAAAACAACTATTTCCGTTCAACTTCAAGAATGAAGCCCATGATGTCGTCCCTTCAGGGCACCGATATTGCACACGGCAAAGACGGTCAGACTTTCTCGGGCGAAGCCGGCGGAATGATTAAGGCTTTCGGTAACAAGTTTGACGGCCCTTACGAACTTTTGACACAGCTTACCACCACCAAAGATAATATCGACTGCTATGAAGCAACTACAAGGGACGAAAAAGTGCCTGCCGATTATAAGACGAAGTCTGGCGGTACCACTTACAGCAACTTCGATACGGCGGCTGACTTCTATAAATATCAGGTAGATACTCCCGAAGTTGCAAAGACCAAGGTTGAAAAGTATGCCGGAAGAATTGGCGGCGGCGACTTCAAGTGGACGTTTAACAACGCCGTCGATGACAGTGATTATTCTGTCAACAGTGCGTTGAAAGCGGCACTTGTTTCGTACAAGTCGAAACTTGTAAAGGTTTACGGCGTTTAATTAAAAGTATTTAGGTTTATAATAACTCCCGTGCGCAAACCGCGCACGGGAGCTTTTAAATTTAGGCGGGTGTTGACAATTTTTCAAAAAAAGTATATAATAATTAGGTACTTGAAATTTCGGAGTTAGTATGAAAATTTGTGTTTTCGGCGCTGCAAGCGATAAAATAGACGAAGTATATATAAAGGCGGTTGAAGAGCTTGCCGAAAAATTGGCAAAGCGCGGGCATTCGCTCGTTTTCGGTGCGGGCGGAACTGGGCTCATGGGCGCGGCGGCACGCGGTTTTAAGCGCGGCGGCGGCTATATTCACGGCGTAATTCCCCACTTTTTTCACGAAGAAAACATAGAAGCGCTTTACGATAAGTGCGACAAAATAACTTATACTGAAAATATGTCCGAGCGCAAGCGCACTATGGAAGACGATGCTGACGCATTTATTATAACCCCGGGCGGCGTAGGTACCTTTGAAGAGTTTTTCGAAGTGCTTACGCTTAAACAGCTGGGCAGGCATAAAAAGGCGATTGCCGTTTACAATATAGAAAATTATTACGGCGAAATGGAAAAGTTTATGAACGTTGCGTTAGAGCGGAAATTCATTACTTTCAACTGCTCCAAAATGTACAAACTTTTTAATTTCCCCGCAGATATCATTGAGTATATTGAAAATTACAAGCCCGAATACGACAGCTGGCGCAAGCTGAAAATCGGCGATTAAAGACTTAATATGATTAACGTTTGTTTTGTTTGCCTTGGTAATATATGCCGTTCACCGATGGCGGAACTCATTTTTAAAAGTATGATTGCCGAACGCGGAATTGAAAACAGCTTTTGCGTAAGCTCGTTCGGAACTTCAGACTATGAAGTAGGTTCGCCGGTTTACCCGCCTGCGCAAAAAACGCTTTCAGCGCACAATATTCACGGCTCGCATATAGCGCGGCAGATTACGAAAAAAGACGTCATAAACAGCGACTACGTGCTTGTTATGGACAGTCAAAATCTGATTGATTTGCTGAGAATGACGGGCGGCGAATACGGAGACAAGATATATAAGCTATGCTCGTTTACAAACAACGAGCGCGACGTTGCCGACCCTTGGTACACGCGCGACTTTGAAAAAAGTTTCAGAGACATCGTAGACGGCTTGGAAGGCTTTTTAAAGTACGTAACAGAAAATCACGCCGCCGAACTGGACTACGACAAAAGGCATTGACCCCGCAATATGCCGCATTTAACGTTATAAATACAATAAAACCGCCCGAATTCTAAGAATTCGGGCGGTTGCTTATACCGCGGCCGTACAGCCATAAAACGGCGGCGGCGAGTAGCCGAAATTTAATTTTTTTGTTTTGCAGGTTTTTTTCCGAAAATGTGCTTTACACCCGAAGAAGCGGGGGCGCGTCTGTCTTTTCCGAAGAAGAAGAGCGCAAGCGTTTCAGGTCCTGCGTGCGCACCCGTGCATATATCGTAGTATTCCGTAATAACGTTGGCAACGCCGAGCTGTTTAAGCTGTTCGGCAAGCGCTTCGGCTTCGTCCTTGCAGTCGGCGTGCGCAATAGCGACGGTGGCTTCGTCCATATTCACAGCGTTTTGCTTAAACGCTTCCAACAGTGCGGAAACAGCCTTTTTTCTGCCGCGTTCCTTGCTGAAAAAAGCAAGGCGGGCGGGAGTTTCGTCGTTGGCGCGGAGTATGGGCTTTATGTTTAAAATTGCGCCCGCAATCGCAAGAGTTGCCGAAATTCTGCCGCCCTTGCGCAAATACTTCAAATCGCCCACGGTGAAGTAGCTGTTTAACTTGTAAGCGTTTTCGTTCATCCAGTCGGCGCACGCTTTTGCGCTTTCACCCATTTCGCGTAGCGACGCGGCTTTAAGCACCAAAAGTCCCTGACCTAAACTTGCGTTCGCGCTGTCGCAAACGTACAGTTTGTTGCCTTTGAACTTTTCTTCCAAATACTTTTTAGCGTTCAAAGCCTGATTGTAAGTGCCGCTTATGCCCGCAGATATTGTTACGATAAGTGCGTCGCGCCCGCTCTCCATACAGGGGGTTACGGCTTCTATTATTCTGTCTTCGCCTACAAGCGAAGTTTTAACGTCCGCACCCGCACGCATTGCCGCGTAAAATTCTTTGGCAACTTTTTCAAAGTCTTCGCCGTCGGAATAGCAGTCGCGTTCCTTACCGTCAACAGTGCAGCGGTAAGAAATTACGTTTATCATATGCTTTTTTACAAGCGCCTGTGGAATGTTTGCCGAAGAATCGGCGAAGATTTCAAAAGAATACATTGTTTTCTCCGTTAAAGCCGCATGCGGCTCTTTTATATTATTATTGCACACTTTTGCGAAAATACAACAAAAATCCGTCCAAAACGGCTATACGCTTGCTAACGCGAGATAACTTTAAAAGTTTTTGCACTCTACCGACAAAAAATTACAACTCTACTCTTGGTAGAGTTGCTTTTTTGCTTGTAATTATCGCGCGGAAGTGGTAAAATTTTTTTATGGACGAATTGAAAGTTTCAATCGCAAACAATTTGGTACAGTTGAGAACGCAGGCGCACTTAACGCAGCTTCAACTTGCCAAACTTATAAACTATTCCGATAAAGCCGTAAGCAAGTGGGAACGCGGCGAAGCAATTCCCGATTTGCGAACTCTTTTGCGGCTTTCCGAAATTTACGGTGTTTCGGTTGACGATATCGTAAAGGGTAAGGGCGTTGCGCCTGCCGTTCAGCCCAAAAAGCATATAAGCGGTATACGCGCGTTTATAGTTGCAATGGCGGCCGTGTTGGTATGGTTTGTGGCTACGGGCGTGTTTATGATATTCTATTTCATAACGCACACCGCAGATTACGCGTGGCTTGTGTTTGTGGTAGCTCCGTTGCCGACGGCGATTGTATTTACCGTTTTTTCGGCGATGTGGGGCAACAGGCTTACGCAGGCAATATCGTGTTCGCTTATAATTTGGGCGTGCGCGCTGATTTTGCACGTATTCGTCATAACGTTTACCACGTTTGAAAAAATGTACTACGTCTACGTCGTTGCGGGCGTGTTCGAACTTTTAATAATACTGTGGTTTTCATACCGTTGGTATCTTAAAAGAAAACACGCGGGCAACAAATGAATTAAGGAGAGAAGGTTATGGATTTGAAAAAACTTGCGGCGGCGCTTATTCCCGACGAAAATTTAATTGCGCCCGAAGCGTACGAAAATATTTACCCCGAACGCGTTGTTGAAAAAGGCGCGGAAGTAACAAGGCTTGCGCCTTCGCCCACGGGCTTTATTCATTTGGGAAATTTGTATTCCGCGCTTGCCGACGAACGCACAGCTCACACTACGGGCGGCATATTCTATTTAAGAATAGAAGACACCGACGAAAAACGTAAGGTTGACGGCGCGGTGGAAAGCGTTATACGTTCGCTTAAATACTTCGGCATAAAGTTCGACGAAGGCGCGGAGATAGAATCCAAACTTAATATTTACGGACCGTACTATCAGCGCAGGCGCGCTTCGCTTTACAGAACGTTCGTTAAAAAACTCATTGAAGAAGGGCACGCGTACCCGTGCTTCTGCACTGCGGAAGAGTTGGACGCGGTTCGTGAAAAGCAGACTGCCGAAAAACAGACTACCGGTTATTACGGCGCGTACGCAAAGTGCAGAAATTTAACCGAAGAGCAAATTTATAAAAATCTTGAAGAAAAAAAGCCGTTTGTAATCCGTCTTAAATCTACGGGAAGTATTGAAAACAAGTTTACCTTCCGCGACGCGATAAAGGGCGATATAACGGTTACCGAAAACGATCAGGACGTGGTAATTTTAAAGTCGGACGGCATTCCTACGTATCACTTCGCGCACGCAATCGACGACCACTTTATGCGTACGACGCTGGTTATCCGCGGTGAAGAATGGCTTTCCAGCTTGCCCATTCATTTAGAACTTCACAAGGTTTTGGGCTTTAAGCCGCCGAGATACGCGCACACGCCTTCGCTTATGAAGATGGACGGCGGAACAAAGCGCAAACTTTCAAAGCGCAAGGACCCCGAACTTTCGCTGGACTATTACAGAAAAGCCGGATACTTCCCCCAAGCGGTTGTTAAATATCCTATGACCGTTTTGAATTCGGGCTTCGAAGAATGGCAGCTTAAAAATCCCGAAGTTGAC
>CAZQFP010000052.1:0-8294 GCA_964592605.1 uncultured Clostridia bacterium | reverse complement strand
ATATTGACAGTCAGATTGCAGAGCATATGATTGTCGAGCTGTACTCCAAGTAAAAATATAAAAAATAGGAGGAAGTTATATGATCGAAATGGATATGCCTAAAATTCAGGCGGAAGAGAGCGAAGACCAGTCTTATGCGAAAATTGTTGTAGAACCGCTTGAAAAAGGTTTCGGTCTTACTATAGGCAACTGCCTTAGAAGAATACTTTTGTCGGCGCTCCCCGGGGCTGCCGCACAGGGCATAAGATTTTTAGACGGTAGCGTCAAGCACGAATTTTCGGCTATTGCCGGCGTTAAAGAAGACGTAACCGAAATTATTTTAAATTTAAAAACGCTTGCAATTAAAACAACCGTAACCGACAAGGATTACGTAAAGGTTGTTCATCTTTACAAGGTAGGACCTTGCGAAGTTAAGGCAAGCGATATTGCGGAAGATGCGGAAATTCAGATAATTAACGGCGACCAGCACATTTGCTACGTTGACGAAGGCGGCAAAATAGATATGGAAATTACCATAGGCCGCGGCAGGGGCTATAAGGGCGCAGACCACACGCGCACCGAGCTTTTGGACTATATTCCCATCGACAGCATTTACACGCCCGTTAAAAAGGTTAACTATGCGGTTGAAAACACCCGCGTAGGTCAGAATACCGACTACGACAAACTTACGCTTGAAGTTTGGACGAACGGTGCGTTCAGCGCAAAGGAAATAGTTTCGCTTGCGGCAAAAATTATGCAGGACCATATTTCGCTGTTCGTTGATTTGTCCGACACCATTAAGGGTATGGACATACTCGTTAAAAACGAGGACGACAAGCAGGCAAAAATTCTTGCAATGGCAATAGAAGATATGGACCTTTCGGTTCGTTCTTACAACTGCTTAAAGCGCGCAAACATTCATACCGTTGAAGATTTAACAAAGAAAACCGAAGACGAAATGTTGAAGGTAAGAAATCTCGGCAGAAAGTCGCTTGACGAAGTAATCTTAAAGTTACAGTCTTACGGACTTTCACTTTCAAACAAGGAGGACTAACATATGCCCGGCAAATTGGGAAGAACGGCGGAGCAGAGAGAAGCTCTTTTAAGAAATCAGGCTTCCGAGCTTTTGTGGTACGGCAAAATTACCACCACTAAGGCAAAAGCGAAAGAGCTTCAGCCGTACGTTGAAAAAATTATAACCAAAGCTATTAAGGTTTACGACGACAATATCGAATTCGACGTTGTAAAGACCGATAAAAAAGGTAAGGAAATTACCGTTAAAAACGTAAAGGACAGCCCCGCAAAGTTGGCGGTTCGCCGCGAACTTATGGGCAAACTTCGCGACTTGCAGGAAGTTAAGCCCTTTGCGGAAAAGAAATCCGAATTCAAAAAGAGAACTGCTGACATTCAGCATCCCCTTATGGAAAAGCTGTTCAACGAAATAGCTCCCAAGTACGCTCAGCGTGCTGAAGAACTCGGACAAGGCGGCGGTTATACGCGCATTTACCTTTTGGGACAGCGCCGCGGCGACGCAGCCGAAGAAGCTATTATAGAGCTTGTTTAATTTATAAACCTATTAGTATTTTAAAAGCCGAAAGTTTACTTTCGGCTTTTTTATGTAAAAAAATATAAAAATTCTTTAAATTAAATATTTTATTGCTATTGATTGACATATTTTGTATATATGATATAATATATTTAATTAAAATCAAAGGAGATTTTTAAAAATGGCAAAAGGCAAGAGCGATTATTTTGGTCTTAGCTACATCGTTAGCTTGATTTTGGCAATCATTCCCTTTACTTCCTGGCTGTTGGGCGCACTCACCAGATTCTCGGAAGGCAAAATCATTGCGGGAATTATCCGTCTTATCGGACTTGGTTTCATCCTTTGGGTTGTTGACCTTATTCTTATGATTGTCAGCAAACACATTCTTCGTTTATTACCCGTTTAATCGACGAGAAAATAAAAGCACTCCGCAACTGCGGAGTGCTTTTATTATGTGTCAAATTGAACGTTTAAGGTAAGTTTTTCCGTCTAACGTTTTAAAATAGAACGTTGAATTTTCGTATAAAATGTAACCGCGTTCGCTGTTTTCTTTTGGTAAAGAAACAGAGCCGGGATTTAAGTGGTAATAGCCGTTTTCTTCGGTGTTGAGCGGTACGTGCGTATGCCCCGTAACGTATATGCTTCCCGCAGGCAACGGCGAAACTTCCCTGTGCCCGTGCGAAAGATATATTTGCAAGCCGTCAACGTAAATTGCGGCGTAATCGGGCGTAATGGGGAAGGTTAAAACCATTTGGTCGACTTCCGCGTCGCAGTTGCCGCGCACGCACATTATTTTTTGTTTTATGCCGTCGAGCATTGCCGCAACTTCCTTGGGCGAATAATCGTCGGGTAGCGGGTTGCGCGGGCCGTGGTACAAAATATCGCCGCACAGCGCAAGCAAATCGGCTTTTTCTTTTTTAAACGCGTCTACAAGCATTGCGCAGTATTTTGCCGAGCCGTGAATATCGGAAGCAAATATTATTTTCATAAACGTTAAAGCTCCTTGAAGCTAAGGCGCTGTTTTGCGCCGCTTACAGACGGATTTTAACATTTAACAGCCGCGTTTGTCAAACCGTCATACAAGCGGCGCGAAAAATTTTAAAATCAAACGGTATAGACGGCGCGCCGCGGTAGGACAGCCGTCAGAAAGCGGAGCACAGCACGCAAGACTTTCCTGAAAATCGAGTTCCGCGTCGTTGCAGATATCGCCCGTAAACATAACGCCGCACTCGAAGTTATAGTGCATGGAGCGGAAGTCGAAGTTGTAGCTACCCAAAAATACCCGCTCGTCGCAAATCAGTGCCTTGGCGTGCAGAAATCCTGGGGTAAATTCGTAAAATTCCACGCCGCATTTTTTCAGTTCGCGCGCGTAAGTTTTGGTAACTTCAAACGCGTATTTTTTGTCGGGAATGTGCGGCACTATTATTTTTACGTCAACGCCCCGCCGCTTTGCGAACGAAAGCGCAGCGCTCGTCTTATCGCTCAAACAAAAATAGGGGGTAAATATATGCACGCGTTCTTGCGCGTTGTTGATAGCCTGCGCAAAAGCGTCTTCGCCGAATTTTCTGTGCGGCGGACTGTCGTAGAAGGGCAGGCATACTTTTTCTCCCGTTTTCGGCGCAATCATATCGTGGCTACCGTTCCAAACCGATAAAAACATTCCTTCGAATATCTTAGCCGCTTCGCCGCGTATTTCAAAACCGGTGTCCTTCCAGTAGCCGTAGGGCGAGTTTATATTGGCGTATTCGTCGGCAAGGTTAATGCCGCCGCAGAAGGCGGTTTTTCCGTCTACGGTAACAATTTTGCGGTGGTCGCGGAAGTTGAGCCGCGGGCGCGGCAGGGGGGTAAGGCGGTGAAATACTTTAATTTCCGCGCCCAGCGCTTTAAGCCTTTTGATTTCTTTTCTGCCTATTCTGAATGCAGAGCCTACGCCGTCGTAAATTATTTTTACTTCCGCGCCGTTTGAACGCGCGCTTTCCAGTGCGCAGAGCAGTCGTTTGAAAATAATACCGCGCCCTATAATAAAAAATTCTATAAATACGCGCTGGCGGGCGGTTGAAATTTCTTCGAGTATTCTGTCAAGAATGGGCGCGCCGTCGCTGAAATATTCGGCGTAGTCGTAGCCTACGGCGGCTGTACCGCAAAGATCGTGCGCGGCGGCAAATATTCCGCTTTGACCTTCCGCACGCACGTTAAGTATGCCGCAAGGGTGCTTTTTTACGGTTGCTACAAGGTAAATGAGCGGACCTGCTACGGGAAGCGCGCAAATGAACACAAACCACGCACATTTTGCTTCGGTTCCGCTTTTCCGCAGGTAGAGTACGCCGCACGTTGCGGTTGACGTCATCCAGCACAAAACTAAAATTGCGACAGCGGGCAATCGCGACGGAATGTACAGGCATAAAAAAATAATTGCGGCAACCTGTGCCGCAATTAAAAATATATAGAAGAAGTTAAGTGAAAAAATAAGTTTTCTGAAATTGCGCATGGTATGTACGCGGCGAAATTAACCCGAATTTACAAAATAAGTTTGAGTATAGACATTTTGCCGTGGCGCGGACCCGAAACGAATTGCGCGGAGTTGTCTAAAAGTTCGGCGGGTCTCAATTCGTTTAAAATTTCCTTTTCGAACATATCTATGTTTACCGCGTGGTTTACAAGCAGGTTTATAGCCGTGTCGGTGTAGCCGTAAGCGTTGCTAACGCCGAACAAGGTGATATTTTTCTTGAGAATTTCGCGCGCGTCGATAGGCAAAACGTTTGAAGAAAGAGCGCTTAGCACAACGCTTTTTCCGTCCGCAACCACGCGCGGAGCAATGGAAAGGGGCAAGCGCGAGCTGGTGCAGTAAATAGCGGCTTCGCATAAATTTCCGCTTGTTGCGCTTTTAATGTGTTCGTCCAAATCGTCGTCCGCGGCAAAAGCGTAGTTAATTCCGCATTTTTTGGCACGTTCCAAATTTACGGGGTTGTTATCGATAACCACGGGAACGATTTTGTGGTACGCCAAAATCTGTGCAATAATATTGCCGGAAAGACTTGCGCCTATTACGGCAACACGCTGACCTGCGGTAACGTTTAGCTTGTCGAATATATTTTCGGCAATCCCCACAAGTTCTATGCACAATGCGTGAATATCGTCTACGTTGGAAGGCAGTGCCGAAACTTCGGTGCCTTCACATACCACAAAGTCGCGCAAAAAGCCGTCGAAATCCTTGCCGGCATAACTTACTTCTCTGCAGTCTTTGGGTTTGCCCGATTTACAACGCAAACAATTACCGCAGGGGCGCGTAGGTTCGAAGTAAACTCTTGAGCCTACCTGAAGTCCGTAGCAGTTTTCGCCGACTTCGGTAACAATGCCTACAGCCGTGCGACCCAATACTTTGGGGTAGTCGGCTTTGATATCGCCGTTGTACAAAAGCGCGTCATAGTCGGTTAAAAGTGCGTAAGACACTTTAACCTTTACCTGCGTGGATGACTCTACCGAAACGGTAGCGTGTTCGTTTACAAGGTTTTTAACACCTTTTAAAATCCAGTTATCCATAAGTGCTTTCACATTATACGCCGCTTTGCGTTTATTTGCAACTAAAATTACCAAAAATATCTGCAGATGTAAAATTGCGCAAAATGCTACAAAAATTTTTAAACGCATTAAAAATAATTGACTAAGGCGGGTAAATCTATTATAATAAACGGGTATTAGAAGATTTTAAGCGAGGTGAAAGTATGAAGCCCGAATTACATCCCGATTATCACGAAGTTACGGTTGTATGCGCTTGCGGCGCGACTTTTAAGACCGGCACTACAAAAAACGTTGATACTTTGAAAGTGGATATATGCAACAAGTGCCACCCTTTCTTTACCGGTAAGCAGAAACTTGTCGATACCGGCGGCCGTGTTGACAAGTTCAAGAAAAGATATAATATTTAATTTTACGGCTCCAAAAATATTTGGAGCCCGTATAATATAGGCGAAAAATTTTGTCGCCGGAGTGCGTACAATATATTAAGAATGTCAAAGAAAGAGAAAAAGCAAAAAACTAAAAAGCAGTGCACCTATATAGGCGGTCAAGCCGTTTTGGAAGGCGTTATGATGTGCGGGAAGGACTGCATGGCGACTGCGGTGCGCGACCCCGACGAAACTATTCAGATTGAGTCGAAAAGGTTTGCGCATTCCGTTTCTTATAAGCGCGCCGTAAAAATACCTTTCGTGCGCGGATTTGTAAGCCTTGTAACTTCGCTTATTCGCGGCACTAAAACGCTTATGCGTTCGGCTTCGGTTTACGGGGACGACGATGACGACGCTGAACCCGGAAAGATAAAGAAGTGGGTTGCCGAAAAATTCAAACTCAGCGTTACCGACATTATAACTACCGTTTCGGTGGTTGTCGGCGTTATTTTGGCGCTGGGCATATTTTTGGTGTTACCCAATTATCTTGTAAACCTGTTAAATACGTCTTTCCCCGATATTTTCGGCGGCAACGGGCTTGGCGGACTTTGGTCGGGGCTTATTCTGGGCGGCATAAAACTGATTATATTCCTTGCGTATTTAGGGCTTATTTTGCTTTTGAAGGACATAAGAAGGCTCTATCAGTACCACGGCGCGGAGCATAAAACCATAAACGCATA
Source organism: uncultured Clostridia bacterium (assembly GCA_964592605.1). GTDB lineage: Bacteria > Bacillota > Clostridia > Christensenellales > Borkfalkiaceae > Coproplasma. The sequence goes on along the minus strand of CAZQFP010000052.1, from coordinate 2,145 downwards.
CGAAAACGGTATTGAACTTACGCCCGAAAAGGTACAGGAATGTTCGCGCATACACGACAGGTGCGGAACTTCGTTCCTGTTTATCGTTCTTATAATAAACGTTGTAATTTTCTCGTTGATGTGCTGGGCTTGCAGAGTCGGCACTATAGAAAGCGGAGTATTGCAATTCTTTGCAAGGGTAGGACTTGAAATAGGGCTTTTGCCTATAATCTCGGGCATATCGTACGAAGTTTTAAAACTGCTTGCAAAGTTCGATAATAAGTTTGTGCGCATACTCAAAGCTCCCGGAATGGTGTTGCAGAAGTATTTGACAACGCGCGAACCCGACGAAAGAATGATAGAAGTTGCGATTGCGGCTTTCAATAAGGTGCTTGAAATGGACGCGGACGAAAGCGTGCCCGAAACGCAGTTTGTTACGGGCGGAATACTTTCTAAAATGCTTGACGAAACCAAGAAGAAATTTGCCGCAAAGCAGATTGACGAGAGCGATGCGGAATGGATTTATTCGCTGGTTATGGACATAAAGCGTAGCGACCTGTATAAGGGCGAACGCAACGTTAAACCTTCGGAAAGTAAAAAGATAGCCGAAATCGTTAAGGAACGCTTAACCGGCAGACCGCTTTGGTACATTATAGGCGACACCGAGTTCTGCAACTGCAAAATAAGGGTAGACGAGCGCGCGCTTATTCCCAGACCCGAAACCGAAATGCTTGCCGATATTGCTATTAAGAGCATTGAAGAAGGCGACAAGGTGCTTGATATGTGCACGGGTAGCGGTTGCGTTGCCGTTGCAATGGCTGCGGCTACCAAAAAGCGCAATGTAAGCGTTACGGCTGTAGACGTTTCGGACGCGGCTATAATGCTTGCCAGAGAGAATGCAAACTACAACAGCGTTAATATAAACTTTGTTGTGAGCGATTTGTTTGCAGGCGTTCACGGCAGATACAACATAATAGTTTGCAATCCGCCCTATATAAAGAGCGACGAAATTCCATTCTTACAACGCGAAGTGCGCGAATACGAGCCGAGAATTGCGCTTGACGGCGGCGACGACGGACTTGATTTTTACCGCAGAATAGCAAAGGACGTGCGCAATTATTTAACGCGCGACGGCATGCTGATTATGGAGTGCGGCGAAGGTCAGGCTTCGCAGGTGTTGCAGATTTTCCCTAAGCGCGACTACGCAATAGTTTTAAAAGATTTGAGCGGCGTTGAACGCTTTGTTAAGATAGTATTTTAGTTTTAAATTGCCGCCGCAAAAGGGCGGCAATTATTAGTTAAAACGCTAAAAACCATAACAATGCGGTTATACGGTAAAAATTTATGAGTAAAATGATAGAAAAATTAAAGGGTATTTACGCAAGGTACGAAGAGCTTTCGCAGAAGATGAGCGATCCGGAAGTGATTTCCGACGCCGAAAAGTGGACGAGCCTTGCAAAAGCGCAGGCTGAAATAGCCGAAACCGCGCAAAAATACGCCGAATACGCCGAAGTGGAAAGGCAGATGAACGAAGTCGCCCAAGCCGAAAAAACGGAAACGGACGCGGAAATGCGCGAATTGTTTTCGGCTGAAGTGCAATCGTGCAAGGAAAAGCTGGAAACGCTTTTAAACGAACTTAAAATTCTTCTTTTGCCCAAGGACAAGAACGACGACAGAAACTGCATTATGGAAATCCGCGGCGGTGCGGGCGGCGAAGAAGCGGCGCTTTTTGCTTACGAGCTGTACAGAATGTATATAAATTATTGCGAGCATCACCGCCTTAAAATAGAAGAAGTAGACAAAAACGAAACCGAACTCGGCGGCATAAAGGAAGTAGTTTTAAATATAAGCGGCAAGGGCGCGTATAAGCAACTTAAATTTGAAAGCGGCGTTCACCGCGTTCAGCGCGTGCCCGAAACAGAATCGCAGGGTAGGGTTCACACTTCAACCGCAACGGTTGCGGTTTTACCCGAAGCCGAAGACGTGGACGTTGAAATACGCGACGAAGACATACGTTTGGACGTTTACCGTTCGTCGGGTGCGGGCGGACAGAAGGTTAACAAGACCGAAACAGCCATTCGCATTACGCACTTTCCCACGGGGATTGTGGTAACCTGTCAGGACGAGCGCAGTCAGCTTAAAAACAAGGACAAGGCGTTCAAGGTT